>JAYVUL010000403.1:0-32900 GCA_043787935.1 Chitinophagaceae bacterium | reverse complement strand
GAAAACATAGTGAACTATGGTGAGATCAAAAAATCAAGCAAATGCCTGTGTTTGAAGCATTTTTTTCTCGTAATAGATTTCAACTGCAAAATCTGGGTTAAACTGCATCATTTCAGCACCTTGTTATTGAATTTTTAAGCATGCCAATTTTTTTGCATTTGCCTCAAACTATTTGTACATTTAAAAATAAAAAATAGTATTGAAACAGCCTTGCAGGCCTGAATAGGTTCAACCGCACCTCATTCCTTTGTTACAAAAAAACTATACCTGCAGCTATACCTGGTATTTACTGCAGCAATTATCAGCAGAAAACAGCAACACATGAAAAAGAATACCTTCCTCCTGGCCTTAATATTGTCCGCTACCGGCAGCCTCTATGCGCAACCCGCCGATTATAAAGTTGTTTTTGATATGAGCACAAGGGATTCCGTAAGCCAGCAGGCGGTTATCCGGGAGGTGAGATTGATAAGAAAAACCAATGCCCTGTCAAAGCTGGAAGTGGTCATTTATGGACAGGCTTTGAACCTGGTAACAAAAGACCTGTCGAAACATGCAGCGGAAATCAGCCACCTGCTGGCAGACAGTAATGTTTCTTTTAAAGTGTGTGCGTTTACCATGAAGCGTTTTAATATTGATGAAAGCAAACTCTTACCCGGGGTAAAAGTAGTACCGGATGGCATTTACGAGATCATCAGTAAACAGCATGAAGGTTGGGGATACATAAAAGTTGCTCATTAATCAATAAAAGAGGTTATTTACTGAACCATTTTACAATGAAAGATATTTTGTTAAGATGTTATGTTGTGGCAGCAGGGTTGATGGCTTTTACCGGATTGGTAATAGCGTACAGGATGTTTTCGGGCAGTCAATTTAAAAGCAGGGAAAAAATCACTACTAACAACACCTGGGCGCCACCAGACACAAACGGGCTTGCCGGCACTGAAGCGGCTAACCTTATCCGTTATGGAAGGGCATTGATTGTAAACACGGCTGCCTATCTTGGCCCCAAAGGTTTGGTAGCCCGCATGAGCAATGGTATGAATTGCCAGAACTGCCACCTGGATGCAGGTACAAGATTATTTGGCAGCAACTACGCATTGGTAGCATCATCTTACCCGAAATACCGTGACCGGAGCGGCAGAATTGAATCGATTGAATTCCGTATAAATGAATGTATGGAAAGAAGCCTGAACGGCAAGAAACTGGATAGCCTTTCTCATGAAATGCAGGCCATGGTGGCTTATTTAAAATGGGTGGGTAAAGCGGTAAAAAAAGACAGCAGGCTGCAAGGAACCGGGATGCCCGACATGCCCTGGCTGGAAAGATCGGCCAATGCAGATAACGGGCAGCGTATATATGCCGCCAAATGTAAAATTTGTCATGGACCAAAAGGAGAAGGAATGCCTTTGCCCGACAGTGCCGGCTATATTTATCCCCCGTTATGGGGAGCAAACAGCTACAATGTAAGTGCAGGCATGTACCGTATTTCAAAGCTTGCCAGTTTTGTAAAACACAATATGCCTTTTAAAGCCGCTGCAGTTGCTCCTGAACTTACTGATGAAGATGCCTGGGATGTGGCGGCATTTGTAAATTCTATGCCAAGGCCGGAAAAATTTTTTCGTTATGACTGGCCTGATATCAACACCAAGCCTGTTGATTATCCCTTTGGCCCTTATGCAGATAGTTATACTGCCTTGCAACACAAATTAGGCCCCTTTGGCCCAATAAAAAAAATAAACGGGCTGGCACAAAAAAAGCCGCTTCAAAAAAAAGCGACTTAAAATGACTGAGTGCAGAATCAGACAATGGCACAATAAGCACAACCATGCTCCTGCGCCCGGCCTACTGCCCACACGCCGGAGGGAACAGGCTGGATGCCCGGCAACATTCCTTCCATCCATTCTTTTTTAACGTCGGCTGCTATTAATCCCATCTTTTCGGCAGCCACAGCACTGAATACGGTTATTGCCGCATCACATACACAAAACATCACTCCACTGGCCTGTAATTCATCAATGCCAATGGATACCTCTCCGAAGCCCGGTATTTTATATGCACCTTTCTGCGGCTTCCAGAAAGGGTTGCGGATGGAAGCTGCTTTTGTAACAGGATCATTCGCCTTGAACAGCTCCCCAAATTTGTACTTTTCCCACAGCTTATCTTCAAAAGCATAAGGAATAGCATCGTGCCTTAATATCACCACTACGCTACAGTCTTTTGCAGGACTGCCTGTAGCCTCATTCGTAAGCAAAAAAACCCTTGGCCAGGCAAAAGGGAAAATTTCTTTGGGCTGTGTGGCATCAAATACAATACGGTGCTTGCCTTTGATCTTTGCAAACCAGGCATCGGGGTCACCAGGTAAATTACCTGCTTCAGTTTGCAATGCACCTGCCTTTACACGCAAAGGTGTTAAAAAAGTAGCTACTCCAAGGGCCGCAGCACCGGCGGCCAAAGTGCTTAAAAAATTACGTCGTGGTGATGGCTGCCTTAAATTATTGTTCTCCATTTTTATCAATTTTAAAATGAATAATTTATTGAATAGTTAAATTACAAATCAGGATCGCCATATACAAGTAATTATTGAAAAAAATAATCGGGAAGAAGAAAAATTCCCTGATCAGTCGGCAATCCCGGCACCTCATCCGGCAGGTTTCCGATACCCGCTCCTGCGGCAATAACAACAATCATCAATCGATCCCGGGGTTTCAACAAAACAAAAAATCCGCTTTATAGCGGATTCAACAGAATTTCACAGCAGGATAAATCATCAGGCATCTACCAAAAAAGTTCCAAGGTCAATCACTTCCCCCTCTCCCATTTTAAATTGCTCCAGTGCCTCCACATCGAGTTCCTCCATCACCTTGCTGCTAAAAACCTGCGCCCCATTTTTTACCAATACAAAATAAAGATCGGGCATGGTTTCCAGGTTTCCCAGGTCACTAAATGCCTGGCGGGTGAATTTTATTTTAGCAACGCCGTTCTCATCCAGGCCACTTTCGCCAATAAAATCATCATCGAAAATATCCTTATCAAAAAGGCGCATGGTATAAGCAGCACCGGATAGCGGAGCATCGCTGCCTTTGGCAATAAAGCGCGCTGTCACTTCATAGTTCATATCGGGATTCAGTGAAAAAGTACTCATAGTTATGTTGTTTACAGCCTAAAGATATTCCGCACAGTTGAGAGACCCAAAATATTTAACAGCAGTTCAAAAGCTACGCAGAAGAATTCTTCAATACATCATTCCTGGCTCCTGGTACTGCTTAATCGTTCAATTTCAACACAGCAAGGAAAGCCTCCTGCGGCACTTCCACATTACCGATCTGTTTCATTCGTTTTTTTCCTTCTTTTTGCTTCTCCAGGAGTTTACGCTTTCGGCTGATATCACCTCCATAACATTTAGCGGTAACATCCTTCCTGATCGCACTGATATTTTCCCTTGCCACCACTTTGGCACCGATTGCAGCCTGTATCGCAATCTGGAATTGCTGGCGGGGCAACAGTTCTTTTAATTTTTCGCACAATTTTCTTCCAAATTCATGCGCCCTACCCCGATGTATCAATGCACTCAACGCATCTACTTTTTCGTTGTTAAGCAGGATATCCATTTTCACAATATCACTTGGCCGGTATTCTATCGGGTGATAATCAAACGATGCATAGCCGCGGGTCATACTCTTGAGTTTATCATAAAAATCAAACACAATTTCAGTCAGCGGCATTTCAAAACTCAGTTCCACCCTGGTTGGCGTGAGATAACTCTGGTGCGTAAGGATGCCCCGTTTACCAATACACAAAGTCATGATGTTCCCTATATATTCCGGCTTGGTAATGATCTGTGCTTTGATGAACGGTTCATCAATATGATCGATTCTTGTAGGATCCGGCATTTCGGTTGGGTTGTTGATCTTGATGATTTCGCCCTTGTTGGTGGTGGCAATAAAACTTACGTTAGGTACTGTAGTGATTACCGTTTGATTGAACTCCCTTTCCAAGCGCTCCTGGATGATTTCCATGTGGAGCATTCCGAGGAAACCACAACGGAAACCAAAACCCAATGCCTGGGAAGTTTCCAGTTCAAAAGTAAGCGATGCATCGTTCAGTTGCAGTTTGTCCATGCAATCCCTCAACTCTTCAAATGCATCTGTCTCTACCGGGAAGATCCCGGCAAACACCATCGGCTTCACATCCTGGAAGCCTTGTATGGATTCGGTAGCGCCATTCACCGTTGTGGTAATAGTATCACCTACTTTCACTTCTTTGGCAACTTTGATACCGGTGATGATATAGCCCACATCACCCGCTTTCACTTCGTTTTTGGCCTGCATGCCCAGTTTTAAAATGCCCACTTCATCGGCACCATATTCCAAACCCGTGTTGCTGAATTTAATTTTATCTCCCTTTTTCAGGGTACCATTAAAAATGCGGTAATAAACAATAATACCACGGAAAGAATTGAACACACTGTCAAATATCAATGCCTGCAGTGGCGCACGCTCATCACCCGAAGGAGCAGGGATTCTTTCAATAATGGCCGTCAATATCTCTTCAATGCCAATGCCGCTTTTTCCGCTGGCCAGCAAAATTTCTTCCGGCTTACAGCCAACCAGTTCTACGATCTGGTCGGTCACTTCGGGTATCATGGCGCCGTCCATGTCTATTTTGTTGATCACCGGGATGATGGTCAGGTTATTTTCTATTGCCAGGTAAAGGTTACTGATGGTTTGCGCCTGAATGCCCTGTGAAGCATCTACCAGCAACAAAGCGCCTTCGCAGGCTGCAAGGGCACGGCTCACTTCGTAACTAAAGTCTACATGGCCGGGCGTATCAATCAGGTTCAGCACATACTCCGTTCCCTTCCAATTATAATTTATCTGGATAGCGTGGCTCTTGATCGTAATGCCTTTTTCCCTTTCCAGGTCCATATCATCCAGTACCTGCGCCTGCATGTCCCTTTCGCCAATGGTATGGGTAAATTCCAGTAAGCGGTCTGCCAGGGTACTCTTACCATGATCAATATGTGCAATGATGCAAAAATTACGGATGTTCTTCATTCCTTACGTGTCGTTTTTTAAGGGGGCGAAGGTAGTTGATTTTGGCGGATTTCAGCCTTTGGTGAGGATTGTAAATTGAACACGGTTAATCGAAAATCTGCGGCAGTGTGCCGGGGCTAATTCCACCGGCTGCTGTTGCCGGGCATATCGTAACTGCCCTTTCAATATACATACCGGTGCCCAAAGGCTATTATTTTTTTCTCGAATAAATGGTAGGATAAAAATGAAAACAGGTAAAGCACCAGCAAGGCCAATAAAGTTACCAGTAAGTTGGTTATAGTTGAAATTTGCGGTGCCTCATGCAGCAGGAGATAGTGTACCACTCCCAAAATAAAATAGTGATAGATATAGATGCCAAAGGAAATCCTGCCAATATGCCCCAGTGCCTTATTCTGAAGAAAATTTACCAGCCAGCTTTTTTTATCTATGCTGATCAATACAATGACGAGAGAATAAAAAATGGACAGTAATGAAAAATTAAGATAATAATTGATTGTAATCATCCTGAAGCTGCCGGCAAAAAACAACCCGAGCATGGCGTAGCAAAGCATATACAATTTCCCCAGGTGGTTTTCTGCAAATTGTTTTGCCAGCTGATTCGTGCTGAGGTAAGCGGCTAAAACGCCCAGCAGCAAAGCATCTGCCCTCGTATGCAGCGATGCAAATGAAGCGATCCAGTTTGCTGCGGTAAGCCTGAAATAAAGCGCCGCTGCAGAAGCAATCACCACCAGCAACAATAGTTTTTTTCCTCTTAAAAAAAATATCACCAGCGGTAACAACAGATAAAACTGCTCTTCCACTGCCAGCGACCAGGTGGGCTCCATCGCATGCGACCCAAGGGTGAAATATTTTGCCATCAATATATTCTGGGTAAAACTGGCATAACTCCAAAAGGGCAAAGTATTACTGAACACCCAGGGCATTGTATACTGTACACCCGAATGCAACAGCAAATAATAAATAATAAGGTAGCAATAGTACAGTGGGAAAATCCTGCAGATACGGCGTAAGTAGAAAGTCTTAAAATAGTTTTTTGAACCCCGTTGTTTTAACAGGATGCTTCCTAATAAAAAACCTGAAAGCACAAAGAATAAATCCACCCCACTCCAGAAATTACCGGTAACCAGTAAGATAAATTTAGAAACCAGGTTATGTTTATCTGCAATAAGGTTATTGATGCAATGCCAGATAATGACCATACTGATGGCAACGCCCCTTACACCATCATATTCAGGGATATGATTTTGTTCGCCATGCTGTTGCCCCGCAGTATCTGCCATCAGGAATTATTTTTTCGAACTTACTCCTTTTTTTGATACCAATCATTTACCCCTTTCTGAAAAGCAAAATAACGGGAGGAAGAATATGTTTTACAACATGCAGAAAATTAGAACATATCATGGGTTAAAATAATAACCGAAAAGCTATGAAAAAGGCAATCCCTGCAGTATTTTTATACTTGAGAACTAACTGCAAATAATTAAAATTTTTAAATGGCTGATGACCTGTTACAAGATCTGATGTCATCTATTCCTCACCTTTAAATTTTTTTTATGAAACAGAAATTATGGCTACTGGCAATCCTGCTGAGTCAACTCCTGCCATCCTGCAAAAAGGAATTAATCGATGACCAGTCTTCTGCTCCGGCTTTGAACCTGGCTGACAAACACGGTAATCCGCATCTCAGGATAGCAATTGTTTCCGACATTCATTACATGCATCCTTCCTTATTAAGTAATGGCGGTGCTGAAGGGTTGGCATTTCAAAATTACCTGAACCAGGATCCTAAAATGTTGCAATACAGTGATCCGATTTTCAGGCAGGTGATGGCGGAATTACAAATCGAAAAACCAGATATTTTACTGGTGCCCGGAGATCTCACCAAAGATGGCGAAAAGATTGGCCACCAGGCAATGGCTGGCTTTTTCAATCAACTCCGCTGTGATGGGATAAAAGTATTTGTGATGCCGGGAAATCACGACATCAACAATGCCAAAGCCAAAAAATATATTGGAGATTATGATTATCCAGCAGCCATGACCACCAGGACAGATTTTGAAACCATCTATGCCAAATTTGGTTATAGCAATGCTTTATCCAGGGACGCCAATTCATTAAGTTATGTAGCGGAGTTAGAACCCGGTTTGCGGCTGATCGTCATTGATGCCAGCAAATATGAAGAATACGGGCCCGGTGGGGATGTGGCCGCAGGCAGAATTAAACCAACAACACTTGCCTGGGTATTAGCCCAGCTTGCATTGGCAAAACAGCAACACATTACAACCTTTGCAATGATGCATCACAACCTGATTGAACATTATTCCGGCCAGTCGCAAATAGATCCGGGATATGTTATCGATGACTTCCAGAATGTGGGCAATACCCTGATGGATGCCGGATTGAAAATTATTTTTACAGGCCATTATCATGCGAATGATATCTCATCCTATACACATAATGGAAATGAGCTGTTTGACATTGAGACCGGCTCGCTTGTTACAGCTCCCAGTCCTTACAGGATAGTAACAGTAAAAAATAATAAACTGGAAGTGAAGACCAATATTGTAAAAACAATAAATGCCAATTTACCCGGTGGTTTAAATTTTGTTACTTACTCCAACCTTTTTCTTTCCCAACACCTGGATGGCTATTTCAATTACTATCTGACCAATATTTTAGGCGCTCCTGCTCCAGTGGCAAGTTTCGCCTCTCCTTTATTCAGGAATGGCATCATGGCTCATTTTGCGGGTGATGAAAAAATGCCCCCGGATCAGGCCAGCAAGATTGCAGACCTGGCAGCCATATCACAACAGTTGGCAGGTATTGTAACAACGCTGTGGACAGATACCGGGGTTAAGGATAATGACACCAAGGTGAATTACTGAAAATGAATAGTTATTTTACCCGGTGGTTTGCTAAAACATTTATGTTATTCTTTGTGAACTGCCGGGTATTATCAATAATAAAGGGCATCTATAAAGCAGGTAACTATTCTACAGGAATATTAGTTAAATACATTGCTATTTGAATTCATTCGTAAAATCTAAATTTTGTGAAAGTATTGCATCGCAATTACAGGAAAGTAAGCTCCGGTATGACTATTTTATTCCCGCAATACGTTTGAGCATATTCCGAAAAATAAAATAATGAAAGGGAAGCATGGCATACCAATAATTACGGCCTAAAATTCCACGGGGGCGAAAGGTGGCAGTTTGTTTTAAAATGCAGCGGGTTTCGCTTTGTACAATGGAAAATTCAAGCCATGCTTCACCAGGCAATTTCATTTCGGCAAATAGCAGCAGGCGGTAATTTTTTTTATCTACAAGCAGCACTCTCCAGAAATCAAGTGCATCCCCGGGCTGAATATCCACCTCATTTCTTCTTCCCCTGCCCAGTCCAACACCCCCAACCAGTTTATCAAGCAATCCCCTGATCCGCCATAATTTATCGGCGTAATACCAACCCTGGTTTCCCCCAATGGAAAAGAACCGGGCTGCAATCTCTTCTACTTTATTTTTATCAATCTCCATCCACCTCCGGTCTTTGTAACAACCATCAACAGGCACTTCAACGTATTGGTTAAGATCTAATTTACCCAGGCTGCTGGAGGCTGCATCTGTCCAGCTGGACAATACCATATTCTGTTCAATTTTCAGAAAAGCCATTTTGATCGCTTCCCGGTAAGGGATCAGTTCCTGGGGAATTATTTCCTGTACTGACTGTTCTTTGCAGATCACGTCATTTTTCATGCTTTGCACCAGTTGCCTTGCAATAGTAAAATTGGCAGAGGTGGTAAGGTATAGCCAGTAGGCCGAAAGGCCCGGGAAAAGTACCGGCAAAGTAAAGATGTACCGCTTGTACCCCCGCACAGCGGCAAAGCCCAGCAGCATTTGCTTATACGACAATATATCGGGGCCGCCGATTTCGAAGGTTTTAAAAAATGTGGCTTCATTTAACAGGCTCAGGTGCAGGTAATTGATTAAATTCCGGATGGCAAGCGGCTGGCAGCGTGAATTGAGCCAACGCGGAACAATCATTACGGGTAATTTTTCAGTAAGGTCACGGATGATCTCAAAGGACACACTTCCCGAGCCAACAATAATGCCTGCTTCAAAAATAGTATAGGCCAAACCGGAACGCATAAACACATCCTTCACTGCTTTCCGGGCCAGCAAATGCCTGGATAGATTTTGCTCATTTGAAATTCCACTCAGGTAAATGATCTGCTTCACCTGGGTAAGGGTAGCCACCAATACAAAGCAACCAGCCGACCTTATTTCATACTCCTTTAATGTGGTGGAAGTATCTCCCAGCGAATGAATAAGGTAATAGGCAACATCAAAAGTTTTATGATTAAAATTCTGCAGGGCATTTTCAGGATGCAGAAAATCAAATTCAATGATATAGACCTTATGCAGCAATTCCGCGGCGGGTTGAAACCGGTTCACATCCCTTACCACGCAGGTTACCTCATGCCCTGCTTCTACCAACACCGGCAGCAACCGCATACCGATGTAGCCATTAGCACCTGTAAGTAAGATCCGCATTTTAAAATTTTAAAAAACAATATTACCGGTTGTTTCCATGCCCGTATGGAGCCTGGTATGCCCCTGTTCAATACCCTGTTATAAAATTACAATTAAATTAACCGGAATAGAGTAAAGATCTTTCGCAATTGCCAGCCATTGCTAACAACCGGCATCTCATCAACACCGCTATTGTTGCAGCCTCTGCAGCAAAGCACTGTATTACTGATAAATACAACAAATTGACAAAAACTGATTGCCATTTATCAACAAGGCTTTATTTTTATCAAATATAAAAAACAGGAAATCATTTACCTTCAACACATGAGAATAATCACCGGCATTATTTTATCACTGCTTTGCCTTACTGCAGCTGCACAAAAAAAAGTGGCTTATGTTAGTGGTAGAGTGATCGATGAAAATGAAAATCCCCTGTCAGCTGTATCTGTAAGTGTTTTAGGTAAAGCTGCAGGTATTGTTACCAATGACAGTGGCAGTTTCCGGATTAAGGTAGGGGCAGAAAAGTCTTTTGCATTGGTTTTTTCACACACAGGCTATGCAGAAACACAGCAGGGATTTTTTCTTAGTGAAAATGAAGAAGAAAAAGTAACCATCAAATTGCAGCACCTCGGTAAAACCCTGGCCACGGTGGTGGTGGGTGATCAAAAGGAAAGAACAGAACTTGGGCTCACGAAAATTAATCCCAAGAGCGCTGTGGTATTGCCCAGCACCACAGGCGGCATTGAGGGCCTGATCAAAATACTGGTGGGCAGCAACAATGAACTCACTTCGCAATACAATGTACGCGGGGGCAACTACGATGAGAATTTGATTTACATCAATGACTTTGAAATCTTCAGGCCCTATTTGGTAAGAAGCGGCCAGCAGGAAGGGTTGAGTTTTATCAATCCTGAAATGGCGAGGAATGTGACTTTCTACAACGGTGGGTTCCAGGCAAAATACGGTGATAAAATGAGCAGTGTGCTCGACATCCAATACAAGAAACCGAAACTATTTGGTGGTTCTGTGTATGTAAGTTTACTGGAACAGGGCTTTCACCTTGAAGGATCTGCTAAAAATGAAAGGCTTACTTATTTAGTGGGTGTACGCACCAAAAGCAACCGGAA
This sequence comes from Chitinophagaceae bacterium, assembly GCA_043787935.1. Lineage (GTDB taxonomy): Bacteria > Bacteroidota > Bacteroidia > Chitinophagales > Chitinophagaceae > Ferruginibacter. The sequence continues at coordinate 22,193 of JAYVUL010000403.1, read as the reverse complement.
CCTGCTCAACAGCCAGGAAACAAAAGGTGCTTATACCCCCTCCTCCACTGATGCACAGGCATACCTCACGTATAAGTTGAATGACAAATGGCAACTGGAAGTACTGGGTAATTTCTCTGCCACAAAATTTACCTTGATTCCTGAAAGTGCACAAAAAACGACTTCCGTTTTTTCACCCTTGTTTACCGCAAACCTCGGCCTGGACATTTATTTTGAAGGACAGGAAAAAGATGGGTACAAAACAAACTTCGTGGGGCTGAGCGCCATCAACCAACCCAATAAAAAACTAAAACTAAAGTGGATGCTTAGCCGCTTTCAAAATAAAGAAAATGAAAATTTTGATATTGCCGGTGCTTACTTATTCGGCGACCGTGATTTTGATAATACCAGCAGTACATTCGGGCAAATCGTTAATCCGCTGGGGGCAGGCTACTATCAAAACTATGGCAGAAACGAACTGAACATTGAAGTGTGGAACGCTGCACTGAAAGGCACAATGGAGAAAGGAAAACATTTTTTCCAATTTGGCAACAGCATAGAGCAAACCAACATTACCGATAAATTATATGAATGGGAATACCAGGACAGCGCTGAATATTCTTTACCCCTGAATAGCGGCAGGCTGAATACTTTTTTGAATTCTACAGCGGATCTTTCTATAAAAAAATACAGCGGCTATGTGCAGGACAATATCAATTTCAGCAATAACAAAAGAGACATCACCTTACAGGCAGGCCTTCGGTATAATTACAACAGCCTGAACAATGAATTTTTGATCAGCCCGAGGGCACAGGTAAGTATTAAACCCAACTGGAAAAAAGATGTGGTGTTTAAACTGGCAGCAGGCATTTACGATCAGCCGCCATTTTACAGGGAACTAAGAAAATATGACGGCACTTTAAATACAGCGGTAAAATCGCAAAAGAGTTACCAGCTGGTGGCAGGGCTTGATTATAATTTTAAAAATGATAACCGGCCTTTCAGGATCACTACCGAAGCATATTATAAAAACATCCGTGACCTGATCCCCTATGATGTAGACAATGTAAGGATACGCTACTTTGGAAACAATAATGCCAAAGGCTATGCCTATGGTATTGAAACAAGATTCTACACCGAACTGGTGAAAGATGCTGAAAGCTGGCTGAGTATTGGCCTGATGAAAACGAAAGAAAATATTGATGGCGATCATTATTACCAGTATAAAAATGCCGCCGGTGAGATCATTGGTTCCAAAACAGAAGACCAGGTGATCACAGATAGTGTGCGACAGGATGTAGGCTGGGTAAGGCGTCCAACAGACAGGATGCTGACGGTAGGGTTGTTTTTGCAGGACTATTTATCAACGAATAAAAACTTCCGGGTACACCTGAATATGATCTATGGCAGCAATATGCCTTTCAATATTCCCAACAGTGTGAAGTACCGCAATGCGCTGGTCATTGACCCATACATCAGGGTGGATATTGGTTTCAGCGCTTTACTGCTGAGTGAAAAAAACAGCCGCAGGAGCCACAGCCCTTTCCGCAATTTTGACAACATCTGGGCCAGCTTTGAAGTATTTAATTTAATTGACCGCCCCAACACGATTTCTTACCAGCTGATAAAAGATTTTTCCAATGCGGTGTACAGCATACCCAACAGGCTTACGCCAAGGCTGATCAATTTTAAGATCATTGGAAGGTTTTAGCCCCCCTGCCCCTTCCGTCACCTTAAGGAGGAAACAGGGCAAGCGTTTAAAAATCTGGAGCGTTTCGGAGTAACAGGATGTAGTTACTATTGTTGATTAAAGAAATAATGATAATGTGGCAGATAACATTTTTATAAACGATTTATAATACTTCCTGCTATCTTTTGAAGAGATGGAAGTGTGGTGAGGCCAAAATAATGCGGACAGGCCCAAAAAAGAATAAATGTATAAGCCCGCCCGGCTGAATACCGCTCGGGCGGGAGTGCGACGCCTCCGAAGCCGCACAAAGATTTTCAGCCCGGTTCAAAACCCATTACAAATACTTAACCTGCTTATTGCTCAATATTATTTACCATTGCTAAATTAAAAACTATGGATTGGATAACTATAATTGGCTTTGCAGCAGCCATCTGTACTACGGCTTCATTTATGCCCCAGGCAATAAAAACCATCCGCACCAAAAATACTTCGGGCATCTCTTTATCCATGTACTGGCTGTTTACTATTGGCACTTTGCTATGGTTGTTATTTGGCATGTTTACCCATAATATGCCGGTGCTGGTAGCTAATGCCATCACACTTATTTTTGCATCAATCATATTATTTTACAAAATAAAATTCTGAGCTAAACTTCTTAAAAAAATAATTATTTAGATGGCAAACGAAAAAAAATTAGCAGGGCAGACCGCTATTGTAACCGGTGCCAACAGTGGCATTGGAGAAGGCGTGGCTATAATATTAGGCGAAGCCGGGGCGAATGTGGTGGTAAACTATGTTTCAAAACCAGCGGCGGCTGATGCTGTGGTGGAAAAAATAAAAGCTGCCGGCAGCAATGCCATTGCCATACAGGCAGATGTAAGTAAAGAAGACCAGGTGATCAATATGTTTCAGCAAACCATACAGCAATTTGGCACAGTAGATATTCTGGTAAATAATGCAGGCCTTCAGCAGGACGCCAAATTTCATGAAATGACATTGGCGCAATGGCAACTGGTGATTGATGTAAACCTTACCGGCCAATTTTTATGTGCAAGGGAAGCAGTAAAAGAATTTTTAAGAAGAGGCATTGTGGCGGAACGCTCTGTTGCGTGTGGAAAAATTATTTGTATGAGCAGCGTACATGAAATGATTCCCTGGAGCAGGCATGCGAATTATGCCTCCTCTAAAGGGGCTATAAAAATGCTGATGCAAACAATTGCGCAGGAATATGGTGGAGATAAAATAAGGGTCAACAGTATTTGTCCGGGCGCCATTAAAACCCCTATTAACACGGTAGCCTGGAGTACAACCGAAGCATACAACAACTTAATGAAACTGATACCCTATAACCGGATAGGAGTGCCTGAAGATATCGGTAAACTGGCAGTGTTTTTAGCCAGCGATGATAGTGATTATATTACCGGTGCCAGTATTTTTATTGATGGCGGCATGACCGTATTTGAAGGATTTGCTACCGGGGGGTGAGGCGGTTTGGTATATTGAGTTTGGAGTGCAGGGGGTAAATCACTTATTAATAATTTGCTTTTGTGCAGGCAAGCTAAACCTCAGAACTTCTGCTATACTAATCTACACCACCAACAAACTGCAGCCCCTGATATCGGTGTTATCTAATCTTCCCATTACCTCAAAGCTGCCGTCAGCATATAATTTTCCTGCATCACCGGTGGCTATAAAACTGCAGGAATAAATATTTGCCAGGTCAATTACATTGACTGCACCGGCAACTGTGGGTTTGTGGCCAGCACTCAATACAGTGAGCGGGTCATCTTCTTCCCTTATTAAAATTTTCATCCAGGGCGGCGTGCTAAAAATGCCATTTCCTTTTGAATAGGCCTGGCTCAGCAGTTCCGTCATACCATACTCGGAGTGGATGATCTGTTGCTGAAAGGCTGTACACAAAATTTCATGCACCTGTGGCCTCGTCATTTCCTTCCTGCGTCCTTTCATTCCGCCCGTTTCCATGATGACGGTATGGGCCAAAGGCATGGGAAATTGCTCCGCAAAATCAAGAAGGGCAAAGGTAACGCCAATGAGCAATGTCTTTTGCTTTTGCTGTTCCAACTGCTGCAATACCTGCTGTAGTTTTTCCAGTTCATTTAAATAAAAACCGCTTTGCGGATGCCGGCTTTGGGCAATCAGTTTATCCGCCATCATTACCAAAGAAGAATTTTTCCTTTCCACGTATGAGGGGAGCAATGCAATGATGCACCAATCTTCCGCTGCTCCGTAAAACATATCAAAAGCGCTGCGGAAACTTTTTTCATACAAGCCAGTATCTTTTACCAAATGTTTGCTGTTGATGGTTTGTGTGGTACCGCTGCTTTCAAAAGTTGCAGCCGGCTCAAAGCTGGTAGTGGTGATGGTATGGGTTTTAAAAAAAGAAATGGGTAAAAAAGGTATACGGTTTAAGGTATCTACTTTAGCAGCATCAACTTTTAAGGCCCTGCAAAATTGGTTGTAGAGGGCATTGTGATCATATTGAAAACGAAAAATTTCCAGTGCGGTACCAGTAAAATCCGCCGGGGTGACGGTAAAAATTTTATTAACCAGTTCCCTATCTTTAACAGCAGTATTCAATTTCTATCCTTAAATTTGATGATTAATATACAAAGATGCGTAACACAATTGTAATAGCTTTATTAAGTTTGATTTTTACCAGTTGCGGTAAGGATAAATTTACAACAGTGCCACAGTTAAAATTTAAATCTGCTGATAAATCTGTTGATAACCCATTAAAGGCTGAGCAAAAAATCAACTTTAAATTATCGTTCACCGATGCTGAAGGTGATGTAGATTCCATATTCATAAAGAAGATCACTCCTTATTGTGCAAATACAATTTTTAAATCAGACCAAAGTCTGCCAATTGATTTTAAAGTTACCAATGGGAAGGAAGGTGATTTATTGGTCTCTTTTGGGCACAGGGTTGTCAATTTTCCCGGTGTAGGCGACCCTCTCTGCGGCTTCAATGATACCTGCACTTTTAGGTTTGTTATAAAAGACAAAGCAAAAAATGTGAGTGATACCGTGTACTCTGACAAAGTTGTAATTATTAAATACTAATCATCAAACTACCTGCAAAAAAAGGTTTTATATTTCATCATAACCCATGCACTATGGGTGGCATTGTGTTCAGCCGCACTTGTTTTTCAAACCACGCTCATGGTTCATTTGCCCGTCAGTTATCACCTGATGGCATTCGTGTTTTTTGCCACGTTGTGCAGTTACAACTTTCATTATATCCTGGGAAATGTTTTTGCCGGGCAGCAATTTTCACTAAAACTGTTGAACAATCCTTACACCAGGGTTTTCTTTTTACTTACCGGTGGACTGGGCGTGCTGCTGCTTTTTTCAGGATCGCATATCCCGCTGCAGCATGTGGCCATTGCTTTCCTCCTCACTTTCCTGTACTCCGTTCCCTTATTACCGCTTAAACAAACCGCCTTTACCAGGAAAATCGGGTTTGCCAAAACGGTCTTACTGGCATTTACCTGGATGTTTGTAACAGCCTACCTGCCCCTGGCCCAATACCATGTTCATTTTACCACCCTGGGTTGGCTTATTATGACCAAACGTTTTTTGTTTATGCTGATGCTGTGTATTATATTTGATAACAGGGATGCTGCAGTAGATAAGATAAGGGGATTGCACAGCCTCGCCACCGATTTGTCGCCAAAAGTAATGAAATGGCTAATCTGGTCACTATTATTTTTGCTGTTTGTACTCAATTTTTTGCTGGGCCATCATGGCATCACTTTGCGGCAAAGGATAGCCCTGCAGCTGACAGGCATAGCCACTGTAATTGTTTATTATTATTCGGTAAAGAAAAGGCAGGGGTATTTTTTTTATTATTTCCTGGTTGACGGGCTGATGTTATTATCAGCAATGCTGATGACTATCGCCAGTGTGTAGTTTATTGGTTTATATGTTTAATGATGCAGAATTCCAGGCTTCTTTATGAAAAGATTATTTACTTAACAGAAATAAAGACAATTGATGGTAATTAGTGTAATTCGTGGCTAAAAAAACAACGCAGCTTTTTACAGATGCCCTTAATTTTGCAAAAAACTATTAATATGGCAAAAGTAAAAGCAAAAGCAAAAGCTAAAACCCCCAAAAGTATTTTGACCGATGCATCCTATTCTTTTTTAAAAAATTATATTAACAACCCCTCCCCCACAGGTTTTGAAAGCGGCGGACAGAAAATGTGGTTAGAGTATATCAAACCATTTACCGATAGTTTCTTTACCGATCCTTATGGCACTGCTGTAGGCGTTATCAATCCTACGGCTGCATTTAAAGTGGTGATAGAAGCCCATGCAGATGAGATCAGCTGGTTTGTAAATTATATCACCCCCGAGGGATTGATCTACCTGAAACGCAACGGTGGAGTGGATCACCAGATAGCCCCATCCATGAGGGTATTTGTACATGGTAAAAAAGGGCCGGTAAAAGCGGTATTCGGTTGGCCGGCCATTCATACCCGCATGGGCAATGGCGATAAAGAAACACAGCCCAAAGTGGAGAATTTATTTTTAGATGCCGGGGCTTCCAACAAAAAAGAAGTGGAAGCACTGGGCATCCATATCGGCGCAGTGGTGACCTATGAAAATGGCTATGATGAACTGGCGTACGATTACTTAATTGGCAGGGCCTTCGATAACCGTATTGGTGGTTTTATGATTGCTGAGGTAGCCAGGCTGCTGCAACTGAACAAAAAGAAACTACCCTTTGGTTTGTACATTGTAAATGCGGTGCAGGAAGAAATTGGCCTTCGTGGTGCCGAGATGATTGCCCGGAGGATCAAGCCCAATGTGGCCATCATAACGGATGTAACACATGATACCACCACCCCGATGATCAGTAAAATAGTACAGGGAGATACTGCCTGTGGCAAGGGACCATCACTTACCTTTGGCCCGGCAGTACATAATAAATTACTGGATGTAGTGCAGGAGGTGGCACATAAAAATAAGATACCCGTGCAGTTGCATACGGTAAGCAGGAGTACCGGCACTGATACGGATTCCTTTGCCTATGCCAATGATGGTTGCCCTTCGGTGTTGATTTCTATCCCATTGCGCTACATGCATACTACGGTAGAAATGCTGCATAAAAAAGATGTGGAAGACACCATCAGGCTGATGTATGAAACCTTGCTTACCCTTACACCAAAAACAAACCTGAGTTATTTTTAAATTTCATTTCTTACAGGTGAAAAAAAGTTGCTTTCTTAAAAAAAGGGTGCAACTTTTTTTCTATCCGGCAACAGTATAAAAAAGGTCTCCCCGAAAATAATACGGGGAGACCTTAAAATAAAAAACTACATTTTACATCTTGATAATCTTCTTTACCGTTCTTACGCCTTCCATATTTACCTCCACCATATACATACCCCTTGTAAGATGTGATCCGTCAAAAGATAATCTATTTATTGACTTCATAATACTGACACCTGTTTTTTCCATCACTTTAACTCCAACAGCATTATAAACAACTACCTGGGCCCTTGTATCCTGTTTGGCCCTGATGGTTAATTCAAAGGTGGAAGTAAATGGATTAGGATTCACTCTAACCGCCTGGTCGGCAGCCAGCAGTTCTGCAGGAGATTCCTTTGCAGCAATAACAGGAGGGAATATTCCTTTTTCGGGATCGCTCTTAATTATATTATCGCCGCCTCTCCACATGGTGGAAGAGCAGGGTTCAAGATAGGCAATGAACCTGGCACCGGCAGTAGCCTTGAAACCCGGCAATAGAATAACACGGTCGCGGGCGGTAAAATAAACAATATTGGTAGCCGAATTTACTGTGGTAGCACACCCATTGGCAGCGGTTAATTGAGATATCGCCTGGATAAATTCCCCTGAAGAATAAGTACCACAGGCATTCTTGCTAAACTGCCCTGATTGTGATTCCACACCTACCGCATGCCAGGCATCGCCTACTGCAATTATTTCGGCAGAACACTGCCCATAAAGATCCCATGCAGCATGAAGGGTGGCTGCCCTGGCATCAATGTATTGCGAGGAAGAGCTGAGGTACGTGGTCAATGCCCGGTAAGCGATCAAACGGGCTTTAAAACGGGTAATGCCGGTTACATTATAACTGGTGCCAAAGTCATTGGTTCCACTACCCCCTTCAGACAAAAGATAAAACCAGTGGTTTTGTACTCCACTATTGGTATGCACACCGCAATTGTCATTTGATGAGGAAGGTGTGCAACTGGTAGTACTGAACCAGTTTGTGCCAAGGTAGGTATCCGGCTGGCCATATGTTTTGGGAGTGATAAAACTCCTGATGGCACCACGATCTGCACCTACAAGGTAATCACAATTACCTTCTGCCCAGCTTTCCACCATTTCGCCAAATATATCGCTGAAGGATTCATTTAACCCTCCTGATTCTTTATTGTAAGCCAGGTTGGCTGAAGCCTGTGTTACCCCATGCGTAAATTCATGCCCCATAATATCATCGGTATTCCAGTCATCTGTAGCAGCAGAAGTGCTGCCCATTCCAAAAATAGTGCTGTTGCCGGTGCATCCCCAGCAGGCATTATTTGGCCCCAGGCCGGTAGCATTTGAATTATTATAGGCGATCATATCACCTGCACCATTATCCCAGCTTGTGCGGCTGTGTTGCCCGATGTAATAGCTATAAGTCTGCAATGCCCCCCATTGTGCCTGCACTTCTGATTGCTGGCCGATTATCCAGGAATTATCTGCATCCACATATAAATTATTCGCTGCGTTGCCTCCATTACAATTGTACACATATATGTCGGTAGCCTGGCAATCATTGTGCGAAAAAAACAGTCCGAAGCTCGAAGAAGTATTAAAACTAACCGACCCGTTATAAGCAGACCCACCCGAACCACCTGAACATTTCATGGAAATATCTACAGCAGAAATAACCTTGCCGGAAATGGCATCAACATAAACATTTTTTGATAACACATCACTTGCACTGGCATCGGTGTAAATTTTAAAGTGCCAGGCAAGTCTATAGTCAGCTGCTTTAAGACTTTCTGAAGAAGCGGGTGCAAATAGCAGTTCACCAACAGGGTAATAGCTTGCATTGCTGTTATTCTCTATTCTTTTCAATTCCTTCTCCATTTCCGGATTTTGCCACAGGTATTTTTTAGCATTCATAAAAACCAATGCACTGCTTAACGCCTGGACTTCGGAAATGGAACCGGTATTAGTAAGATTTAACCCGTTAATCAACCGGCCATTAGCAGACTTCACAAAGCCAGAGGCATCCTGGTGAACAATAAACTCACCATACAGCACTTTCAGGTTTTTATAGTATTGCTGGTAGCGGTAATGATTAAATCCCAACCCGTCTGTTTCTTTTTTTATCATCTTCATCTGGTCACCATCCGATAATTCAAATCCCTCTTTGTATTCTGTAAAAATGGTAATGGGATTAATCGTTGTGCCTTCTCTGAAATCAACCCAGTTAGCTGTACTGCGTGGTGTAGCCACTGCCTCCAGCTTTTTATTGATTGGCCTGTCACCAACCTGTGCCATTGCCCTGTTGCCCGGCCATGCTATCAGCAGCAGCACCGTGGCGCAAGTGGCAAAATATATCAGTTGTTTTATTTTACTTTTCATATTCTTTACGTTTTTTATTGTTAAACATTTATTGATATGAAAAGGTTAGTTGGCCTTTTGTGTTAATGCTTCAATTTTCTTTTCAAGTTCTTTTATTTTATTGTTTAACTGAATAATGTACAGGGTATTTTCTTCCACTTTCTCCATTGTTTTGGTTTGCATTTCACCGAGCATGATACCGCTTTGTTTCATCTCCTCAGCTGAAGGAACACCCGGTAAATGTTTTTCCACATTGATCTTTGCTTCCAGTGCTTCGATAGTCAGTAAATCATGGTCCTTGCTGAAAACATAATCAGGCCAGCTGGCTTGTAAATCCACCCTTACTTCAGTAGCAATCAGTTTCCCATTGATAGCGGCCACATACCCTGTAGCGCCCTGGGTGCCGCCTACACGCAATTCGCTCATATAAGATTTTGTGGGGAAATAACCGCCCCAGTTATCAGTACCGCCCGATGATGTGCCGTAAACACCTATACGGGTTGCGGTTGTTCCTGTGGCATTGGCGAAAACACCATAGCCGGTACCTGCATACGCACCCGCATCCGAGTTAAAATAGCCTCCGATATATCCTCCAGTAGCCTCTATACCGTAGCCCCAGCCATCACTTGCTTTTGAATAAGAGGTAATACCCCTTACATCAGCTGTCCCAACAAAAGAATTAGTAACCTGGATAACAGGTGAAGTTAAACTGGCATCGCCCAATACGTGTAACCGTGAGGTAGGTGAAACGGTTCCAACACCAACAAAACCCTGTTTGTCTATTGTTAAAGTAGAGGCGGTACCTGCCGCATCTCCGGCGTTAACTGCCGCCGTAGCACTGGTACCCATAACAATTTTGCCCAGATCCGGATCAAAATTCACTATACCTGTAAACCCTGGTGCCATTGCCAATTGCCCTCCATTCCAGTAAGAGTTGAAATACAGGCCGGGATAGTCAGATACCAATGATAATCCCTTCCCTGTAGCGGATCCCCGGAACAATCCAACTGTATTTCCTCCCACCGCACCTTCCACCACCAATTTTGCCAATGTGGGGTTTGCTGTGCCCACTCCAACTCTTTGACTACCTAAATCAGCAGTCAGCACCGGGGTTCCGGCAGATAGAAAATTAAACTTATCTAAGGTATCCTGGTATTGTAAACCCCAGGTAGGAAAGGCAGCTGAATGGGCAATTACCATCCGGTTCCTGTTTAGCGTGCCACTTTCAAACATCTGGATCATGGCCGAATTAGCACCAGTAGTAGCAGGAAACCTGAGTGTACCATTGGGATCTGTAAAAATCACATCTCCGTCTGAACTGGATACATTAAATTTATTGGCACCTACCGATAATGCACTTGCCGGAGTGGAAGTACCAATACCCACTGCACCTAATGCGGTAACCCGCATGCGTTCAATATTCCTGGTACGGATCACGTAAGCATTAGAGTCGGTGGTACCTGCAAAATTAATGGCAGGATTGGTAGCGGCATTTCCGGTTAAAGACCAGAACGAAGGCGCTGCCCAACTGGCTAAACCGCTGGCATCCGAAGTTAACAAACGGCCTGCTGCCTGCGTGCCATTAACTATTCTTACACTTCCGTTCACATGCAGGGTTGCAGTTGGAGCTGCTGTTCCAACACCTACCAATCCCAAAGCACTAACCCTCATGCGTTCCAAATTCCGGGTACGCACTACCAGCGCAACAGAATCTGTGGTGCCTAAAAAATTCGTTACCGCATTAGTAGCAGTATTGCCTGTTAATGACCAAAATGATGGGGTTGCCCAGGAGGATAAACCACTGGCATCCGAAGTTAACAACCGGCCCGCAGCCTGCGAACCATTTACAAGCCTGAAACTCCCGTTAACATGAAGGTTTGCTGTTGGCGTTAAGGTACCTACACCAAACCTGCCTAACGTATCAAGTCGCATCCGTTCAATATTATTGGTGATGAATCTAAGATTGGTCATATTGGTAGAACCAAATCTTGAAGCGGCCGTAGAGGCATCGCCTGTCTGGTTCCAGGTTTGCGCATTCGCCTGCTGACAGAGGAAAAATAATATTGCAGTTAACACTGCTGCCGTGGTAAAGAATTGTTTTTTCATTTTAAATTGATTTGGTTTAATTAAAATAATATTTAACAAATCCAAAAGTATGATGAGATATACCCTTTGTCAATCACATTAAAGTAGATAAATAAGATGTCTTTTTGATGTTTTACAACAGCAGGGAAGCAGTTAAATAAAAATCGGGAATAGCATAAATGAATTAGAAATTTTTAGGAAACACCTTATTGAGTGCCTGTACTTTGGAATGTACATGAAGCTTTTCATAAATATGGCGAAGGTAGGTACGAACTGTTTCTATACTGATCAAAAGACTGCTGGCAATTTCCCTGTATTGATACCCTTTGGCAAGGGCCAGCAAGATCTCCTGCTCCCGGGCAGTAAATGTTTGCAACAGTTGTGTACGGGGGTTTTTCTGAGAGAATGAACTAACCACCAATCTTGCAACTTTTGAAGACATGGGGGAGCCTCCGTTATTAATATCCTGTATTGCCTGTATCAATATTTCCGGGGTGGAATCCTTTAAGATATAGCCCGTTGCCCCGGAGCATAAGGAGTCAAAAATTATCCCGGGTTCTTCGTGCGATGTCCAGATCATAAACTGCGCCTCCTGCATCAGGGGTTTCAAAATTGCCACACTCTGAATACCGTTTATCCCGGGCAGATCTATACCTAACAATACCACGTCTGTTTTAATATCCTTATACCTGGAGATAAAATCTTCTGTTTTTGAAAATGTACCTGCACATTGAATGCCTGAATCATTGGTGAAGAACTTCTTCACCGATCTTATTAAATTTGCATCCTGCTCAACAATAACAATTTTAATAGAAGTCATAATGGTCCTTTCTCAAATATACTCCGCGGAAAAATAAAAAGCAACAGGAAAACATTTTGATAATATAAGGTTCCCAGGCATTGCAATAGTACCAATAGTTGCCTCTCCCCTTCCTGGGGCGGGTTTAATTTATAGCAGCTAACAGGCAGGATATGATAATGCCAATATTATTTTTCAGTTGCTGACTGTAGAATTAATTTTTCCTTATACCATATTGTCAAATGCAAGGCGGCAGAGATTGCAGCCAATTGTTGTACCTCTTAACTTTTTAGCCATGCCGGGCACTATAATATTTATATTTCAGGGAGTTGCGCAAATTGCAAAAGGTTTCGTGTAAGTTATTTGATTACCCTTTACTGGCGGTCCAATAATTATCGATTATAATTACGTCGTTCACACCAGGAATTTCTCCTCCTGAACTGGCGGGAGGTCTGAAGCAGTTTCAACCAGGTTGCTGCTTTGCACTTTGCACTCACTACCGGCATAAAACACTCAGCATTTTTCCAGTGCCTGCAAAATATCCTGCAGTATATCATCAATATGCTCCAGGCCTGCTGAGATGCGTATAAGCCCGGGCGTTATGTTAGTGGCAAGCCGTTCCTGTTCGGTAAGTTTGGCATGGGTGGTGCTGGCCGGATGAGAAGCGATGCTCCTGGTATCGCCTAAGTTGGCGGTTAGGGAGAGCAACTTCAAATTGTTTAAAAACCGGCGCCCGGCTTCTATTCCTCCCTTCAGGTTAAAACACACAATGCCGCCTCCATTTTTCATTTGCTTTATGGCAATATCATATTGAGGGTGGCCGGGCAGGTGAGGATATTTAAGCCACTCAATGGCAGGATGGTACTGCAATGCTTTTGCAACAGCCAGTGCATTGCCGGCATGGCGCTCCATGCGAACATCCAGCGTTTCTAAACTTTTACTCAGTATCCAGGCATTGAATGGCGAGAGTGCCGGGCCGGTGCTCCGGCAGAACAGGTAAATATCCTGAATCAATTCTTTTTTCCCCACAATCACTCCACCCAATACCCTGCCCTGCCCGTCAATCCACTTGGTGGCGGAATGTACCACCAGGTCGGCACCAAAATCAACAGGCCGCTGGTTTACCGGTGTGGCAAAGCAATTATCCACATTCAAAATAAGCTGGTGTTTCTTGGCGATAGTATTTACAAATTCAAGGTCAATAATATCAAGCCCGGGATTGGTAGGGGTTTCAAAATAGATCATCTTTGTGTTAGGCTTTACGGCAGCCTCCCACTCTTCCGGTTTATCTGCACTTACATAAGTACATTCAATTCCATAGTTAGGTAAATATTTTTTGATCACCGTATGGGTACTCCCAAAAATTGAATTGCATGAAATCAAATGATCGCCCTTTTTAAGTATGGCCATAAATGAAGCAAACACAGCGCTCATGCCGGTGGCAGTAGCATAGCCTGCTTCCGCACCTTCCAGTGCCACCATCTTGTCGGTAAACTCCTGTACATTGGGATTGCTGAAACGGCTGTAAATATTATCATCGCTTTCGTCTGCAAAAGCCGCCCTCATGTCTTCGGCATTATCAAAGCAAAAACTGCTGGTTAAAAACAACGGGGTGGAATGTTCCATCTCATTTGTTCTTTCCGTTTGTATGCGAATGGCTTCTGTAATTGGATGCTTCATGAAATTCATTGTACCTGACAGGTATACACTTTAGAGTTGTAAACTTTAAACTTCAAACTTTCAATCTTTAATCCTTTTTCACCACCACTTCCCATGTCAGATTGGTGCCGCTCCTTTTCAGGGTCTCTGCAACTGAACAATATTTATTCATGGATAATTCGCAGGCCCTTGCTGCTTTTTCTTCATCAATATCTCCAGTGAGGGTAAAAATTATTTTTACTTCCTGCCATAAGGAAGGCTCTTTACCGGGTTCCCTTTCGCCGGTTACTTTAATGGAAAAATCTCTTACTTCCTGCCGTTGCTTTTTCAATATCATTACGATATCAATTGCGCTGCACCCGCCAAGCCCCATCAGTAATAGCTGCATTGGCCTGATGCCAAAATCGGTACCCCCGGATTCGTTACTGGAATCCATTCTTACAGTATGGCCATTTGCATCCGTTCCTTCAAAACCAAAGTCGCCTGCTATTCTTTTTAAATTGACTTCTAACATAGAGCAAAATTTTATACAAATATAATTGCTGCAAGCCTTTACTTTGCATTTGTATATTTTATTTATTTAATGAACTATTTCCATCACCCCCATCCCATAGTATTAGAATGCGGTGCCTCTTTACCCGGGCTCACCATTGCCTATACTACTTACGGAAAATTAAACGGGAATAAAAATAATGTGGTGTGGATATGCCATGCCCTGACAGCTAACTCCAATGTTGCTGAATGGTGGCCCGGGGTGGTGGGCAATCACCATATCATTGATCCCGCTGAATATTTTATTGTTTGCGCCAATATCATAGGCTCCTGCTATGGCTCCACGGGCCCGTTAAGTATTAACCCGGCAACACAACAGCCTTATTTCAACCAATTTCCCCTTATAAGCATCAGGGACATGGTAAAGGCACATATACTCTTAAGAAGTCACCTGGGCATAGAAAAAATATTTTTATTGATTGGGGGCAGCATGGGCGGCTACCAGGCAATGGAATGGTGCATCATAGAAAATAACGTCATTGACAACCTGTTATTGTTGGCCACCTCGGCTGCGGAAAGTGCCTGGGGCATTGCCACCCATACCGCACAGCGCTTAAGTATTGAGGCAGACAGTACCTGGCAGGAGCCATCACCACAGGCTGGTGCCAAAGGATTGAAAGCTGCCAGGGCAATAGGTATGCTTACTTACCGCAATTATGGGATCATGGTGCAGCAGCAATCGGATACCGACCCTGAAAAAATGGACGGTTTCAAAGCTGCATCCTATATCAATTACCAGGGTGATAAATTAGTATCCCGTTTTAATGCATACAGCTACTGGCTGCTTACCAAAAGTATGGACAGCCATAATGTGGCCAGGGGGCGTGGTGGAAACACTGCGGAAGTTTTACAAGGCATTCATCAAAACACGCTGATCATTGGCATCAGCAGTGATATTCTTTGCCCCCTGGTGGAACAGGAATTTTTAGCGCACAATATCCCCCATTCCACTTTAATTGAGATTGATTCGGATTATGGCCATGACGGCTTCATGGTAGAGAACGGGCAGATATCCGCTACCCTTGGGGTTTGGCTGAAAAAAATTTCTTAACTTTTTTTTAACCTATTGTTTTTAAGGCAGTACCCGCCTGAAATTACCCCTGTTTTTTGATGGACTTTTCATTACCGTGCGGGGGTTTTGCTGTAAAGAGGGAAAGGTATCGTTTAATATACCCTAATTTGTTTGTTGTGTTTTGATATAATTAGGAGGAAATGGCATAAAAAATACAATTTCAATGTTTAAACATTGTATATTTACATTTTATAAAAATAACTACCAATGGTAACACAAAAACCGGGCAAGAAAAGTTTGGTAAGAAAATTGCTCCTGGGGGGACTTGTACTAATTCTGGCTGGCGGTTCTATAGCCTGGTATTTATTTACCAGGACCTTTGAAGACACGGCCAGTACCAAACCGGACTACACTGTAAATGCAGCAGATTTGATAAAAGAATTTAAACAAGGCGACAGCCTTGCCAATAAAAAATATGCTGAAAAGATCATTACCGTAAACGGGAAGATATCTTCCATAGAACCAGCAGATACCACACTGAATGTAAAAATGGCTGATTCCTCAGGATCATACGTGATATTCGCTTTTCAGTTAAAAGATGCTGAAGCCGTAAAAAAGCTAAAAGAAGGAGACAACCTTTCTGTAAAAGGCTCCTGCAGCGGCGGTGCATACAGTGATATTTTAGAAACGGAGTTCATCACCTTCAAAAGGTGCACTATAAACAAATAATTAAAATTTTAAACTTTAAAAAAATAAACAACAATGAAAAAAGTAACACTCATTTTAGCCTTAACAGTTGCCACCGGTGCTTTATTTGCACAAAAGAAAACTACCTCTTCAGCTATCATCACTTTTGATGCAACCACTACTAAAGATGCTTTACCTAAAGCAGACAACAAAACAGTGATTGCAGCTATTGATACAAAAACAGGAACTGTGGCATTTGAAGCCATCGTTAAAAGTTTCAGTTTTGGCAACCCAATGATGCAGGAACATTTTAACAGCCCTAAGTGGTTAGATTCTGAACAATTTCCCAAAGCTACCTTTAAAGGAAAGATCACCAACCTGGGTGAAGTAAGCTTTGAAAAAGAAGGATCTTATTCAGCAAAAGTAGAAGGTGACCTTACCATTCATGGCATCACAAAACCTGTAAGTTCCCAGGCTACAATCGTTGTAAAAGGAGGAGTGATTAATACTACTTCGGATTTCACTATTAAGTTAACAGATTATTCGCTTGGCAATGCAGGTGGCAAACTGGCTGACGAACCAAAAATTACAGTAGCGGCTGATTTTAAATAAAAGATAATATATTTCCCCTATCATCAAATCATTTCTTCAGGATACTATTTTGGTTTGGGTTTTAAAAACAGGTTTGTGAACAGCTAAAAGCTACATTCACAAGCCTATTTTTATTAAATGACCTGCTCACCATCAGGAATGAAGACAATCAAAGGAAGTATTTCGCCGGTGTTTATATGTGCAGGGAAAAACTTAAAAAGGTTTAGGCATTTTTTTCGTAATAGAATTCTGGTAGCGGCATTGAATAAAAAGTGCTAGAAAATTTTAATGATAACCGTTAAGAAATCAACGCTGTTTGAGCCGGCATTATCTATACAATATTGAACTCTGACGGCGAGTTCGTTGATTTTAGGTTATCATTAAAATTTTCAGCCTTTTTATTTGTAGCCTTGATTTTTTTTGTTACTTTTTTTTATCAAGAAAAAAAGTAAACAGGGAGTAAGCAATACGACTTTGTATTTGCCAACAAAACACCTGATCCAAAACTTAAATAAGATTAATTTAGTTGTATAAATAAAACGATATGAGAACAGCAATTGTAACAGGTGCTTCAGGAAATATGGGCCAGGCAGTGGTTAAAAAATTTATTGATGAAGGATACAAGGTGATCGGCACTGTACTGTCGGACGATTTTGCCAAGCTGAATTTCCCCGCCAATCGTTTTGAAAAAGTAGTGGTGGATTTAATGAATGAGGAATATGCACAAAAGTTTGCAGCCGCCACCATTGCAAAATATGGCGCAATTGATACGGCCGTATTAACTGTAGGCGGATTTGCAAAAGGAGATATTGCCGATACAAAAACAGCAGCGATATCCAAACAGGTTCAATTGAATTTTGAAACGGCCTACAATATTGCCCGCCCGGTATTTTCACAAATGATGAAACAGGGCAACGGCAGGATCTTTTTGATCGGCTCCAAACCGGGGCTTGATGCCGCAGCAGGTAAAGGCATGGTGGCCTACAGCCTCGCCAAGTCATTAATTTTCCGTTTGGCCGAATTAATGAACAATGAAGCGAAAGGTACTAATGTAGTTATTAGTGTGGTGGTGCCAGGTACTATTGATACACCTCAAAATAGAGAATCTATGCCCCAGGCTGATTTCAGCAGTTGGGTAAAGGCGGAGGCTATTGCAGATGTTATTTATTTTTATTGTGGTGATGAGGCAAAGGCTTTGAGGCAGCCGGTGATCAAGGTATATAATAATGCCTGATTCTAACAACGACAATATCGCTTAAGTAAAATATACTTTTTCAAACTTGAGCCTGCAATCGATGGATTACCAATAAGAAATATCTTAAAAAAAATTTGCCCGAAATATTTTCGAACAAAACCCCAGGTTTTAAATTCTTTTAGGGTGCCCAAGACAGAAAAAGATGATATTGCAGCAATACAACCTTATGTAAATACCCGCTCTTCTTTTTCAAATTCTCTTTTTATACCTTCAATTAAATCATGCTTTTCAATTGTCTGGCTATTTCTACAGATAGTTTGCAGTGATGCATAATGAATTATACTTACAATGGCAGAGCCGCTAAGTTCATATTTTGCTGCCAAAGCAGGCAGGTCTGAATCTGCTGCCAGCAAGGCTTTTGATGGCATAGCGGTTTTCCAAATCTCAAGCCTTTCTGTAGGACCTGGCATGGGAAAATGAATAATAGTGTTAAATCTCCGTATAAACGCCTGGTCAATATTACTTTTGAAATTGGATGCTAAAATAATCAGGCCCGGAAAATCTTCTACCCGCTGTAGCAGGTAACTTACTTCCTGGTTGGCGTATTTATCATGGGCACTCTGTACGTTGGAGCGTTTGCCAAACAACGCATCGGCTTCATCAAAAAATAATATCCAGTTTTTATTTTCTGCTTTATTAAAAACCTTTTCAAGATTTTTTTCTGTTTCACCAATATATTTAGAAACGATCTGGGAAAGGTCTATGCGGTAAACATCCCGTTGAAATTGTTTTCCCAGCAATGTAGCCGCAAATGTTTTTCCTGTTCCTGATGGGCCGTAAAATAAAGCCCGGAAGCCATGCTTCACTCTTTTGTCCATTCCCCAATCATTCATAAAAGTGCCATTGTGCTGCAGCCAGATCTTTATGTCGTTGATCTGCTGGTTTGTCTTTGCCGTTATCACGAGGTCATTCCATTCCATTTTTGTTGTAACAAGTTTGGCAGGAAAATCCGGGCTGAAAGCAGGTTTGGAAATGCGGCCGATCGTAAAAAGATCAAGATAGTCCTGTTGCAGTATGATCTTCCCGCTAAAAAAAGGTTCTCCGTCTTTTACAGGTTCCAGGGCAAGGATATTTTCTTTTGCAAAAAAATGATCCTGTAAAAAATACTCCATGCCGGCAAGTCTTTTCGCTGTATCATTTCCCGCAATTATAAAAAGTGCCGTTTCACCGGTGGGCAGCGTGCCGCGATGATTGCCGCCTTTGATACCACCGATCTCCGGAAAATCCCCGCCACTGGCCAAATACTCCTGTATAACAGCATCCAGCAAATTGGGCCGGACATGCGGCATCAATCCCAGCAGCAGAATGGTGAATTCATCTTCATTGAGCCGGTGGTTCCTGGCAAATTGTTGCAGCGGAGAATTTCCACCATCCAGGTTTGCCGCAGGATAAAAAAAATTGTTTCCCGCTTCCTTCTGAAAAAAATGTTTCAGGCGGTTACTGATCGTTTCCTTCAGGAAAGAAACGGCCGTGTCGATATCGTTGGTGTGGTTCTGCAAATAAAAGTTGATTGATGGTTAGTGATAAATTAGATCGTCGGGCAACTTGCATCGGTCGAACTTACATTGTTTACATCGGCTACAAATCCGGCATAACATTGTGGCTCACGCAGGCGTTGTGCTGAGGTTGCTGCAGGTGTAGTATCGTGATCGGGATACTGGAACCTGATGTGAAATAATTCATGTATGATAGAGATCCCCTGGTCGTCACTGGCAGGATCGTTCCAGAAAGATGGGCAAATGGCGATCGCATGAACATCAGCGATAGGCGCCTTTAAAAGCGTGTTCGCTCCACACCTGCTAAAGGTAAAGTCATCGTTCACCTTCCATCGGCCGTTACCGGTACAGCGATAGGTAATACCGCTATCCAATAGACGTTGAACGGATCTTAATCTTGCAATAAGCGATCTCATTTCAGCTTCCTGGGCTGCGGCAATATCCGGGTGCGTTGAGTTATCAAAGCGGTTCCTGAACCCTCTTCGCACTGCCGGTGGATCTCCGAAGCGGCTCCTGTAAGCATCAAAGCTATTTCCCGAAAGTTTGCCGTTTCGGCTGCTGCTCATCAGGTCAAGTTGCATGCTCGTGATTGCCCACGACAAATGAGACCCGGCCAGCATATCTGCCAGTATAATAAAAGTCAATGGACGGGGTGGTGCAGCAGGATCTACGGTGGTGGAACACCTGCTGTTACCATTCACACTGCGTTGAATTGGCGCAGCTGTTTGGCCCTTTTGCTGTACCACATGTGTTAATTCATGCGCCAGCAAATGTTTGCCCGTATCGGTTTGGGGTTGGTATTCGCCACTTGCAAAAGCAATATGGTTGCCACTTGTATATGCCCGGGCGTTAATGCCGGCTGCAGACCAGTTAGCTCCTGTATCCGTATGAACCTGTACATTGCTAAAATCATTTCCAAATCTCGATTCCATAAAGTTCCGGGTGCCTTTGTCCAATGGCTGTCCTTTTGAGCTGATGACATCCTGCACCTGCGAAGTATCAGCAGGATGAACCGTGCCGCCACTACCCTCTTTTTTTTGCAGCTGCTCTTCTTTTTCACAATGGCTGCATTTTCTTTGTACCATAGTTGCTGCAGGCTTGAAGAAACCAGGCTCGTTTGCCGGTGTCCGCATTACCTGGTCAGCCATGGCATCCCCCTCCTGTTCGTGTACGCTTCCGGGTGAGTCTATTTTTAATTTAGCCTGCACAAGGGGCTGAAAAAAAGAAGCCGCTTTCGTCTCACCGGTATAAGCCCGGTGTGTTTTTTTGTGTGCCGGTATGGAGTGAGATGTTTGCATTGTTTATTTACGCAGGATTGAAAGAAATTTAACAGGCAGAAAACCGGTCAACGTACATCTAATATAAGAAATTTACTACCTAACCGTTCCAGCATTTTATTTTCTTAAACACAACAGTCTGGCCAGGCATAGCTATATAGTCATATCCACATTTAAACTGCATACCATGCTTCGCCGCCTGTACGATAACCCTTTTGGTATCCGTTTGCCACAATACATTTACCGTTTTACCCATTCGGGTGGTAACTGTACATTCCCGCCGGATGCCTGATTCTTCTTGACATTCTATGCTTTTTACCGAATCGAAAAAATCTTTGCGTTCCATCCGTAAATAATGTTCCGCGGCCACTTTACTAAAAGATTCCATGTCATTATCCCAACCCTGTGTATGATCAGTATCATCTGCCGTTTCCTCTTTTTTCTGAATGCCGGTTGCCTGTCCATTTTGCTGGATCACATGCGCCAGTTCATGGGCCAGTAATCTTTTCCCGGCATCCGTACCCGTCTGGTATTTACCGGGAGCAAAAGCAATATGATTTTTATGCGTGTATGCCTGCGCATTTATTTGTTGCGCCGATTGATGGCCGGCGCTGTCATCATGCACCTGCACATTTCTAAAATCATAACCGAACCTCGATTCCATGAAGCTTCTTGTTCCCGGCTCCAAAGGTTGGCCTGCTGAACTCAACGTTTCCTGCACGAGTGAAGTTACAAATGCATGATTACCTGTTCCGCCAGCTTCTTTTTTTTGCAACTTGTTTTCTTCTTCGCAACGGCTGCATTTTCTTTGTACCTGTTCAGCCGCAGGTTTAAAAAATGTACTGGCTGAACCTGGCATACGCATTACTTTGTCTGCCATGCTATCTGCTTCCTGTTCGTACACATCACCGGGTTGATTGACCTGCAATTTTGCCTGTATAGCAGCCGGGCTAAAAAAGCATTGATCCGTACTTGCGCTGGAAGCCGAACTTCGTAGTATGTGCTCTGCGTATTTCAATTGATTTTTGTTTGTCCAAAAAAATTCATGATCACTGGTAACCTTCATCTACAAAGTATTGATACAATTTAAGATTTTTCTTTTTTAGTAATTCGGGGTTCACTTTATATATCGCAAATGCTTCGGCAAATGCTTCCCGTTCATTCCGCATTGAATAGGTTGTAAAGGGCTTTTTGTCTTTCGTGCCTTTTAACAATTTTAAAAATTCTGCATCAACCGGGCCTTTGGCTTTATTGATTGCTTCCTGCCGATCATGCACATCTTTTAATTCCTGCAGCCTTGACTCCATCCTGTATTGTTTTGCAGGGGATGCTTTATCATATACCTCCTGGTATTTATCTCTAAGATACATTGCCTCCATCCACGGCTTCTGCCTCGCAAACATCATTATATGACCGATCTCATGCAATACACAGGATACTCCCGGTGATATTCCGCCCATGTGCTTTACATCTGTATCACCGGACCCATCAAAACAGAA
>JAYVUL010000402.1:0-15648 GCA_043787935.1 Chitinophagaceae bacterium | reverse complement strand
CGCTAACATGTACGAAAGTTTCTTTGTTAGAATCATCATGCTTGATAAAACCGAATCCTTTTTCAGAATTGAAAAACTTAACGGTGCCTAGTGTTTTGTTCATTTTAAATTGTATTAAATTAAGCAGCAAATATATGTTTTTATTTTAAAAACAGGCAAAATTGATCGGGTACTTTAAAATTAGCAGTTAAATCAGCAAAAAGCAAGGAAATTATCTGCGTTGACTTTTCCATTCTATTTTTTGGATAAATATCCGAAATGGCATACCGGGGAAAGCCCTCTTGCATCAACTGCCTTTATTGAGCTTCCGGAGCAACAGTAAAGCAATTATAGCTGGTATAAAAAATAAGGCCTGGTAGTTTCTGCAGCAACCTTGTTAAATAATGTAGTTACAATGTTTGCAGGAGCAGTTCATTAAAATTTTGCAATGAAGATATTTTTAAGTCAGCGGCATTAAACTTCACCTCTTTGCTGTCATGCAGTGAGGGCACCACTACACATTTCATGCAGGCAGCTTTGGCTGCTATCAGCCCGTTAAATGAATCTTCAAAGCAGATACACTCCTGTGGCAGTGATTGCAATGCGGCAGCGCAATCTAAATATACCTGCGGATGTGGTTTGCCGTAAGGTAAAGCCGCGGCTGAACTGATCGCCTGTAGGTATTTCCGTATCCCTAATTTATCAACCACCACATCAATCATCAGTGAAGGGGATGATGAGGCGAGGCCAATTTTATATTTCCTGTCAATAAAAAAATTAAAAATATGCGAAAGACCCGGCATGGCTTTCCCTTTGCTGTTGATTTTATCAATGACCAGCTTAACAATGTCTGCCTCTGCTTTTGAAGCATATTCAACCGGTATATTATTTCGGCTGAACCACCATAAAACAAATTCCTTTACCCTCATACCGGTGGTGGTAGCATATTGCAGTTGGGTAATGCGGATGTTATATTGCAGAAATACTTCGCTGGCAGCTTCGTTCCATAGCGGTTCAGAATCTATCAGCATGCCATCCATATCAAAAATTACAGTATTCAATTGCATGAGTGCAAATATATTTACTTCTTTCATTACCGGCTGCACCGTTTTTAAAACCTTTTCCTACTGCAGAAAACATCCATTATTTTGTATATTGCACCAACGATTGCGGGAAAAAAAATTACATGTCAACTTTTTTTGAAAGATTTAAAGAGACTAAATTGGTTAAAGGCTTTGTATACGCCTTTGTTGGTGCACTCTCTTACCCGGGCTTATATTTAATTAACAAGCTTGAAATAAATGGCATGGAAAAGTTGCACAAACTCCCCAAACAAAATGTATTGTTTGTGAGCAACCACCAGACCTATTTTGCTGATGTAATTACCTTTTTGCATATCTTTTGTGCAGTTAGCTGGAGGAAAAGATATAACCTGGGCATTCCCTTTTACCTGCTGTGGCCCTTTACCAGGGTTAAGTATGTGGCGGCAGAAGAAACCATGAAAAGCAGTTTCATCAGTAAATTGTTGGCGCTTGGCGGTGCCATTACCGTAAAACGCACCTGGCGGTCGGAGGGCACGGAAGTAAGGCGCAACCTTGATCCCAGTGATACCCGAAAAATCGAAAGGGCATTGCAAAGCAACTGGGTCATCACTTTTCCTCAGGGAACCACCAAACCCTTTGCCCCGGGAAGAAAGGGCACTGCTTTCATCATCAAACAACACAGACCTATTGTGGTGCCTGTGGTGATTAGCGGATTTTGGAGGGCCTTTAATAAAAAAGGATTAAAGTTTAAAAAGAAGGGGTCGCTGTTGTCGGTAACTTTTAAAGATCCTTTGGATATTGATTACAATGATACCCATGAAAACATACTGGAAAAAGTGATGGATGCCATTGAGCAAAGCAAAAAATTCATGCTGATGAGCAAGCATCACCTGATGAGCAAGCTGGATAAATAATTGTACCTGTAAACTATCCTTTTATCCTGCTGCTATTATCTTTTCTACAGATGCCGGAATATTGCCGTTTTTAATCAACAGTGGTTTTCTTACAATAACATCAGATCCTTTGGCTAAATATACCGAATGTGGTGTGCAATTTTCAATGAATGGCACAAATTCAGCTCCATATAATTTAGCCACATCACAGTGCAGCTTTACATTAGTAACGGGATATACCTGCCAGCGGGGGTGTTCTACCGCATATTCAATAGTGGTGTGGTGGTTAAGCTTGTTGTACCCAAAATAGTGTTCAAAAATAAATTCTTCTTCGCTGCCAATGGCGATGATTTTTGGTTTATTGGTTGCTTCAATCAATAGTGAATTAGATGGCTGGTTTATTTTTTTCCATTGATATGCGGCAGTAATTGTATTGGCTGTTTCCGTGATTTTATGACTCATCTTAGCTGTGCTGTAATGCTCATTGTATAAGGTATTGGCAATGATGGAAATTAAAGGCTTGGGGACGATCTCTGAAACGAAGCCCACGCCACGCTTCCAGTGGGTGCCATCAAAATGCTTCAGGTAGTATCTTAAATTAACTTCTTCAAAGTGGGTATGAAAGGGCCAGCGGAAACCAAATACGCAGGTGTTGTTGAACAAAAATCCCACCACACTGACCAATGCTTTCCCTTCAAAAAAATCAACTGCCGTATACGGAGGAAGATGCTTTTTCAAAATGGCCGGATCCACTTCGTAGTTGATCATGGCTAAATACTCCCAGGTAGCGGATAAGAATATTTTTTTTGGAGACGGGTTCTGCGACATAATTATTAAAACAAAGGCTGAGGCAAATTGTTTGCCTCAGCCTATTGCTGGGCAGTGCAGTTGACCAACAGGCCGCCATAAGGATTGGCGTGAAACAACAATGTCAAAGCCTGGTAAAAAGTCCGTCACAATCATTTTTTTATGCAAACAGTGCCTTCAGTTCCTCCGCATCTTCCGGTTTCATTTTTCCGCCGAGAATCAGCCTTATTTGTCTGCGGCGCAAAGCACCTTCGTACAATTTTTGTTCTTCTTCTGTTTCAGGTATCATTTGATTTACCGCCCTTGGTTTGCCATTGGGGTCGAGTGCTACAAATGTATAATAGGCTTCGTTGCTTTTATAACGGTACTGCTGAATAGCATCTTCACCCCACACTTTCATGTGTACTTCCATACTGCTGGTAAATACCCGGGAAACCTTTGCTTCAATATGCACCACGTTGCCAATTTTTATCGGGCTTTCAAAAGAAATATTATCAACAGACGCTGTTACTACCGGGGAGCCACTGTGCTTCATGGCGGCTAATGCCGCAGCAATATCCATCCAATACATCAGGCGGCCTCCCATCAGGTTTCCGAAATTATTGGTGTCGTTTGGCAATACTAATTCAGTCATCACCACCAGGGATTCTTTTGCTTTCTTTTCCATAGAAAAATTTTAACAAAGATAACCGGGTTGCATTTTAGAATGCCGTTAAATGTTGCTCACATTTTTTCCAATAACTGAAAAAGGAAGGGAAGTACCCGGTTACCTGCGGAAACAAGGCATCATATTTTTCAGCAGTGCCCTTGTAGTGGGTGAAGGCAGGATGTATTTTAAAAATGATCTTATTTGTGCTGCATATACTTGTAATTTCTTCAAACTCTCCTGTAAAAATTTGTATGCCTTCGATGTTTTTTGACAGGTCTGTAATAAATTTTACTACCTTATTGCTTACCGGATATTTTTTATAGTGCGAGGGTTCCAGCAATAATATACGGTTTGATGCTTTGTTTGAATGCCAGGCCGGATCAAGGTTGTAAGCATTATAGATTAAAACTGGCAGTCCTTTCTGCAAAATGGGGGTTTCTTTTTTGGGCAATTTTGTCATTTGAGAAAAATCAGACCTTTCCTTCAATATTCCCGGAATTTGGAGTGTGGTCAATTCTTCATAAGTGCAATCTAAAAAAGTATGTTGCTGTTTACTTTGTGTATACTTATTGATATTTTCCTGGTTGCAGTAATATTTTTTTTTGGAGAAGGCTCCAGCGGTCCATTTCCAGCTAAGACTGTTGCTGGCAAGGTCGCCATCAAGCAAATGGTAGTACATCCATTTGGAAGGTTGCAGCCAGTGTGCTTTGGCAATGTTACAGGCAATGCTGCTTACATACATACGCATGTGGTTGTGCATATAACCTGTTTTATACAATAGCCCAATATGTTTGTCTATGGCATCTATCCCGGTATCGGCATTTTCAATGGCGGCTATCATTTTATAGTGTGCTGCATCAGGCTGCTCTGGTATCACGTTGGTAAATATTTGATCGCCGGTACTTTGCCAAACCCGCTGCCAGTATTCTCTCCAGGCAAGTTCCTGTATAAATTTTTCTATTTGGTAAGGCTTGTAACTTTTCAGTACATGGTCTGCCACCTGCCTTAAGCTAATCACTCCTCTTGAAATATATGGTGATAAATAAGTTACGTCACCATCTGTAAAATTTCTGGTTTTGGCATATTTAACCGGATCAATATTTTGGAGGCGCTGAATGATGCTTTTATAATCTGTGGGGAATTCCATCTTTTCATTAAGTAATCTTGTTATGAGAAATAATTTTTTGCCTGCTGCATTTATAGCGAAGTACATCATCGCTTCGTAAGGCCTCATGTTTGGTTTTTCTGCCTTTTGTTCTTTTTCGCCACATTTTAAAACTTGATGGTTTCATTTCTTTCCGCATCACTTTAATCACTTTATCCTGCTTCAATCCAAACTGCGATTCGATGGCATCAAAACTGGTACGGTCTTCCCATGCCATTTCAATGATGCGGTCAATGTCTTCTGTTGTTAATATTATTTCACGCATATTAAATCCGTATCTTTTTATGTTCCCGCAATGTATCCAGTGTTAATGCCTCTCCTTCATTCAGGTTTTTACAGGCAACCACCTCACACAAAAAAGCCTCATGGTGTCCAGGATTAAAATGGTTGACTACTTTCATCTGCATGACAGCTAAACAATTTTTTAAAACTGTATATCCGTTCCAATTCATCAATTCATTTCTATTGGTGAGCCTTGCAATTTTATCTATTTTATAACCGGATTTTTTTCCGGGTAAATCTACTAACCGGTATTGGGTAGCTGCTAATAATTGTAATACAAATTCATTGCTTCCCTGTATATTCTCCAATGTTTTAGTGCCATGATAAATGCCACAAACAAATCGCTTTGACGTCATACTGATTTGTGATGCATAGGTTATGATATGCATGTTGTTGTTGCCATTGGCTTTACTGCTGATGCTGAATACCGGAGGTTTATGCGGTTCCATGGTTTTTTCCGTGTCATAAGCCGGCGAGGTATTTTTCAGCAATACCAATATGTTTTTTTCTTTTCTCCTCCGGCAGTTTGTCAAAAGTTTTTACGAGCATCCCTAACCGGGGGTTCTTTAAAAAGAACTCACGGTGCACATGCAGGAAGCGCCAAAACAATCCATCCCAAATTTCTGTCCATGGTCCTTTTGAATAATCACTCATCTTCAGCAGGTAATTACTTCCGCTGATATAAGGCTTGGTTGTCATCAGGCCACCATCAGCAAACTGTGTCATCCCATATACATTCGGCACCATCACCCAGTCGTATGCATCCACATACATTTCCATAAACCAACGATACACTTCGTCAGGATCAAACTCACAGAGGAGCATAAAATTCCCAATCACCATCAGCCGCTCAATATGATGACTGTATCCGGTTTTCAAAGCTTTTTTGATAACGTTGTCGACCGGGTCAATTCCTGTTTCACCTGTCCAGAAACTTTTTGGAATTTTTCTTTCAAAGCCCCAGTAATTTTTAGTGCGTTGTTTACTGCCTTCCCTTTCATACACAACCCGTATAAACTCACGCCAGCCGAGTATTTGCCGAACAAAACCTTCCAGTGAATTCAAGGGGAGGTTTTTTTTTGAGGCTTTTTCTAATGCCCTGTCGATGATCTGTTGCGGATTAAGCAGCCCGATATTCAGCATTGGCGTTAATACTGAATGGTGAAGAAAATGTTCGCTGGCCACCAGCGCATCTTCATAGGTACCAAATTTCTCTAATCGCTTTTCCAGAAATTCTTCCAGCCATTTTTCGGCGCTTTCAAAATTTGTTGGATAAATAAATTGCTCCATGCTACCATAGTTATTTCCAAAATAATTGCCCACATATTCCTTTGCTTCTTTTACAAAGTCATCTTCCTGTGCAAAATTTACTACCGGCGGGTTTTCATTCTTCGGATACTTTTGCCTGTTAAGTGCATCGTAAGTCCATTTACCACCTATGCCCTGCCCACTGGCATCCAGCAAAATATTTCTCTGCTTTCGTTGCTCAATATAAAAAGCTGTTTGAAAATATGTTTTCTTTTTATCGAAGAAAGCATTTACGCCATCCATCGTGTTTAGGAAGTTGGGCGACACCGATTGAATGATTTCAATCCGGTATTTTTTACAACTGCTTACCAGTCTCCGCTTCAGCCAGTTATCTGCTACATCCGCAACATGAACTTCGTTAATGTTTTCTTTATTAAGATGAGGAATTAGTTTCCTTATATCGCTTAAAGTATCTGTGCAGTCTATATATTCAACAGCTATTTTTTTTGCGTCTAAATAAGCAGCATATTTTTTCATACTTGCCCGATGCAGCAATATTTTCTGCCGGTGAAAACTATATTGTTTAAAGAAAAGAAATTCTTCCACCAGGTAAACCTTTTGCCCTTTCGCTATTGCAGGGTGGTTTTGAAACAACTGGTGAGGAAATATTAAAGTAACGGCTGCCATTTTGGTTTAAACATTTAAAACAAAATGCTTTTGAAATTGTTTAAATAAAATAAATCATAATTATGGAAACATTGAAAGATAGAAATGTACTGATCATTGCAGCAACTGGTGGTATTGGCAGTAATACCGCAAAGTTGCTTGCTGGCAGTGGGGCCAAACTGTTTTTAACGGGAAGGAATGCCGCAAAGCTGGCGCTGGTGGCTGCTGCCTGCAATGTGCCTGAGGAAAGAACATTTGTACTGGATGCATCCCAACCGGAAGCGGTGAATGAGCTGAAAGAAAAATATTTTAACCAGTTTCCCTCGATAGATATTTTGATCAATGCTGCAGGTATCGGCATCATTAAATCAATGGACGTGTTAACCGAGGCAGATTTTCTAAGGTCAATTCATTATAATCTATATGTGCCTTTTTTGCTAGTGAAAGCATTTTTACCGGCCATGAAAGAAACTAAAAAAGGGCTCATCATCAACATACCCGGCGTGTTGGGTAAAGTGCCGATGGCAGGTGCTGCCGCTTACAGTGCCAGCAAGTACGGCCTGGTGGGAATGATGCAAAGCATAAGGGAAGAACTGAAACGTACCGACATCCGTATCACCAATTTATTTTTGGGCGGCACGGATTCTCCTTTTTGGGATACGATAGATCTAAAAGTACAAAGAGAAAAAATGGTAAAGGCGGAAGAAGCTGCCAAAGCGATCTGGTTTTTGTGCCAGCAGCCTGCGAGTGGTGTGGTTAGCGAAATGGTATTACAGCCGTTCAATCACCAGGCGATATAATTGTTGCAGTATAAAATTATTGAACCATACATTCTTTATCCAGCACTTCAATTGTTCTATTATAAAATTGTTTTGCCTCTTCAATTGTTTCTGCAATACAAACCACACCTATTTTTCCATACTGCGAGAGTGCCCCGATCATATGAAACATCACGCCGGTTCTTTGTTCGCTATCATACAATAAATTATTTTCAATGGCAATATTCACCAGGTCATGCGGAATAAGTCCTTTATATTTTTCACTGGCAAGGTTGTCTGATGCGAAATAGCAACGGGATTCACCGTCAGGCATTTTATATATGCCTTCCTGCCAATCGTACATGCCACAGGTAAGAAACTGCAACATTAAATAGGGATGCGTTGTGCCGCCCTTACGCAAATTGATCTCAATGGCATAATGTGCCCATCCGCCTTCTTTTTTTACGGAAAGGAAATCAATACCGAACCTGCCCAGTACCCCTTCTTTTAACAGTTCTTCTGCCACTAGTTTACTGTTTGCAGCCACTTCTTTGCTGTAAATTTTTGCTGCCGGAAAGGATGCGCCTAAAAATACCTGCCCACTTTCTCCACCCAATACCTGGTCATGAGTGGATATGATATCTACTTTTCCCATCGGATTTATGCGGCATTGAACTGATGGGGATGCGGTTAGCCCGCCTTCAATAAATTCTTCTACAATACCGCCCATGCTTTCTAACTTATCCATGAATTGCCGGTAATTTACCTGCTGGGCAACCATCTTTAAGTGGTTTTTTAAATGTTCAGTTACTATAGGTAAAATGTTTTCATCTGCAGCATCGATATGGTTAAAATAAAAAATGGCATTCCCTTCACCCGAAAAGCCATCATTCATTTTTATCACTGCTTTCTTTAGCGACGGGTCATCTTTTTTCAATTGCACCAATGCCTTCACAACATCGGCTTCGGTTGTCAAATCTTCCGTTCCTGCAGGGGTGGGTACCCCGATCTTTTTAAATAATTGCCTGCTGCCTGATTTAGTGCCCAGGTGAAGCAAGGAAGGGTCTGCCCCGTACAGGGGGATATCCAGTTTTACCGACAATTCTTTTTCAAAATGAGTAACATTAAAGCAGGATATATGTGCCATCGATGGATGTTGCACATGGCCGAGTATTCTTTTTATCAGCCGGGGCCTTGCCAGTATTTTTTCTGTAAGGGATTTCCTTGAAGCATCATAACAGCTCAATAGGGTGAGCCGTTGCCAGGCCTCCGAACTGGTGATCCCGGGAAGCATATGCAGGTAATATTCAATGATGTCATAATCTATCGGTACGCTGGATAAATAGATTACCTGTGTGTTGGGCATCCGCAGCAACATCAGCATGCACAGCATCCTTTCTTCGTAATGTGTAACCCCGGTTATGGTTTTCAGCATCTCTTCATCCAGTGTAAGGCTGGGTATGATAATGACTGTTTTTTCTGCAAGGTCATTCAAAAAAATATCCTTGTAATGCTGTGCAAATCTTTCTTGCAGTAAAGCAAACCTTGTATCAATATGCTGCTGTTCCTCCCCTCCGGCAATAGTAAACTCATTGGTGTAGTGCATACCCCTTATTTTTCGGCCAAAGTACAGTAAGTAAAGCAGCCAAAGGATGAGAAAAATCAGATGGCCGGATATTGTTGGTCATAAAAGTGGCTCAGCATAACAGTATATTTGGCCCGGGAAATGCCAGGCCCGATGGATGATCATCACAAGTTTTGTTGATGAAATAATGCTGCAGATTGTATTCTGCTGCTGGTTGTTTTTTTGGGATTGCTTATATTTGAAAATATTTCACTTTTATGGATCAGTTTCCTTTATTTTCTTTCGACAATACAGAATATGCTTTTGCTTATAAAAAAGATGGAGCACTAAAAAAAGCCCATTTCCTTTTTTCTTCAATGGGTAAACCCTGGCTCATTAAAGCAGGTTTAAAACTTACGCCATTAGCCATTAAATGGAATTTACCTTTTACAAAGCTTGCCATCCGCAATACTATTTTTAGCCAGTTTGTTGGTGGCGAAACACTACAGGAAACAGCTGCTGTTGCAAAAATTTTAGGCGGGTACAATGTGCAGGTAATTCTTGACTATGGAGTGGAAGGTGGAGATGATGGCGAAAAAGGATTTGACCATTCAACAGAAGAATTTATCAGGGTAATCAATTATGCGGCTACGCAGCCCAATATTCCATTTATGAGTGTTAAAGTAACCGGCTTTTCAAGATTTGCATTGCTGGAGAAAATTGATACGATTATGAACGGGCAGGAAGGGACATTGATGAAACGCTATTTAAAATCTGTGGATATGCTGGGAGATGATGAAAGGGAGGAATGGCACAGGGTAAGAGTGCGGATGCTCAGGATTTGTGAAGCTGCCGCAGAAAAGAAAATCGGGGTGTTGATAGACGCGGAAGAAACCTGGATACAAGACCCGGTAGATGCCCTCACTATTTTAATGATGGATACCTTTAATAAAGGCAGGTTGGTGGTGTATAATACCCTTCAGCTGTATCGCCACGACAGGTTGAAATTTTTAATAGATTCCTGTGCGGCAGCAGAGGAAAGAGATTTTATACTGGGTACTAAATTAGTGAGGGGCGCTTATATGGAAAAAGAAAGGTTGAGGGCGGCTGAAAAAAATTACCCGTCACCCATTCATTCCGATAAGCAGAGCTGCGATAAGGATTATAATGCAGCAACTGCTTTTTGTATTGAGCATATCAACAAAATAGCGGTAATCATTGCCACACACAATGAAACCAGCAACCTGCAGACAACACAATTGCTGCAGCAAAAAAATATTCCCCTCAATCATCCCCATATTCATTTTTCCCAATTATATGGCATGAGTGATAATATAACTTTCAACCTTGCCAAGGCAGGCTGCTCAGTAAGTAAATACCTGCCCTTTGGTCCCATTAAGGATGTGATACCTTATTTAATGCGGCGGGCACAGGAAAACAGTTCTGTAGCCGGGCAAACCGGGAGGGAACTGGGTTTAATTGAAAAAGAATTGAAAAGAAGAAAATTGAAAGGGTGATTCCCGCAGTAGTTTTTCATGGGATCATAGTTGTGTCACTCCCTTCTGCTATATTCCATTGTGGATCTTCAGCCTTCAGCGGCAAGTTGCCTATTGGATTAATAAACCTCCTGAAATGTATACCATGAAAATATTTTTTTTCTATTTTATAATCACGCTAAGCGGTGCAGTTAGTTTTGCCCAGCAAAAGGAAGTTGCGGCTAAATTAATAAAGCAAGGCATGGAGCTGCATGATAATGGTGCCTACGAAGCGGCAATAAAAAAATATGACGAAGCTTTGCAGATTGACAACAATGATTTTGATGCCAATTATGAAAAGTCAATTTCCTGTTTGTACTCCGGAAAATATGATGAATGTATTGCACTCTCCAGGTTTTTACTGGAACAATATCCAGGTAAACCGGAATTGAAGGGAGTGTACATCAACTATGGCAGCGCCCTGGATGATAAGGGCGAAAGTGAACAGGCCATTGAAATTTTTGACCAGGGGATCAAAAAATTCCCCGGCTATTTTTTACTTGGTTTTAATAAAGGGCTTACCCAGTCACGGCAAAAAAAATGGGACGATGCACAGGAATCCTTTATGCAGTCATTAAAAAATAATCCCGGCCATACCGGCTCATTGTATTACATGGCACTGATACAGGAGAATAGCAATAAGGTGGCGGCCGTGTTAAGCTGCTTAACTTTTTTAGCAGTAGAGCCTGAAGGGAAAAGAGCCGCAATAATATTGAAATACCTGAACGGCATGGTGGCTTCTCTTGCATCAAAGCGTAAAGACAGGAGCAAGGTTATTTCAATAAATGCAGGTGACCCGAAAAATAAAATTAACGAAAATGATTTTAGCAAGGTGCAGGCGATGATAGGGCTAACAGCCTCTTCTTCATTGGCAGATTCTTTAAAAGCTACAACAGAGGTGGAGAAACTAAGCCTTCAGGTGAAGTCCCTGGCCAATGCTTTATCAACGGGAAAGAAAGAGGGTAAAGGCCTCTACTGGAACGTATATGCTCCATTTTTTATTGAGATGAATAAGCTGGGGTTGGTTCCTGTGTTTGCCCATATCGCCAGTATTACTTCCGGCAACCTGGAAAATATTCAATGGATCAATGACAACCAGGATCAATACAAAGCCTTTAATAAATGGCTGGAAGGGTACCAATGGGAGGTTGGAAAATGATGCGGACAGATCATCAAAACTGCCTACAGATCATACACGCCCTTAGCCGCCCTGAAAGTATTGCAGTGCGCTTCGGTAATAATTCTTACATCTGCACTGTAACCACCACCCATTGCTACCACGCAGGGGATTTTATTTTGATGTAATATTGAAAAAACCATTTCATCCCTTTGTTTGCAGCCATTCATCGTCACTTTTAATTTTCCATATTTATCTGTTTCTAAAATATCTACTCCGGATAAAAAGAAAGCGATATCGGGTTTTACGGTATTAATCAGTTTTGGCAAATGTTCCTGCAGTAAACTTAAATAGGCCTTATCATCGGTTCCATCTGTTAATGGAATATCCAGGTCGCTTTTTTCTTTGCGGAACGGGTAGTTGTGTTCGCCATGCATGCTGAAAGTGAAAACACGTGCTTCTTTTTCAAACAATTTTGCAGTGCCATTGCCCTGGTGAACATCCAGGTCGATGATCAATATTTTTTTGGATAAATTTTTATGGAGTAAATAATTCGCTGCTACCGCCATATCATTCAGTAAACAAAAGCCTTCGCCATGATCGGAAAAAGCATGGTGGGTACCACCTGCCACGTTGAGCGCTACACCGTTTTCAAATGCATAATGACAGCAGTCAATAGTGCCCCGGGTAATCATCAGTTCCCTGGTAGTTAATGCTGCCGATTGGGGAAAGCCAATGACCCGTTGCTCTCTCAGTGATAAAAGTTGTTGTTTTAATTTGTTCAGGTATTCCCCTTCATGTGTCCATAAAATAATTTCATCCGGGCATTGCTGTGGTGAAAAAATATTTTCTTTGGTGATCCTGCCCTCATGAAACAATTGCCCCGGTATCAGTTCATATTTCAGCATGGGGAATCGGTGCCCGTCCGGGAGTGGATGCGCATAAATAGGATCGTAAGCAATTTTTAATACTTTATTCACAGGCATCACAGTTTAATTATCCCGCCTTTTTCATCTTTTTGAGGATTGGGTGGAATGATGGCATAAACAGTTTCGCCACGTTTTGGTTTAACAGGATAAGTGCCGGTAAACCTGCTGAAGGCTGGCAAAACTGCATATTGCTTACCAAAATAAAAACACGGCAACCGCAAGGATTGCTTACCCAATCCGTTGATGGAAATACCCGGATGAATATGCCCGCTGAAAGCATATTGGCCTTCCGCTATTTTACAATCCTTAATGTCATGTGAGAATATAAAGTTCCCTGCCAATAACTGGTTACTGCTCACTTTAATTCCAGCCTCCGAATACCAACCTGCTTTTAAAATATCATGGTTGCCTTTTATCAGCTCAAATGATAAGGAAGCAAAATCTTTTCGCCACTTTACAAACAGATCCAGTTCTTTATTGGCATGGCTGTGAAACATATCGCCGATCACAAAAATAGTATCAGGCTTAAACGTTTGTATCAAGGTTACAAAGCGCTGGAGGTCTTCTTTTAAAATTGCCTGAGGTACGGCAATGCCCTCTTTTCTGAAGTGGCCTGTTTTGCCCAGGTGCAGATCGGAGAGGATCAGAATTTTTTCTTCCTGCCAGAAAATACACCTGTGCAGTGATAATATAAAGGTGTTGTTGAATATTGTTTGAGGAATGAGCTGCTGCATTGGCTGCGAAGATAAATTACAAGTTTTAGAACAGCGCTTTTGTTATAGATGAACATTATTCAATAGGGTTATGCTGTATAAAACTGCGGTGCCAGCCTGCATGTTGGCAGGCAGGTGAAGTTGAACAATGAATTTGTTGCCGGGACAAAAAATAATTTCCGTTTATGGATTGATTTGGTTTTGATTTGAAGAAATTAGTACTTACTTTACAATAAAAAATTATGGCAAGTAGTACATCATCCACTGACGTTCTTCAATTTGAAGACGGGCAAAAACCTGAATTGCCCTCTGCACTCAATGTGGTTACTATACTCACTATCATTTGGTGTGTTATTTCAATTGGCTCAGGCATCTGGACCTATTTTACGGTTGAAAATTCATACAAAAAAATGGTAGAAGCCCAGGATAAATTAGCAGAGGCCCCGGCCTTTGTTAGAAAAATGATGGGCCCCGAAATGTTGGAGCTTACAAGAAAGTCGATGGAAAATAAATTGCCGGTAATGCTATTAACATTACTTGGTTCCGCCTTATGTTTATGGGGAGCCCTGGAAATGCGGAAGCTTAAGAAACAGGGTTTTGTACTTTGGCTGGCGGGAGAATTTCTGCCTGTAATTGCAGCGGTAATAATTATCGGCTTTGGAATATTTTCCGGATTTGCATTGGTAGGACTGATCTTCCCGGTTGTATTCCTGGTTTTGTATGGCGTACAAAGAAAGCATTTAATTTACTAAGCTATTTTTCCAGTTGAGCCTGCATCCGCTTTACCCTGTCTTCTATTTTTTCGGAGGAGAGGTTATCCCGGCTGAGTCCATCTGCGATGATGGGGAAACAAAATGGGGTCAGTTTTTCGGGAAAGGTAAAAACAATATTGCCTGAATTAATTCTGTGCAATGCATTGCGAAGGCGTACTTCTTCCATTTGCTGGTCGAGTACTTCACGAAAGGCCTGCTTTAATAAAATATTGTTGGGATCGTATTCATTAAATACATTGAACAAAAGCCCGGCGCTGCTTTGCAGGTGCCGGGCTTTTACTTTTTCTCCCGGCATACCCTGGAATATCAATCCGCCAATCACAGCGATATCCCTGAATTTTCTTTTAGCCATTTCTGTTGAGTTCACACTTTTTTGAATATCCGCCAGTAAATTATCCAGTGTAAATAATTCACTGGCATTGGTATCATCTATCGGTATGGGCTGATCGCTTAATAATTCAAAGCCATAATCATTCATAGCAATGGAAAAAGTAATGGGCGTTATTTTGCTGATGCGGTAAGCAAGGATAGCCGCCATGGCTTCATGTACCAGTCTTCCTTCAAAAGGATAAATAAAAACATGAAAGCCATTGCTGGTTTCAATATGTTCAATGAGCAATTCATTTTCTTTAGGAATTACCGAGAGTTGCTCCTGCAGATCGAATAGGGGTTTCAGTGCTGTTAGTTCAACGCTTTGGTCCCCGCCGCTTTTGCTGTTCATGCCCTTTGCTTCATTCATCTTTTTTCTTAACATCAGTCCGAGATTAGCTGTAAGCGACATTCTTCCGCCCATCCAGCTGGGTACGATGGATTTTTTTGCATTCGATTTTCTTACCAGTACATTCATCTCTTTTATCATTACAAACTCGAGCTTTCTTCCGGCCAAAGTAAATACATCACCGGCCTCCAGCCTTGATATAAACCATTCTTCTATCACGCCAATAAATCCACCGCTTACAAATTTTACTTTCAGCATGGCATCGCTTACAATGGTGCCAATGTGCATCCGGTGGCGCATGGCCATTCTTCTGCCACTGATTGTATATATGCCATCAACCACTTCAATTTTTTTAAACTCATCATACTGCTGCAATGCTTTGCCTCCCTGTGTTAGAAAAAACAGTATTTCCTGCCACTCCTCACCTGTAATGAAGGCAAAGCTGTAAGTGCTTTTTATTTCTTTGTAAATTTCTTCCGGCCTGAATCCGTCGCCAACAGCCAGGGTGCAGAGGTATTGCAGCAGTACATCAAAGCAAAGCATCATCGGTTCCTTGCTTTCAATATAGTTTAATGCCATTGCTTCTTTTAAGGCAGCTACTTCCACCAGCTCAAGGGAGTGAGTGGGTAAAAAATATATTTTACTTACCGCATCCGGCTGGTGGCCACTGCGGCCCGCTCTTTGTAAAAACCTGGCCACCCCTTTAGGTGACCCCACCTGTACCACCGTGTCTACAGGACGAAAGTCAACACCGAGATCAAGACTGGCAGTGCATACCACGGCTTTTAATTTGCCGGTGTGTAAATTAT
>JAYVUL010000401.1:0-10886 GCA_043787935.1 Chitinophagaceae bacterium | reverse complement strand
GGGTGCACCTCATATTTATCACCCTGGCGCTGATTGCTAAGAACATCAATGTCTAAAATTGTTTTGGCCAGTGCAGGACTCATTAAGGCATAGTTGTCCCAGGTAACTTTTGATATGGGATCTGGCAACTCCTGCAGCCAGGGGTTGTTAGCCTGGTTACCACTTCCTATTGAAACTTTTTGGTAAATAACCAGTTCATAATTACCTGCTTTTACTCCGGCAACTTTTGCTACTGCCTCAGCAAGTTTTGCATTACTGAAAGTAGCCGAAGCAACTGCAGTTGCTGATTCGATCACACCATCCTGAAGCGCCTGGTTATAGCCATCTGCTCCTTTATCTGC
This sequence comes from Chitinophagaceae bacterium, assembly GCA_043787935.1. Classification (GTDB taxonomy): domain Bacteria; phylum Bacteroidota; class Bacteroidia; order Chitinophagales; family Chitinophagaceae; genus Ferruginibacter. The sequence continues at coordinate 10,545 of JAYVUL010000401.1, read as the reverse complement.
CAGTTTCTTAGTCCAGAAATCTTTAAAATATACTTCATAGTCTGCAACATTGCCGGACCATTTTAATAAGGATGTTTGAAAAGCCCTTGTTTTAAATAAGGGATTTATGATTGGTTGAATTAAACTATAATATCCCGTTTTAGGTTCAGCGTCGCCCCAGCTTTCCAACCAATGGTGCGCCGGGATGCTGTATTTACATAATTCAGTTGTTTCATTCATTGTTGGATTGAAAGAAACAGTGAGCGGAACTTTCTTTAACCCGTCAGCAAATTTTTTGCTGTCGTAATAGCTATACACGGGATTGGTGGCATGAACCAGCAAAGCACCGATTGCACCAGCATTCATTTCTTCCACCAATTTGGTGAAATCTGCGTCTATTCCCTGGCGATAGTTTGAAGTAACAGCCCAGTTTATCGTTTTACCATTAGCGCCAATGGCTTCATTAATTGCATTTACAATTACCTGCAGGTTAACATCATTACTGCCGCAGACAACCAAGGCGGCACCCTTATTGGCATTCAACAAAGAAGCGGCCAGTTCAATGCCTTTACTTAATGCAGCATCCGGAATGGCAGGAGCGGCAACACCGCCTCCTAATTTTGCCAGCAACGCTAGAGCTACCGCAGCTTTTTCTGAAGGCTTGTGCATAATACGGTCATCTGCATTACTGCCGGTCAAACTTAAAGTGCTTTCAAATTGTATATGGCGGCTCATTTCAGGTTTTTCGCCTGAGATTTTCCTGTTTGTGGAATATTGGTAAGCAAACTCCACGGGGCTCAGCCAGGTGCCTAAGAAATCTGCCCCAAGGCTTACAATTATTTTAGCGTTTTCAAAATGATAGGAAGGCAACGCTTTTTTCCCATAGCAGGCTTCGTTAGCGAGTAACATACCACTGTAACTGATGGCATCATACTGCACATGGCGGCTACCGGGATATTTTGCTATAAACTCACTGATTAACTGTAATGTACTGGGGGAGTTGATTGTAGAAGTTAATAATACAACCGGTTTCCCGCCAAGGCTGCTCAACTTTTCCCCGATTGCTTTATCAACAATATCAAATCCGGGTATTTCTTTAAAATCTTTCCCGTCATTTTGAGTTGGATAACGCAACCTGGTGGTATCGTATAAATCTAACACAGATGCCTGGGCCTGTGCACTGGTACCTCCGTTGGTAATAGATGATTTGTCGTTTCCTTCAATTTTAATTGGCCGTCCGTCTCTTTGCTTCACGATTACGGATATCGCATCTCCTTCATTAATATAAGTGGAGGCATAATAATTTGCAACGCCGGCAATAAGATTATCAGGCTTGTTCAGGTAAGGCACTACCTTACGCACAGGCATTTCACAACTGGCTGCTAATGTAGCAGCGGCTGTGCTAAAACCTAAATATTTGAGAAAGTCCCTGCGAGGGCTTTTTGCATCCATCAAACCATTGTCAAGATCTTCCAGTGGCAACAGATCTTCCTGGAATTCATGCTGCGCCTTTTGCTGAAAATCTTCAGTTTGATTTAATTCTCCAAAACTTTGCCAGTACTTGTTATTACTCATAATCTATCTAAATGTGCTGATTTGCTAATGTACCAATTTGCTAAATCCTTTAACTTGCCGGCTTGCGCTGTTTAAAATGAGGTGCTGATGAAAGTATTCCTCATGTGCAAATTATAGAATCAACTGATTATTAATAATGGCATTTTTGACATTCTGTTCCTCCAATCTTTTCTACTGTTACACTATCCAATTTGCCATTTTTTATATCATTATGAAATTTTTCATAAATGCTGTAAAACTTATTGCCAGTGCCGGTTTCTTTGTTGTAAAAATTGACTTTGCTTTCCCTGTGGCAATTAATACACCAACCCATACTTAATTCGCTGAACTGGTATACTTCGGGCATTTCCTGTATTGGGCCGTGGCAGGTTTGACACTGTTGTTTGCCTACTTTTACGTGTTGGCTGTGATTGAAGTAAACATGGTCGGGCAGATTGTGAATTTTGACCCACTCAATCGGCTTACCTGGCTTATCGTACTTCTTGGTATCCGGATTCCAGCCGGCGTAAGAATATAACTTTTGAATTTCTGCGGTTCCATTTACCGGGGTACCGTTTTCCCGTACAATGGGGTCACCTTTATATTCTTTGACCGCCATATGGCAGTTCATACAAACATTTACAGAAGGAATGTTGGAAAACTTACTATCCTGGGCTCCGCTATGGCAATACAAACAGTTAATCTGGTTTGTGCCGGCATGCACTTTATGTGAGTAATAAATCGGCTGCTCCGGCTGGTAGTTTTTCATTCGCCCCAATCCTATTGCAGCATTTATGGTCATGTAACCGCCAAAACAAAATAAAACAAGGGTAGCCAGCATCAGGTAACTTTTATTGCGGTAGAAAGGTACCGGCTCTAATCTTAAAATACCGTCTTTTTCTTCTGATAACTTACGCAGGCTGCTGTTTACCTGCAATAATATTAAGGCAATAATTGCAAGCACCAGCGTAAGGATACCAAATAATAAGGAGTTATCTTCTGCAGGAGCAGCAGCATCGCCACTTTTTGGAGCAGCGGGTGGCAAATAAGCATCTGCCCAATCCAATATCGCTTTGATTTCATCCTTTTGCAGGTTAAACTGGGTCATTCTGGAACCGTACTTTGCCAGCAATCCTTTAGCATAACTATCGGTTTCCAGCATTGAGTTTACATTATTTACCCATTTATAAGCCCAGTCAGGATTAGGCTCCCTGGTTCTTGCCCCTTTTAAAGCGGGACCGGTATAATCTTCCAGGGGCTTATGACAGTTGGCACAGTTTGCCTTAAATAAAGCCTCTCCGTCGGCTGCCAAACTTGTATTTGAGAAAAGAATTAATGCAATGAATAGTAAACTTGCAAAAATGTTGTTAAAGATTTTTCTATAGCGACTCATACAGTTATTAGGATGCTTGTGTGGAAAAATATCCTTCTACGGCTGCAAAAATAAGTTAGTATGTTCACATAATATCAACATTCTAAAAAAAAATTTTCCCTTACCCAGCCTGATTTTCAGCCGATTGTTGTACATTCTTTGGTTGATTTGTCATGTTTTTGTAAACAGAATTAAGCTCTTTATCAATTTATGGATTTGATAATCTTTTCTTAAAATTTTAATTCATTTTTGCTGCATGCTGAATAAACTGAAACAACGATGGAAGGTTAACGATGCTGACCTGGTGCTGATCATCTGCACTTTCGCCCTTGGCGGGAGCCTTTGCGGGTACCTTGGTAAAAAGCTGTTATCTAATTTCAATTTAGAAAATGGTGCCGTATGGGTGGTGGCATACAGTATTGTTATCACACTTCTTTGGCCCCTTTGTGTAATACTATTGAGTATCCCATTGGGACAATTTTCTTTTTTTAAAACCTATTTATCAAATGTGTGGGGCAAAATCAGTGGTCGGCAAAAGTCAATTGTTTCCATTGCCATATTTGCCAGTGGTGCAGGCAGCAATGCCCAAAAAATAATTGATACTTTTAGAAACAACCGGGCAGTAAAAATTGCTTTAATTGTTTGCAATAACCCCAATGCTGGTGTACTTGCTATTGCAGACAGGGAAAATATCCCATACCTGTTAATTGAAAAAAAATTTTTTACAGAAGGGGGCGGCTATTTGAATGAATTGCAAAAACATGAGATAGGTTTTATAGTACTGGCTGGCTTTTTATGGAAGATTCCCACCGTATTGATACTGGCCTATCCTGATAAAATTATCAATATACATCCGGCACTTTTGCCAAAATATGGCGGCAAAGGCATGTACGGCAGCAAGGTGCATGAGGCGGTTATCAGGGCTAAAGAAAAAGAGTCGGGCATCACTATTCATTATGTGGATGAAATATACGACCATGGGAGAATTATTTTCCAGGCCACCTGCACAATAGAGGAAAGTGATACCCCTGTTACACTCGCACAAAAAGTACACCTTCTTGAACACCGGCATTATGCAGCCGTAATTGAGCGCTTGCTGCAAATACCAAAACAGGAGTTAAAATCCGGTGGGCTGCTTATCAAATAGTATTTGTTGCCTAATATTGCCCGGCATAATTATTTTTATTTGAAACAATTTTACAAAATATTTTTTTTTACTGCCCCGTTATTACTGCTGGCTGGCGCAGCAATAAGCCAGTTAACGATCAGTGGAACGGTTTATGATTCCACCAAAACAATTCCTGTAAAAGATGTACTTATAAAAAGCAGCAATGGAACCAGCGCCATTACTGATTCAGCAGGGCATTATGCCATCGTTTCTACAGATAAGGACTCCCTGACATTTATATACCTCAATAAACCAACAGCAAAGTTTGCTGTAAAACAAATTGCTGATATAGGCAGCTTTGATATTTCCTTACACATAAGGCTATCCGAAAAGTTTAAGACACTAAAAGAAGTAAGGGTGTATGGCAAAAATTTTAAACAGGATTCTGTTGAAAACAGGGAACAATATGCCAAATTATTTAACTACCAAAAACCCGGCATCAAATTAAGTGCTGATGCCTACACCGGCGCAGCAGGCATGGACCTTGACGAACTGATCAATATCTTCCGTTTTAAAAGAAACCGTCAACTCAAAAAAATGCAGGAACGTGTGCTGGAGCAGGAAAAAGAAAACTACATTAATTACCGGTTTAATAAAATCACTGTAAAAAGGGTTACCAGGCTGGAAGGGAAAGACCTGGACAGTTTTATGAAATCTTACCGGCCCGACTTTGAATTTACCCAGCAAAGCAGTATTGTTGAGTTTTATCAATATATTTTGAATGCTTCTTACCAGTTTAAAAAAGAGTTACTGATGCAACAGGCAAAAAAAGGAGTGCTATAATTTATGGTTGGATTTTCCCAATTATTTTTTTCCCTGATTTGCCTGCTTTAATTGCATGATGTTTGCATAAGCCCTGCGGCCATCTTTCATGCTGCAATGAAAGGAACCAGTTAACTCATTTCATTAGAGATATTCCGCTGCAGGCCCTCACCTTTTCCGGGGGAAATCATATTTTTTTCAGAGAGATTTGTTGTCACTTAATCTTTGACTTGAACCATTTCAATGCCGGTAAGCCGCAGTTCTCCTGCGTTGGCAGAGTAGTTCCCGCCAGGTAGTTTAATTGCCCCAAAGCGTATAGTGAAATAAACAGACTTCAATAAATGCTTTTGCAAAATCAATTTTTTAATATGCTGACTTATATCCACTTCCAGTCGATCTTTTGCAGCTGGAGCAGTAAGGGTATACAGATCAAGAACCGTCAAAAAACCCGGTTGTGAAGAGGAAAGGCCTTTGATGTCCGGCAGTTGAGAGGTTATATATATTTCATACACTCCATCTGGGGTAGCCGCCAGCTGTGGATTTTCGAGTAAAAGTAAAGTTTTGAACCGGTTGTTATATTTTGCCTTGGCATTGGCAGAAAAGCAGCATTTTAAAACAGAAGGAACAGAAGTAGTTATTAGCAGGGTATCTGTTTTGCAGAGTACAATAGTGTCTCCATTATGACTAACCTTCTGTTGCCGGCCTGCACTGCTAGTACTTAAAATAGTAAGTATGCCTGCAACCAGTGCTGTCCACATAAATGTTTAATTTCTAAATTCATCTATAGAAAATTGTATATGCGGTATGCTTAACCGGGCATCAGTTCTCACTTCTTCCCCTCTTAAGGTGCAGCCCCTGACAACAAAAGTAAGTTCTGCATTTTTCAAATCAGCCAGTGTAAGCCTGAGATCCTGAACTGCTTTAGAGGCATCCAGCACTGTTTCATTAGAAACCTGCATTCCCTGTAAGCCATGTATCATTTCATGCTGAGCAGCAAAAAGATCCAGCAAGCCAACAAAATACCTGCTGGTAGAAATGGGCGTTACTCCATGTGGAAGATTCAGGTACACTTCTACAACACCCTGGGGCATTTGGTTTATTTTAATTCCCTCAAAAGTAAGTATCAACTTTTCCGGTGAGGTTCTGCTGTTAAAATTAAAATTTGACCTGTGTTTCGTATTGATAAATGATTCCAGTTGACCCGACGCCTCCTGCACAAAGTTAGCCTTTTGTGTTTGGCCATTTATTTCAACGGCAGATGCCTTCTTTAACAGTACATGGCTGCTGACAAAGTTCCATCTGGCACTCAGGCAGGTTGGAGTAGTAGGCAGCGCATCGTACTTGTAATTTAATTGTGTGGCAATTGTTACCACCTGGCTGCCCTTTATGCTTATTGGATTTCCTGATTCATCAAAAAAAGTATATGTCTTATTTAGAAATGCAGTATCTATGGGGTTAGCCCTGCCACTGCATTTACCCAGCCATTCCTCCCATAACCGGTCAATGTTCGAATGGTGAAGCCAGAAAACCGGGTCTTTTGCAGCCGTGATTACGGCGGCCATATCGCCGTTAACGGTGGTATGCACTGAACCATGTGGGGCCATCAAATTGGCTTGAAAACTATAATAAGGAATAGAAGCAAGTGAAGTATTAAAGGCCGTCATAATACTGGCAGGCAATGCTCCCCCACTGTTGATTGCTGAATTTCTGATTGCGTACAGAGGATTGCCTGGGCTATTATCCCGGAATGCAGCATGCAATACCGGATTAATTTGATAGTTCCAGTAAGGCACCGTAAGATCAGCCCTTCCGGATTTCGCCCTGAGTATACGCTCAAAAAAGTATACAAACATACGGTGCCAGGCCAGGAAGAAAAACTCCTCTCCTGTTCTATGACAGGAATTCCAGGAGGGCAGGTTGTCGGTAAGTGTAGTGCCATGTACAGCTGCTTGGTACCACCAACTGGTAGGGTTGGTATAGGGCAATGCCTTCATCTTAATAATACCGACTTTTAAAGCATTAATTTCATTTGTGCTAAGCGAATCAACATTTTTTCTTACCCTGATGGCATTGGGTTCATACTTAGCTATAAAAGCCGTTGCATTCATTAGCACAGGTGCTTCGGGTGGCAGGCAATTAATAATACCTGATAATGGTTTTGGTACAAAAAGCGTTGTCTTCTTTTTAGTGTAAAAGCTGAATAGTATAAAAATACTTGCCAGCATGCTTGTAATAAGCAGGATAACTTTTTTCATTTCAAATTCATTTTTAAGGCTGTTATTGCGATAATTACTAGTGCCTGATGCAGGTTAATAATTAGCAAAATAAGATTATTCACTTGCTTTTCAATTTCTCTTTTGCATTGTACTTTCACCAATTGCTTAAACCCCTTAGTTATTTATAAAGGCCTGTACGGCCGAAAAATAAAATTTGTAAGCCCAATTATTTATTCCTCTTTTGAAGAGGAATAGCTGCCGCAGGTTGTTGATACCTGATTAGCCCGGGATGATGCTACTCTTTTTTGAACAATCTCTGTGTCTGAATATTCTTTTCTGTTACTAATGTTACCAGGTAAATTCCATTGGAGAATGCACTCAAATCCAACAGCAGCATGTTTTTTCCGGCTACAGTCATCCCTGTTTTGATCAGCAATTTATTACCAATTGTATTGCCTACCATTACTTCAAACTTGCTTCCTATTTTCTCAGCACTAAATGTTACTACAGCCTTGCTTTGCGCCGGGTTTGGGTAAATGCTGAAAATAGCGTTTGGAGCTGGCGGAGGTGCCGGAGATAAGGAAGATGCTCTTGCGGCAGCAACGGTAACGATTCTACTTAAGGATGAGGTACCGCAGGCGTTTTGTATATTGGCAGTTACATTTCCATTTCTTGTTCCAAAAGTTACGGTTATGAGATTGGTACCCTGACCGTTGGTAATGGTTGCTCCTGTTGGTACAGTCCAGGTAAACGACAATCCGGCAGCCGAAGGCAAACTATATTGCACGCCTGTTTGTCCGGGTGTTACTGTAGTTGGTCCGGTCATGTTAGAGGCTGTATAATACATAACCGCAAAAACACTAAACCTGTATTGTGTGCCGGTGCCACAGGAATTGGTGGCTGACACCCCGATGGTGCCTTGTGTGGTAAATGTTGTTGGCACTGTTACCTGTATCTGGCTTGTTCCCTGCCCCGAGGCGATGGTGAAGCCAGTTGGTACAGACCAGGTATAGCCTGTTGCTCCAGCTACTGCTCCTACGGTATAGGTAAATGTACCACCACCGCAAAGCCCATATAATGAGCCGGCAACAGAAGAAGGTTGTGCCGGTGCTGTTGCAGTGCCTGCTGCAATAGTAATTGTTGTGCTGCTGGTGCACCCTTTGGCATCTGTTACGGTGTAGGTGCGAGGCCCCGCTGCCTGTAGAGCTATACTACCCGTTCCACTATAAGGTGTGGTACCGCCTGTGGCGGCTACTGTAACACTTGTTGTTCCGCCACTGCACAATATAGTTCCTGCTGTTGCGGTTACAGTAATAGCTGAAGGCTCAGAAATAGTAATCGTTGTGCTGGAACTGCAACCAATAGCATCTGTTACTGTATACGTGCGCAAACCGGCTTGCTGAAGCGTTATAACACCTGTACCACTATATGGTGCGGTGCCGCCGGCAGCGGTTACTGTAACACTGGTTGTTCCCCCAAAACAGGCTATTGCACCTGCGGTGGCTGATACGTTGATATTACAAGCCGGAGAACCTACGGTTGTAGTGGCTATTGTAGTACATCCTCTAAAATCTGTTACCGTTACGGTATATGTCCCTGCTGTCAACCCGGAGGCTGTTATTGTGGTCTGAACCGGTGTGGTATTCCAGGAATAGGTATACGGAGCCGTTCCGCCAACTGGTGCTGCCGTGGCTGTTCCGTTCGACCCTCCTGTTGTTGTTGCAGGAGTTGAAGTAGCAGCTGCGGTTAATGTTGTTGGTTGAGATACCGCAACAGGCGCAGTTATAGCGGTGCAATTATTAACGTCTTTCACAGTTACCGTATATGGTGACCCTGCTGCAGTTACATTAAAGGTATTGGCTGACTGGAATGCCCCGCCATTCAGACTGTATTGCAAAGGTGCCGTTCCGCCAGTCGCAACGGCTGAAAGCACGGTTGTTCCGCCAAAACAGGCTATCGTACCTGCTGATAGAGATGCGGTAATATTACAACCAGGTGATCCTACAGCCACAGTGGCTGCAGAGGTACATCCTCTAAAATCAGTTACCGTTACTGTATAGGTTCCTGCAGTCAATCCGGAAGCGGTTATTGTGGTCTGAACTGGTGTGGTATTCCATGAATAGCTATACGGAGCGGTTCCGCCAGCAGGAACTGTAGTGGCCGTTCCGTTGGATCCGCCTGTTGTTGTAACGGGAGTAGAGGTAGTTGTGGCGGTTAAAGCAGTTGGCTGATTAACCGTTATACTGGCAGTGGTGGTGCACAGGTTGGCATCTCTTACTGTAACAGTATAAGGTGATCCTGCCGCATTAACAGTAAAGGTATTACCTGCCTGAAAAGCTCCACCATTCAGGCTATATTGCTTCGTTCCCGTTCCGCCAGAAGCAGTAACTGTTAATGTGGTTGTTCCACCAAAGCAGGATATAATACCCGCAGTTGCTGTTACGGTAATAGCGGTAGGTTGAGAAAGTGTGACTGTTGCGCTGGAACTGCATCCATTAGCATCTGTTACTGTATATGTGCGAACACCAGCTGCCTGGTTGGAAATTGTTCCGGTTCCGGTGTAAGGTAAAGTACCGCCAGAAGCAGACACTGACACATTTGTTGTACCTCCATTGCAAAGAATACTACTCGAAGTAGCACTTGTCAACAGGTAAGCAGAAGGTTGGCTAATGGCATAAATTATACCTGTAGAACAACCACCGGTTGCTGTTACTGTGACCAGGTAATTTCCTACTGCCAATCCAGAAACATCTTTGGTAGTGGCGGTGAAACCGTTTGGCCCTACCCAGGCATAGGTGAAAGGTGCAGTTCCCGCAGAAATAGTTAAATTGATAGCACCCGTGCTGCCGGCCCTGCATAACACATTTGAAATGGATGCTGAAAATGTTGGTTTAATACATCCCGTCACAGCTGTAAACGTAGCGCTGATAGTATGCGCAAGGGTTACATTAGTGAAAGTATATGTGGTAACAATCCCTTGTGAAACTCCATCTACCAGTACATTTTGAACCGTATATCCTGAATTGGCCGTAATGCTGAAGATTTGGCTGGCTCCGCAGTTTACACTGGTTGCACCAGTTGGTGTGATGGAACCATTCGCCCCGGCACTTGCTGTAATGACATAACTAAGTTGTGAAAACGTAACACTGATGGTATGTGATGCGGTAACATTGCTGAACGTAAAACTTGTAACTGCACCTACTGATACTCCATCCACCAGCACATTTGCCACCTGGTAGCAACTGTTCGCTGTAATAGTATATGTTTGATTAGCGCCGCAGTTTACGGCTGTTGCACCATTGGGTGTAATGCTGCCGTTCACTCCTGCGCTGGCAGTGATGATGTAAGAAAGTGGTGAGAAGCTTGCGCTGATGCTATGCGCTGCAGTTACATTCGTAAAGGTATAAGTAGTAATCACCCCCTGTGATAAACCATCTACCAGCACATCTGCTACCTGGTAACAACTGTTCGCTGCAATGCTGAACGTTTGACTG
>JAYVUL010000400.1:0-4272 GCA_043787935.1 Chitinophagaceae bacterium | reverse complement strand
GAAAACTGCAGTAGGCCTTGTATAAACGGTTACCTGTCTGAATACGGTGGTATCGCTGCAACCATTGGTAATTAATATTGATACATTAAATATGCCGGCGTTCAAATAAGTATGTACCACATTTACCTGGTTGTTATTGGTTATCAACAGAGGCGTATTATCCCCAAAGTTCCAGGAATAGCTGGTAGCACCCGATGTATTATTATTAAATGATACGATGTGCGGGGCGCATCCAAATAACTGTGAGCCATTTACATTAATCAAGGGTTTAATCACATTGGGGGCTATCCGCACATTGATGGACTGGGTATCCCTGCCACATTGGTTTTCAGCAATCAGCCGGATGGTTACCGTATCCACCGTAGTACCCGTATTATAGGTATAATTAAAGTTGCCATTGGCGAAAGTGGTATCTTTTTTGCCATTACCCAAATCCCAATAATAAGTATTGGGACCGCCGGGTGAAGTGTTGCTGATGCGGATAGTAAACGGAGAGCAGCCATAGGTGGTATCCAAACCAAATCTTGCTTTTGGATTGGACCTTACTTTCACACTGTCCAGCCAGGTAGTGGTATCGCAACCATTGTAAGCTTTTAATGAAATTTGGTAAGTAGTGTCGTTAAAGAAAGGGCTGCTTTTAAAAACTACTGTTCCCGGTTGGGTAAGTGCACTGGTAGTGCCATTTCCGAAATTCCAGAAAAACTGAATTCCATTTAACAGGCTGGACGTATTGGTAAACTTCACCGGTAAAGGGCCGCATCCAAAAGCGGTATCCTTTGTAAACTTAGCCTGTGCAGTAATTACGGTAATGAATTGCCGCTCGATGCTGTCTGGCTTACAACCGTATTGACTGGTAGTTTTTAGTTTGATCGCAACGGTACTGTTAGGGGTAAATATGGTATAACCCGGAAAAACACCGGTATTGTTGCTGCCAAATAATACGCCATTCGCATACCATTGGTACAATCCGTTCCGGTCAATGAATGAACTAACCCGGATGACTGTCGAAAGATTAAATGGTGCGCAAGCTGTAGTTGGGTTAGCTGTAAATAGCGCCTGCGCATCCTGCCGGATGGTGATTTTTACCGGTATGCTGCTATTCCCCTGTGGTCCATTACACAATAAAGTGGTAGCAATCCTTCTGTAAAAAGTAGTTTGGGTTAACACAGGTGGCGCATAATTGAGGCCCGTTTCGCCGGTAATATTTACCCAGTTGATACTATCCGTACTTATTTGCCACTGGTAGGCTGGTGCTCCGTTTCCACCGGTGACAACCTGACCTGTTATTGCAGCAGGCATTGTATTAATACAAACAGACTGGCTGGCACTTATAACGTTATTGGTAATGTTGCCACTCACTGTAACTACTACTGAATCTTTATCAATGCAAGACCCTGCGCCAATTGTATAAATAAGCGTATATACGCCTGGGGTAGTAGGAGTAAAATTACCACTTAAGGATACAAAGGGACTACCGCTCCAGTTACCACCCGCTGGGATACCAACAATACGGAGGCTGTTAATATCCTGGCAAATGGTTGTATCTGCCCCTGCGTTTGCAACCGGTGGGTCAATCACGGTTACGATAAGGCTATCTGACTTGCTGCACTGATTTAACCCGGCAGTATATTTTAAGGTATAAGAACCATTGCCGGATAATTGGGGATTAAATAATCCTGCATGGGTAATATTTGTTCCGGTCCAGGTACCACCAGCCGGTGAGCCGGTAAATTGAACCGCCGTGGTATTATTACAAACAATACTGTCCCTGCCGGCATTTACCACCGGGTATGGTTGAATAGTAACTGAAACTGAAGCGGTATCTGCACAACCATTTGCAGCGATCCCTGCTACTTTGTAAACGGTATTGGATAAAGGCGTTGCGATTACAGTATCGGAACTACTGGTATTTAAAGTGGTAGAGGGAGTCCAGCTATAAGTTGATGCACCACTTGCCGTTAATTGAACACTGAGTCCGGCACAAATATTCGCAGCGATGGGATTTGCTACAACAACGGGCCTTTTTTTAACAGTGATCAATACCGTATCTTTTGAAAAACAATTGGCACCCGCAGCAGCGGTTACTACATAGGTAAACACGGTATCGGGGTTACTACCGGTATAGGTTAGGTTCAAAACCGGTAATGCAATATTAGGGTTATTTAAACCAGTTGATGGAGCCCATTGGTAAGTAATACCTGCCACTCCTGGCGTACCGATGGTAATAGCTGACCGGCTGCACAAATCTTTATCTGCTCCCGCATTTGCGTTAGGTGGAGCAATTATATTTATCGAGGAGTTACCGGCAGTGGTACCGCACTCGCTGGTTACATTTAACTGAACAGGATGATTACCCAATACCCCATAATCAATGGCTCCGGGAACTACACTGGTGGAGGTTGCCGGTGCACCATTGGTAAATGTCCAGCTATATTGAAGTGCACTGTCTGCATAACAGGCAGAAACAACTGCAGTGGGCGAAATGGTATTATTGGCGCAAATAGAATTGATAGGATTGATGGTAACTTTTGGTTTCCCTTTTACTGTAAATGTATCGGTTTTTGTTGCCGTAGGGCAGGAAAAATTGGTACCGACGGCGGTAGTGGTTAACCTGATCACATACCTGCCCGGTGCAGTAAATTGAAGTTCCGGATTTTTAGAAGTCGCGGTGGTTCCATTTATAAAACTATAATTGGTACCTGCGGTTCCACAACCCAATGGGTCTGAATAGGTAACGGTCCAGTTGTAGGTATCACCCTGGCATTGTCCGGCAGCGGCGGTATTTGTGATGACGGAAGTACCATTCAGGCAAGCTGATTTATTGCTCATGGTAAATGTAGCCTGTGGCGGATTACGCACACAAATATTTTGAGTAGTACTATCTAAACCACAACGTTCATTGAATATGTACAACTTTAAAGTATAGGTGCCGGGTGTAGTAAAATTTGCATTAAAATTAACCGTGCCGGATGTCCATAAAAAGCCATTCCCAATACTACCATTGAGCGATCCCAACGATCCGGAAGTAATTGTATAACCGGTTGCAGGTGATATGGTCCATACCTGTCTTCCCGTATTGGTGCAGGTAGAATTGCCGCCTCCGGTAGAAGTTACCACACCCCCATAATTTGAAGTGCTGCGAATAGTGGTGGAGCTATTTGTACAAACTGTGTTACTGGGATTAACCAAAATTGACGCCCTTGGTTTACCTGAAACGTAAATCGGGATTACACTTACGCTCGTAAGGTCACATGGATTTTCAATATTTAAAGTAGCCCTGAAAGAATTGTTGAACTGCAGTGCCCCATTGCTGCTGGTGGTTCCACAGGAAGAGTAAGTAAAATAATGGGTAACGGTATCAGGTGGTGGATGAATAAATACCTGGGGGGCGCTGCCATCATTTACGGTAACTGTATACCTGGTACCCGGAGAATTATTCTTGTAGCCGGTAATTACAAAACGAAGTGAGTCGGGTGCACAAATATTGGTATTCCCAAGACTGCTAAAGCCCCCGGCCGGATTGGTTCCTAAAAAAACAACATAATTTTTTATACCAATACATCCATCCGCCCCGGTAATTTTTATAGTAAGATTGCTGGAGCCGATAGGATACACATGCTGAATAATACTGGTAGTAGGCCAGCTGGTAAAAGTACTGTCGGCTGTACCATCTCCCCAAATGATGGTATAGCTTACATTACTGGCGTTGGTAGCGGATTGATTAATAAATTTAAACGCATACGAAGGAAGAATGGTACATACCTTAAAAGTGGAAGTTGAAGGAATATAAGTAACCCCATTATCAGCATTGCCAAGTTTAGCATCGGGTGTTCGAATGATGCTTACCGATTGGCTGCTGGAATCTTTACAACCAAATGAATTGGTGGCTATTAATTTCACATTAAAGTTTTGTACGCCTGCAGGTGGTGCCACGGCGGTTAAAAACTGGTGGGTAGGCTCAAAAGAGGAGGAAGTTGTACCATCACCAAAAATCCACTGGTATGCATTTTGTGAACCGGACGAATTATTGGTAAAAACAATTGGAATATTACCGCATATGTTGTTGGGCGTAAAACTATAGTTTACAATCGGTTTCTGATTGGTAACCCGAACAAATATATAGATGGAATCCTTGTTGGTGAGAGAAGAGATAATTTGAATAGTACTATCAGTTCCCAGGGAATTATAGGTTACTGTTACAGGATTAAATCCCACAAAGGTTGCAGGCGTACCCAAATTAAATTTCCAGTTAATCGTATTTGCACCGGATGC
>JAYVUL010000399.1:0-16423 GCA_043787935.1 Chitinophagaceae bacterium | reverse complement strand
GCCATCGCCTGGAGCTCGCCGATGAAGTAGGGCCGTCGTCCTTCCGGTCGGATCCACGCGGCCTCACCGTGGGTCGGCACCAGCATGCCGCTGCGCCATTGGTAGTGGGCAACGCTGCAATCCCAAGGCCGCATGACCCTTAAAACAATCCACAAAAATTGATGCTGGACCGGGCCTGCCTGCAGCAGTTGTTCTTGCCCAGGTTAATCCAAGGCCATTTGCCGGATCTGGCGGGCCATCAGGATTGATAACTGCAGAACCGTTGGCAGGAGGAAATACTGGTGCCGTAAAGTTTTCTACATAGGGCAGAGGAAGCGCTGCTGCAATCGAGAAATTACGGACAAGGGTATCATTTGTTGCATTACCATCTGCACCACCGTTGGGAGCAGATAAAATAAATCTTAGCGCATTAGGGCCTGATACTGCATTTTGTGCAGCCAGCTTTAATACCTGTGATTTACCATAAGTAAGATTTACATTGAACGTTTCTGTTATGGAATTTAACCCGTTAATGGAAGTAGTAACAGTAATAGAGGTAAGTTTGGTACTTCCTGCATTGCTTATGCGTAACCTTGGTACAAAACTGCCAGGGCAAGTTTGCGCCGGGTAAATTACGCCTGAACAGGTAGCTTCCGTATAATCTTGTCCACCGGGGCTTACAACAGAGTTTACTGCTGCATCCAATGGAACGATACTTGCCGGGTATTGGCCGCCTAAAGTAGTAAGATAACCCGAACGGCAGTTTTCTAATACCCATTCCATTCTTGATACTTCCCCTTTTGTAAACATAGAATAACAGCCATCGTCTGTATAATCCATATAGTTTTGAAACATTTTAACTGCCGGAGGAGCACACCCATTACTCACACCAGGATTAGGGCATCCCTGCGTGGGGGCACTTTGATGGGGTACATCATCTGCTGGTGCCAGCAAGTTGGCCGGTAAGGAACAACCTGCCGAACTTAATTGCCTGAAATCATCAGAAGTACAGCCGTTGTCAAAAGGGTGATATAATCCAAAGTTGTGGCCTATTTCATGTACTGCAGTTCTTGACATATTATATGCGGGATAAGAAAAACAGTTAGGCCCAAAAGACCTGTAATCAACACAAACACCATCCTGACCACCACTTCCCAATACAGAACTGCCCGGGCCAATCCCTGGAGAAATACCCAGTAAACCTGCAGCACCACCATCGCCAACGTATAAATTATAATATTTGGATACATCCCAGCCGGTAGATCCGCCAGTTACCGTATTGGAATTTTTTATCGGTTGATTATTGGTTCCAACTATTTGAGTTGTACCCACTTTTCTGATGACACCTGTGGTGAAATTTCCATTTATATCCCTTCTGGCACGAACAAATCTCAATAAGGAGTGACCTCTTACTGAATAAAAACCTGCACCATTTGCACTGTCAGGATTTAATCCGGAATAATCTAAATTCAGGCGGTCAATAAAGTAGTCAACGGCTTCATCTGTTATCTGCCACGGATTAGGTAACACCACGTGCACAACTACCGGGATGATCACCGGACCGGGTAAGTTAGTGGGTGATGATGGCCTGTTCATTTGGCCATTAGGCTGCCTCAATGAATTTTGATAATCAATTTCGCCCTGTGCAATCCTTGCCCTTAAGGCTGGGTCGGTAAGCATCTCCTGCTGAAGGGCTTCCATGGTGCCACAGCGTTTAAGCGCTGGTTTTACAGGGATATTTTTTTGTGCAAAAGCATGGAAAGTGCAAAAAGAAGCAATCAGAATTACAGTAATTTGTAAAACTATTTTTTTGAAAACCACGGATTTTTTTAATGAAGACTTTGTAAGTAACATTTCGTTCATAATGCAAAATTTACAGTGTTTGGTTTGGTAGTAAAAGTATAAATAATAAATTAGCTTAACCTTGTATCAGTATCTAAAAATGCATGAATTACTCAATGTAAGATGTGCCGGAGGAAACAAGATCAACAACTATACAGTTACAAAATATAATTGGCTGTTCTATATTTTAATATCGTTTACCCTTCCTGCTGTGCAAAATCTCCTTGTGTAAATACTTCTGGCAATTTTAAAAAACCTAAAAGAATTTTCAAATTTATAAACTTTTGTTCTCACCAACAAAAGAAATGACGGGAGGTTTCAATCAAGGTGGCTATTCTATGTCTAATATATTGGTATTTATCCCTTATTTTCAAAGAATTCAATATCTTTCAACTCTAAAAACCTAAACAGCCTTTGCTTAAACCACTACTTTCTATGGAAATTTGGTTGTTATTTAAAAAGAGGTAAGTTTCATTTTTCCAAAATAAACAGTTCAATGCTATGAGTATTAAGTTTCGCCTTACCCTGATGAGTTTTTTGCAGTTCTTTGTTTGGGGTGCCTGGTTAATTACCATTGCAACCTATTTCTTTACAAGCCCTATGGGGGCCGGGATGGACGCCGGTAAAAAATTTGGAGCTATATTCTCTACACTTGCACTTTCATCACTCTTTATGCCTGCTATAACAGGTATCATTGCCGATAAATGGTTAAATGCTGAAAAACTATATGGTATCCTTCACATTTTATACGGGTTAATATTGTTTTATGTGCCTTATGTAAAAGATGCCGATACCTTGTATTACGTGATATTTGGAGCGATGATATGTTATATGCCAACAATATCCCTGTCTAATTCCATTGCCTATACTATTTTAAAAAGGGACGGTTTTGATGTGGTAAAAGTATTTCCTCCAATACGGGTGTGGGGAACAATTGGTTTTATTGTTGCTATGTGGATTACCAATCTGACAGGTAGTAAAGTAAACACCAATCAATTTATTATTGGTGGAGTGGCAGCCATATTGCTGGGGATATTTTCATTTACTTTACCAAAATGCCCACCACAAAGGAATATTTCCAAAGATGCCGGCCTCATGGAACAATTAGGGTTGCAATCCTTTAAGTTGTTTGGCAACTACAGGATGGCTTTGTTCTTTCTTTTCTCTATGCTTTTAGGTGCAGCTTTGCAACTAACCAATATGTATGGGGATACCTTTCTTGATGATTTTAGAAAAATACCGGAATACGGAAAGGATTCTTTTGTAGTGAAATATTCTACCATCATCATGTCTATTTCACAGATTTCAGAAACTTTATTCATTCTCACCATACCATTTTTCCTGAAACGGTTTGGTATAAAAAAAGTAATGTTGTTTTCTATGCTGGCATGGGTACTTCGCTTTGGGCTGTTTGCTTATGGCAACCCTGC
This sequence comes from Chitinophagaceae bacterium, assembly GCA_043787935.1. Taxonomy (GTDB): domain Bacteria; phylum Bacteroidota; class Bacteroidia; order Chitinophagales; family Chitinophagaceae; genus Ferruginibacter. The sequence continues at coordinate 13,172 of JAYVUL010000399.1, read as the reverse complement.
AGGTGGATTATGGATGATTGTAATGTCCTGCATTGTGTATGGCATGGCATTCGATTTTTTCAACATCTCTGGCTCTTTGTTTGTTGAAACCAATACCGATGCAGGGATTCGTTCAAGCGCCCAGGGGTTATTTATGATGATGACGAATGGGGTAGGTGCGTTTCTTGGGAGTAAGATCAGCGGATACGTTATTGATAAGTATTTCCTGCTGCCGAATGGAGATAAGGAGTGGCATGGCATCTGGTTAAGTTTTGCCATTTATTCCCTGGTAATAGCCATTCTTTTCTCCATATTTTTTAAGCATAAGCATAATCCGGATGAGGTTGTTGAGATAAATCATTAACCTGATAAGCTGTCTGAAAATAGCATTTATAATTACCGGTATCATTTTTTCTGCCACTATTTTCACAAATGAATACAAATGATTCATGGCAAAAAACATTTTGAGGTTGTTTAGCAAAATCATAGGATCATTTTAATACAGTTTGTTATAAAAAAAATCTCCAGTTTTAAGCTGGAGGATTTTTTTCTTACTGATTACTTAGTGACTGATCAACTTACTTATGCTGTTCAATTTTCTTTACAAAATTTGCCTTCGGCTGTGCGCCTACTAATTTATCAACCACCTGGCCCCCTTTTACAAAAAGAATAGCAGGGATACTGGTAATACCATAATTCATAGATACCTGGGGATTGTGGTCAACATTAACTTTTCCCACTTTAACCATACCATCGTATTCCTTTGATAATTCTTCGATCACCGGCCCGATTGCCCGGCAAGGGCCACACCATTCTGCCCAAAAATCTATTACAGATAATTTATCTGAGTCTAAAACTTCTGTTTTAAAATTTGCATCTGTGAATTCTTGTGCCATAATTATATTTTTAATTTCTTTGAAAAGCAAAAATACATCCAATATGTTGAATATGTTGTTATGACATATTCACATACTGTGATGAATTTGTTTTGGCATTAAATAAGCCAATGTGTCCGGCAATGTATCTGTTGTTTGGTAATTAAATGCTTACATTTTATTGCAGGGAATAGTAATTTTATTTTCTAAATCATCAAGCCATGTATTTAATTAGAGAAGTATTTCAAGCCAAACCCGGCAAGGCAAAAGACCTGGTGAAAATGTTTAAACAGGCAGCCCCGCATTTTGAAAAGACAGGCGAAGTGAATAATATGAAAGTGATGACTGATATTGTCAGTACGTACTGGACGGTAGTGGTGGAGTCAGAAACCGATAATATTAGCGGCTTTTTTTCCAATCTACGTTATGCCACCATGAGTGATGAATTAAAAGATATCATGAAGGGGTATATGGACTGTGTAGCTGGCGGCCACCGGGAAATTTTTATGATTGAATAAAAAAAAGCAACCCGTAAAGATTGCTTTTTAAAAGATGTTGGGTTACTAGGATTCGAACCTAGACGGACAGAATCAAAATCTGTAGTGCTACCATTACACTATAACCCAATCGTACACCCATTGATTATTTGGGATTGCAAAAGTAGGGGATACTGATAAAAAAGCAAAAACATTTTTAGAAAAAGCTTTTAGATAGTGGCCATTAGCCTTTAGCTATTAGCTTTTAGCCAGCAATTATAAGATGTGGCTTTGCTAATAGCTAATGGCTTACAGCTAACAGCCCTCTATCTTCCAACCAGACCCTTACTAAAAGTGGTCAGCATTTTTTCTTCTTCGGAAATTAATACCAATGTTTCTTCCCTTAGATCTTTATCTTCAAAGTTCAACTCCCGGGCGATTAATAATTGTGTTTCTAATTCAAAACAAGACCCTGATCAAATTTCTATAAACCTGTTATACTCTTTATCACTGTTTCTGCTGCTTCCTTCTGCTATGTTTGAAAGAATGGATACTCCGGCTCTGTTGATTTGTGATATGAGGCCAAATTTTTCCTGTGCAGGAAATGTTGCCTTATTTTAAAACAATTAATAGCCAATTGAAAACCTTTCTGCCAAATTTTTAATTCTTTGAAATTTCTCATGATGGGGGATTTTTATGTTGTGATAGAATTTATAAGTTGTTGGCCTTTAGCTATGAACTGTTAGCGATTAGCAAAACAACACTTTTCTTGCTAAAAGCTAATGGCTAAAGGCTAACAACTTGTCTCTTTTCTTCCTAACAGCTTCTCTCTACAATTTATCTTCTGCTTCTTTCAAGCCTTTGATCATATCGAGCGCTTCCACCACCACATCACACATGATAGTGATCAAAGATCCGGGCTTTGCAGTATTATAGGCATGCATGATCGCTTCTTTTTCATTTAAAATAATGGTAACGGGAATGTCTTTCGTTTTAGCAGCATTTACGCCTTCCACTAAAAGATTTACAATTTCATCTGCAGTACGGCCCCGTAAATTTTTATCCTGCCTTATTATGATCTCATCAAAACAGGAGGCAGAAATTTTACCCAGGTCCCTGATGTCTTCATCCCGCCTGTCGCCGGTGCCGCTGATGATACCAACTTTAGGAGAGCCACTCATCTTGGAAACAAAATCACACAGGAGTGTTAAGCCTGCCTGGTTGTGCGCAAAATCAACCAGGAAATCAAAGTTTTTAAATTTGAACAGATTTAACCGTCCCGGGGTTTGGGTAGGAGAAGGTATAAATGATTCAAGTGCACCTTTAATATCATCCACTTTAATATTGCGGTATAAATAAGTAGCCAATATTGCAGGTAAAGTGTTCATGATATTATGTACCGCTTTTCCACCATAGGTAATGGGGATATCCACTATTTTTTCCACCCTTATTTTCCAGTTGCCTTTCATGATGGTGACATAGCCATTTTCTGCCACAGCCGCCAGGCCGCCCGCATTACAATGTGCTTTTATCCTTGGATTATTTTCGTCCATACTGAAAAGCCCGATATTACAGCTTAAATTATTTTTCATCTCATATACCAGGTCATCATCTGCATTTAAAATGGCATAACCATGCGGGAAAACGGTTTCTGCCACCACTGCTTTTACCTTGGCCATCTGTTCCAGCGAATCTATTCCACCCAAGCCAATATGATCGGTACTTACGTTGGTAATGATGGCGATATCACAATTTTGAAAGGCCAGGCCACTTTTAAGTAAACCACCCCTTGCACATTCCAGCACGGCAAAATCAACAGTGGGGTCCTTTAATACAAAAGTGGAGCTTACAGGCCCGGTACAATCCCCTTTCATCAGCAGTTGATTTTGTATATATACGCCATCGCTGGTGGTGTAGCCCACTTTGTATCCTGCACTTTTAGCGATATGGGCTACCAGCCGGGTAGTGGTTGTTTTTCCATTAGTGCCGGTTACTGCAATGATCGGGATCCTTCCCTCACTTCCCTTGGGAAAGAGCATGTCTATCACCGGCTCTGCCACATTTCGGCCAAGGCCAACAGCAGGGTCAATGTGCATCCTGAAGCCGGGCGCTGCATTTACTTCTAATACAGCACCCCCATTTTCAGATATGGGAGATTTTAAATCAGCTGCCATAATATCGATACCACAAATATCCAGGCCGATAATTTTTGAAATGCGTTCGCACATGAAAATATTGGTAGGGTGTACCTCGTCTGTAACATCAGTGGAAGTGCCACCGGTAGAGAGGTTGGCGGTTGGCTTTAGCAAAACAAGTTCACCTTTTGGAGGAATTGTTTCCAGTGTATACCCTTTTTCATCCAGCATTATTTTACTAAAATCATCCAGTTTGATAGAAGTCAATACCTTTTCATGGCCAAAGCCACGGCGTGGGTCTTTATTGGTTTCATCCACCAGCCATTGAATGTTGTGTTCGCCGTCTCCTGTTACCGCAGCGGGTGTGCGCAAAGCAGCGCAGATAAATTTATTATTGATTACCAGCACCCTGAAATCAAACCCCGTAATATACCTTTCGCAAATAATGCTGCGGCCATATACCTGCGCAGCAGCAAGGGCTTTTACCGCCATGTCCCAATCAATGATATTGGTAGTGGCACCTTTTCCGTGATTGCCATCCACCGGTTTTAATACCAGGGGATAACCAAGTTTATCGATCGCTTCTTTCAATCCCAGTTCGGTCCGGATGATCACTCCTTTGGGTACGGGAATTTCTGCAGCACCTAATAAATTTTTTGTTTCTTCCTTATCACAGGCAATATCTACTGCAATGTTGGAAGTGGTGGATGCAATCGTAGCCCGTATTCTTTTTTGATTAACACCATACCCTAACTGCACCAAACTCTGCTTATTTAATCTGATAAAAGGAATATTGCGTTTTGCGGCTTCATCTACAATGCATCCGGTGCTTGGCCCAAGCCTTGTGTTTTCCCTTATTTCCCTTAACTGCATGATATCTTCTTCTAAATTGTACGCCACATCATCTGCAATAGCCTGCGTAAGCCTTACTGCAGCTTTGGCAGCAAATACACCAGCGTCTTCCTCCATATAGCTGAATACCACATAATATTCACCATCTTGCCCGGTACCCCTGGTGCGGCCAAAGCCTGTATCCATGCCTGCCAGGGTTTGTATTTCCAACGCCACATGCTCTATCACATGCCCCATCCAGGTGCCTTCTTCCACCCGTTGAAAAAACCCACCCGGCTCACCCACACTGCACCTGTGCGTAAAAAGACTGGGTATCACTGTTGCCAATCGATCCTTAAATCCCGGAATGGCATTGGTGGGCTTTTGTTCCATCTCCTCCAGGTCCAGTTTCATCTGGATAAGTTTATTACGGCGTACGCTCCAGTAGTTAGGGCCTTTCAACACTTTAATTTCAAGGATCTTCATATTGTTAGTTTGGTTTAGTTTTTATTTTATTACGGTATTTATACTGCTCTTATTCAACTTTGTTAACCTGTTGTACTGAAATAAATCTCTTTTACAGCAAAAGCAGCGGTTTAAGTTCATACTTTTCTGCTGCTTCAAACGTTTTTTATTTCACACAAGGAGACGAATAATGCAACGGAACAAAGAAAACTGCCTTAGTGCGCTTTGTATTCGTGGCGTTCTTTGTGGGAAACAACTTAACAAATTGGAAGTTATACAATATTTGCCAGCACAAAAAATTCAAACCATTCAAAGAAGGGTTTTATTCAATTAGTTTACTTTTGTAAAACCCATTATTTCTAACAGCAGCATAATACCACATTAAAAGTTATCCTGCTCTATATAATTTAAACAAGCATGAATAATCCTAAGGGAAAATTAATAGCCATCGGCGGAGCGGAAGATAAAGGCACAGACGACAAAGCAGAAGTACACCGGGGCAACCTTAATTTTATTGAATTAGGAGTACTGCAAAGGATAGTTAAAGAAAGCGGTGGCCCAACTGCCCGGATCGAAGTGATTACCACAGCGTCCATGATACCTTATGAGGTTGGCGAAAATTACCTGGATGCTTTTGGAAAAATTGGCTGCATTGATGTAAATGTAATGCATATACGCAACCGCGGCGATGCTATGACGGAAGAATATGTAGAACGCATCCGCACCTGCAATACCGTAATGTTCAGTGGTGGCAACCAGCTCCGTTTATCTACCATTTTTGGGGGTACCCAATTCCTGCATATTTTATTGGAACGGTATCACAATGAAAGCTCCTTTACCGTAGCGGGCACCAGTGCTGGAGCTATGGGTATGAGCAACACTATGATTTATGAAGGCAACGCTGCCAGGGCTCACTTAAAAGGAGAAGTAAAAATTACTACCGGGCTTGGCTTTATTGACGATGTAATTATAGACAGCCATTTTGAAAAACGGGGACGATTTACCAGGCTGGCACAGGCCATTGCCACCAATCCCTCCTGCATTGGTATTGGTCTTGGCGAGGATACCGGGATGTTGATTACCGAAGGCAACAAAATGGAGGCCATTGGCAGTGGCTGCGTGATCATTATTGACGGCCATGATATCCGCTTCTCCAACATTGCAGACATACCCGACGGAAACCCTTACAGCATTGATAATTTAAAAGTACATATTTGTGAAAAAGGAAATGGCTACCTGGTAAACGAAAAACAATTTTTACCGGAAGCTTCCGAAGGTGCTGTAACTAAAAAGCAGGTGGAGGTGGAGTAGGGGAATTACAAAAAAAGGTACACTACATTGTCCGTTTACCATTAAACACCCCGCTAATATTGGCATCAACAACCCAACTGCCACTGTAATAATCACGGGTATTATCCAGGCCTCCCTGGAAAGTAGCAGTAGTTGAGGAAGTTCCATTCATTTGTATCAGAAAAACACTGCCGGTTATCAATCCTTTTCCACTGTAAACTTTGCCAGTTTTACTAACGGCCACACCTGCCACATTACTGCCGTAGCGGATAAAATTAAAATTACCTTTCTCCGTCCCGGTAAAGGGTGCTTCATAACAAAATACCGGCATATCAGCATTTTCATGCGCTACCACACCTGCTACATTGCCGTGTCCTGTCGCAAAAATATTTTCAATTACCGCACCATTACCTTCTGCATCAGCACTTATTGTAAAGCCGGATATTCTTCCGGTAAAAACAGCATTACTGATAGATTGACCTGGTGTAAATAAATATATGCTGGTGAGTGTATCACTTAAATTATCCAGTGATAAATATGCTTTCACAATGGCGTCGCCATTATTAATATAGATTTTCACCCTGCCTGTATTTCCTGCCAGCACTGCCTTGTATACACCAAAGCTGGTACTGTCTAAGGAAGCAATTGTTTCTGCTGTGTCTGCAAAATTTAATTTTGGCAGGGGCATTTTGGTATCAGCCTTATTGCAGGCAAATAAAAAAAATGTAATCGTAATTAGCAGTACGCTAAAAGTTCTTATCATTAGATTTAGTTGATTATTGCACTACAGTGAGGTTTCCTTTTTGTGTTTTGGCAACTCTATTGTGGTAGATATAGGAAGCTACCCACACATAATTGTTGGTGCCGTTTTGTTTGCCTCGGTAATTGCCATCCCACCTTTCATAAGGGTTGCTGCTGGAGAATACGGTTTCGCCGTAGCGGTTAAACAATTTTAAAGTATAATTCTTTACCAGGAACAAATTACCTGCAGGGCCAAACCTGTCATTCAGCCCATCTCCGTTGGGTGTAAACGCAGTAGGGAAATTAATATCATCACAATTATCCAGCACATTTATCCGGATGCTGCTGCTGGTTTCGCACCCCGCCCCGGTACTTACTGACACACTATAAATACCCGTATGGGTAACGTTAAGGGTTGGTTGTATTGATCCATCCTGCCATAAATAACTGTTGTATGGCCCCGATGCATTCAATATAAGCTTATCAGTAGTGCAGATCGCAGTGTCCCTGCCCAGGAAAGGAGGTGCTGGTATTGGGCTAACCGTTACATTTAGTATGGCCGCTTCACTGGTGCAGGTGCCTATAGTATTGGTGATATAAAATGCCGTAGTGCTGTTGAGCAAAGTGGAATAAGTATTGCCAACATTTATCTGGTTAAGCAACCGGGGCTCTGTAAACCAACCGATGGTGCCCAATCCGGCAGCGCTAAGGTTAACAATACCTGCACCGCAAATGGCTGCCGGGGTTACCTCAGGTGGTGCTGGTTGAGTAAGAATATGTATAGTGGCAGTACCTGAACCGGCTGGGTTGCACACGCCTTGTGCCACATCATACCTTATAAGATAATTGCCGGCAATAGATTGTGTTAGGTTCAGCACACCGGTAAGTGAATCAATGGCCAACCCGGCAGTGGAAGAGAAGACTCCTCCACTAAAAAATCCTGAAACCGGCACTGGTATAGCAGTGTCATCACCTTTGCAAACAGGGCTAAAATAAGAGAACCCTGTTACCGGGTTTGAATAAGCGGTTATGGTAAAGGTGGTAGTATAGCTGCCTGCAAGCCTGCATACAAAAGAAGGTACTGTATAGGTGATGGTATAAATACCCGGTACACTAAGGCCGATGCTGATATTTCCTGTTGCAGGATTGATACTTAACCCTGCAGGTGTTGAAGAAAAAGTTCCACCGCCTGTGGTAAAGCCAGGAGCCTTTATCAGCGTTGGGTTGGTGCCGCTGCTGATACAAACATTGCTTGGGCTGTACCTGTATTCTGTAACAGGTGCGGTAGTATCAACTATGGTTATAAATGAAAAATTACTGGTAGCAAGCCTGCACCCCAAAGCCGTTATATTATAGGTTACCTGGTAAGTTCCCGGTAAACTATTTGCCACATCTATTATGCCTGTGCTGCTGTTAATGACAAGCCCCTGGCTTGATGAAAACTTTCCGCCTGAAGTAAACCCTGCTCTCAGGTTGGGCCCCGGGTCAGGTGCATTTTTACAAACAGGTGATGTATAAGAAAATACAGTAACTGTTGGTACGGCGGGCAGGATGGTAATAGCTGAGTTGGATAGGCTGCCGGTAACACAACCGGTAGTATTATAAGTATAGGTAACCGAATAAGTACCGGTTGATGAGGCCGCGAGGTTGATATTTCCTGTATTGGGATTGATGGATAAACCTGCAGGGGTTGCAGAAAAATTACCGCCGATGGTAAAACCTAAATCATAAACCGGCCCCGGATTGTTGCTGTTGATGCAGACTGTATCAGGATTATATCTGAAACCGCTTACTGCTGTACTTACTGCATTAACCGTAACTGTTATAGCACGCCTTGGGCTTTCACATCCATTGATGGTTTGGGTTACATAATAAAAAGTATTGCCAGGTACAGCCGTTAAGGGCGTTGGTGCTGCAGATAGTGGTGTAATACTTGTGGAAGTAGCATACCAAAGCAAGTTACTGCCAGCTATTGTTAGTGGCACTGCCAGTGCATTTTGACAATAAGTTACCGGTGCAATTGCTGCCGGAGCAGGGGTTACAGGTACATTGCCCGTATTTAAAATAAGCACCGCAGAAATACAGCCGGTTAAAGTATCTTTTGCCCTGATGGAATAACTAGCTCCCGGGGCAAGACCGGCAAATACACCACCCGGCTGGTAAGCCCCACCAATACTGTATTGGATATTAATGCCCGCTGGCAAAGTAACGGTAATAGTACCAGTGGGTATGGCACAACTAGGTTGTGTACTTACACTTGCCACAGGTGTATTGGGAGGATTAGGGACAGCGTCAACTATAAGTGAGGATACGGCAGATATACAACCCGTAGCGGTATCCTTTGCAGTAATGAAATAACTGCTTCCTGGCGCAAGTCCGCTAAATATGCCGCTTGACTGGTAGGCTCCCCCGTTACTGTACTGTATCGCCACACCAGTTGGTGCGGTCACTGTAATAGTGCCTGAGGTAGTGATACAGGTAGGTTGTTTGGTAACACTTGCTGTTGGCGCTGCAGGTGGGTTGGGAATTAAATTTACCGTTAAAGCAAAGGGTGCAGAAACGCAGCCCAGCGAAATATCTTTTGCTGTAACAAAATAAGTAACACCCGGCGTAAGCCCGCTAAATACACCGCTTGGCTGGTATGCACCTCCAATACTATAATGTATATTGGCTCCGGCAGGTGCAGTCACTGTTATTGTTCCTGTAAGTTTAATGCAGGAAGGTTGAGTGGTAACACTTGCAGTAGGCGTTGCCGGAACCCCTGGTATGGCATTCACCGTTAAAGGAAGTGCTGCAGAAACACATCCGGTAATATTATCTTTTGCAGTGATGTTGTATGTAGTGCCGGGAGTAAGTCCTGAAAATATTCCGCTTGGCTGGTAAGTGCCTCCAGCACTATATTCAATGGTAACCCCGGAAGGAGCAGTAACGGTAATAGTTGCTGTTGGTACAGTACAGTCAGGCGGTGTTGTGATGGTTGCAGTAGGCGTTACCGGGGCATTTGGTATGGCATTTACAGTTAATGGAAGGGCAGCAGAAATACACCCGGTAATAACATCTTTGGCAGTTACATTAAAAGTTATGCCCGGAGTAAGGGTTGTAAATATTCCGCTTGCCTGGTAACTGCCACCTACACTATATTCAATGTTTGTTCCGGATGGTGCAGTTATGGTAATGGTTCCTGAAGGAACTGTACAGGTTGGTTGAATGGTGATACTTCCCGTTGGCGCTGCCGGAGCATTTGGTATGGCATTCACCGTTAAAGGAAGTGCTGCAGAAATACATCCTGTAATATTGTCTTTTGCAGTTACATTGTAGGTTGTTCCGGGAGTAAGCCCTGGAAATAGCCCACTTGGTTTGTAAGCCCCACCAACACTATATTCTATAGTAGCGCCGGAGGGGGCAGTTACTGTAATCGTTCCTGTTGGTAAAATGCAGGTTGGTTGTGTGGTGATGCTTGCTGCAGGCGTTGCCGGAGCATTTGGTATGGCATTCACTGTTAAAGGAAGTGCTCCTGATATACAGCCGGTAATATTGTCTTTTGCAGTAACAATGTATGCAGTGCCGGGAGTTAGTCCGGAAAATATGCCGCTTGACTGGTAAGTTCCACCAACACTATATTCAATGCTTGTACCGGAGGGTGCGGTTAGGGTAATCGTTGCTGTTGGTGTAGTGCAGGTTGGTTGTGTGGTGATACTGCCTGTTGGCGTTGCCGGGGCATTTGGTATGGCATTCACCGTCAAAGGAAGTGCTGCCGAAATACAACCGGTAATATTGTCTTTTGCAGTAACAGTATACGCAGCACCGGGAGTAAGCCCTGGAAATATTCCACCTGGCTGATAAGTACCACCAATACTGTATTCAATGGCTGCCCCAACCGGTGCAGTAACAGTGATCGTTCCTGTTGGATCGGTGCAGGTTGGTTGTTGGGAAATAGATGCGGTTGGCAAGGCTGGAACTGCCGGAACAGTATTTACCGTTATTGGAAATGCTGCCGAAATACACCCGGTAATAGTATCTTTTGCAGTTACATTATAGGTTGTTCCGTCCGTTAACCCAGAAAAGGTATTTGCAGACTGGTAAATTCCACCAACACTGTATTGAATATTTGTGCCACCTGGAGAGGTGATTACTATTGTACCGGTTGGTGTAAGGCAGGTTGGTTGTATTGTTACGGTACCAAAAGGCGTTGCTGGCCCTGCTGGTATTGCATTAATGGTAACAAGTTTAATGCTGGAAATACAACCCGTCACAATATTTTTTGCCGTTACACTGTATATACTGTCAGGTGCAAGGCCACCGAATGTACCAACTGATTGGTAAGCACCGCCAACACTGTACTGGATATTGGCACCAGCAGGAGCAGTTACCAATATTGTTCCGGTTGGGTCTGTGCAGGTTGGTTGTTTGATGGCAGCAGCACTGGGGGTGGTTACCGGCGGACTTACAATCAATGGCCCTGATACATTGCTCTTTGTACTGCAGCTATTTGAGTTAGTAACCTTGCAATAAAAATAAATAGTGCCAATGCTGGAAGAGGAGGGCGTATAGGTGTCAGCATTTGCAAACGGGATTATGCTGCCACCGGTATTATTTGGCAATGTGGTGATGTACCATTGATAAGTGCTGATAGTGCCACTGCCTGCTGCGGCTATAACACTCAATGGAGTAACCACTCCATTTTGACAAACCCTTTGTGTATCTGTTAACGGTTGAGTTGATATTACCGGAGCTGCGTTGATTGTTATTGTAATATTTTGTACAATACTTGTATCTGCTGTAAGGCTGCTGATAACGGTCAAAATTCCTGTGTACGTTGCAGGGGCAGCTGTTGCAGGCAAATTGAGCGTAAGTGGTGAAACAGGTAACGCAGCAGCAGTAATATCGGTAAAGCCGGCTGTATTTGCTGTATTATTCCAATCTATACTGTATTTATCAGGATTACCAGTAGTAGTGAAAGGCATACTGGTGGAAGCGGATCCTTCACATACCCCTCCGATGGCTCCGGGAGTTATGGTTGGCTTAGGAGGGATGATTGTAGAACAACCATTATTTTGGTAAACAGTATTGCCGGCAGCATCCCACCAAAGTGAGTTGCCATCAGTGTTTGATAACCATCCATTACCAATGTAAGATCTGATGTCTGACATACAATTATTAGCCCCGTTGGAAATCTGCAAATACCGGGGAATATTACCGCTGCTGTTGGCAAATGTTCCACCCGGGTTCCAGTTATTACTTGGCGGAGCATTTATGTTGATTAAAACAACATACAAGCTACCCGTACTGCAAACTGAGGTTAGGTCATAATTGGCATCAAAATTTGATGGTATAAATATTACGTTACTATTGGCAGGTATTACTGTTGCGGAAGAAGTAACCAGGTTAATGATGCAGCCATTTGTGGAGGTTAAGGTTCCTGTTCCGTTCTTCGTTCTTGCATTTATCCCTGCAAGGTTATTAACCGGGTTTCCATTGGCAGGCGGATTGTTGGGGCCGTAAGACAAGGTGTAACTTCCGGCAGTTGCAGCAGCAGTGGTACTGAACAAAACAAATTCATTGATCCCTTCAGATACTGATGGAAAAGTGGCGCAGGCATTGATCATTGTGGCATTGATAACAGGACATTGCCCATCAGATAATAATGGACAAAAAGAAATAATCAGGAGGCCAAATAGAAATTTCATGAATTGGATTTACAAAATAACACAAATGCTGGCGGATCTGCATCGCATCCTTTTCCGGTTAACTTAAAAATAACCTAAGTAACAGGAATCAGGTAAAATAGTATTCCCCTTCACCCAGCGTATTTATGATAATCATGCGCAACATATTTATTCTTTAAAATTATAGTATTGCCTTTTTGAGCAATGTGATTTTTTGAGTGAGCCATCAGCCCGGTTTTAACTGCAATCATTTAATTCAAAAAAAACTGAAAAGGCAACAAAAACTTAAAACCCTTATTTTCTGAAGGCAAATTGATTCCGCATAAAAATAAACTTTTAAATAATCACAGTCTTTTTTCTTTAGGTGGGATTAAAAAGGGCAAAAATAAACTTAATGTTTAATTATTTCATTAATTCCATCCTTTAAAATAAACATTCAGTATTTTGCTGCTTACGGTTTTACTCATACCAATCAGTCTCCTTTATTAACGATGCATTGGCTGTTTTTATTGACTGCGCCAACGAAATTTCCATTGTTTTTATTTCCTCAGAGGTAAAATATCGCCATTTACCCAAAGGTAAATTGGTCAAAGTGAGGTGCATTATTCGGGTACGCTTAAGAGTAACTACATTGTAATCCAATGACAACTCCATGCCGTTGCCGTCGGGCAGTTCGAGGTCGACGAGGATCAGCTTGAACGGCTCTGAAGCCGG
>JAYVUL010000398.1:0-8993 GCA_043787935.1 Chitinophagaceae bacterium | reverse complement strand
TGCCCGTGAGTTCTGGCAACGTGCGGAAGAACGCAACAGCAATACAGCAAAGTTGTATGCACAGCTGGGGCTTACACAATTTGCTGCGATGGAAGCATTTGTGCGGTGGCATTTTTAACAGTGGGCCGGAGCAGGTACTCATCTGGAAGGATTAGCCATTGATAAAATAAACAGGCTATTTGATAACATTTATATCAGCCGATTCTATGACCCTTATCCTGTTTTATTAATCACTTCAGGAGTAAATTACCCCCTTGGTGTGTAGTTTGCCTGGATAAGTACAAATGAGATTTAAACAAAGACCCGGGAGATTTTTAAAATATGAACCTGAAAAGTCTTGTCTTTTTATGGTTACCTATTTTGGTATTCGATTCATGTAATTCCAACAGTTCCGATACCTCTGTAACGGCCACAGACAGCCCGGGTATACTGTTTAACAATGGAAGTTCCAGCATAAAAACAGACCCTTGTTATTAATGAATTGTTTACCATAAAAAAAACAGGCCGCCAACTTTTTTACCTTCTGTAAATTGGTATAATCCTTTTCTTCGATTTTGTTTTGCTGCTGATTAACCCAACTTTAGTTGAGGCGTTGGCAGGCTTATTTATTATCTTTGAAAATATTTTTTTAATTAATTGTAAAGTGCTGTGACACTAATTTTTTAGTCCACCAGGGTATCTTTAAAATATCGGTTTGTTACAGTTGCTTTTCATAAAAGACAATTCTTACAATTATGGCGCTCAGTAAAGACAACAGGATAAATGCATTGAATATCGGTTTAATGTTGCTTAGCTGTATTGCGGCTTTTATAATGCCCTTTGAAGTCTTTTTATTTGCCTATGCCTTCATGGGGCCGCTGCATTATTTAACCGAGATAAGCTGGCTGCACGACAGGCAGTATTTTGCCAAAGGGAAATACGATTTCCTTATTTTACTCATCATTGGCGTTCTGTTGTGCTTTTGGGACCTTGCAGGTATTTATAAATGGTGGCCATTCAACAATGAAGAAAATAGTGAAATGGCCCAGGGGTGGAACATTTATCAAAAATTACTGTTCATCGCTTTCTTCAGCGGGCTGATAGTGGCTTTTGTAAAAAACCATTTGCTTAAAATACTGGGTATTGCATTTGTATTTTTTTTATCCCTGGGGATATATGGACAATTGTACAACGATAATTTGGCTGCTACACAGGAAGAAGGTACCCTGACTATGCTGCTTACTTCTTTCGTACCTACCCTTATTCATGTATATGTGTTCACCGGTTTTTTTATGCTGTTTGGCGCATTAAAGAGCAGGAGTAAATCTGGTATTTGGTCGGTAGTGGTATTCGTTATTTGCCCGTTGCTCCTTTTCTTTCTTTTCAGGGAAAACGCTTTTGTACCCGTTACCACTTATGGCCGGGAAGCTTATGGCAATGCACTTTCAGGAGAAGGTTTTTTTGGATTGAATAAAGAGATTCTCGATAAATTCTTTGACCAGAAAGTAACGGTGCCGGCCTCCATCACCACCAATGAACAGTACCGGGCATTTTATGATACGGAATGGTCTAAACTGGTATTTCAATCTTCAACAGGAATATTGGTAACCAGGTTCATCGCATTTGCTTACCTGTACCATTACCTTAACTGGTTTAGCAAAACAGAGATTATCCGCTGGCATAAAGTACCCAAAGCAAGGTTCGTGGTAGTGATAATACTTTGGTTGGTTTCGCTCGGGCTGTATGCCTATAGCTACAAAGTGGGCTTGCAGTGGTTATTCTTTTTAAGTTTTACGCATGTGCTCCTGGAATTCCCCCTGAATTTTGTTTCCATTTCAGGGATCGGCAAAGAACTCAGCACCATTTCCAAAAATGGTTTCCGGCCGGTGATCGCAGGAGCAAAGGCAAAAGGATGACCAGGATTGAAAAACTGTTGCAGTAATCTTTCAAACCGAAAACCCATTCCATCGTTTTTTATTGTTAAATTACACTAACTGTATACATGCCATATTTCTAAAATGGTTCTTCATTCCAATATTGCTTATTTTATAAAACCTGTTACTGTTGAAATTGAAATTAAATACTGATAAAATACTGATAACAGTAATTGCGCTGCTGATTCTTTCTGTTGGTTTAATTATTATGGCTTCAGTCTATCAATCGAAGCGGGTAATTGATACCGCCAAAATGGTGTTGCACAAGCAGGAAACATTAATTGAATCAGAAAAAATATTAACGCATGTAGTAGATAATGAAACCGGCTCAAGAGGCTTTGTGCTTACCGGCGATAAAACATACCTGGAGCCGCTTCAAAAAGCACAGGAGCAAATATATAATGAACTGGCCAGGCTAAAAGTTCTTACCAGTGATAACCCATTGCACCAGGTACTTGCAGACTCCATTTCTTTCTACGTTAATCAAAAAATAAACTTCTCTAATAAAACTGTTTCTGTACGTGAATTAAATGGAGCAATTGATGCTACAGCAATGGTTAACACCGGCGAAGGTAAATTTTATACAGACCGTATCCGTTTGCTGATTGATAAAATTCAAACTGCTGATATTGATTTATTAGCAAAAAAAAGGCTGGAGAATGAAACTAAAGCTGAAGGCCTTTACAGGATACTTGTATCGGTAATAGCAGTTATACTCCTGCTGGCTGCTTTCTTTTTTCAAAAAATAAGAAGCGACCTTGCTGAAAAAAAGAATGCAGCGCTGGTGTTGGCAAAACAAAACGATGAACTGGAACGCCGGGTATTGCAAAGAACCAATGATTTGTTATTCTCAAAAAATGTTCTGTCAGAAACATTTAACCGCATAACAGATGGTTTTGTAGCACTGGATAACAACTGGTGTTATACATATGTAAATAAGAAAGCAGGAGAAATCCTTGGCAGTGATCCCGGTAAACTGGTTGGCAAAAATATCTGGACTGAATTTCCCGAAGCTGCTAACCTGCCTTTTTATATGGCTTTTAATAAAGCTGTGTCATCGCAGCAATATCTTTATTTGAAGGAGTACTATCCCCCTCTTGGTATTTGGCTCGAGAACCATATCTATCCTTCTCCTGATGGCTTATCTGTTTTTTTCAGGGATATTACCCAACAAAAAGTAGCAGAACAAAAAATTAAAAAGAATAACAGGCTTTATTTATTCCAAAGCCAGATCAGCAAGATGATTGTTAGGATAAAAGATGAAAAGACCCTTTATAAAGAAGCCTGCCGCATTGCTATTGATTTGGGTGAATTCAGGATGGCCTGGATTGGAATAATTGATGAACACAAAAAGGAAGTGATTCCTGTTATGCATGCAGGGGAAGAAGAGGGGTATCTTTCTAAAATAAAAACCATTTCTGTAGCTGATGTACCTGAAGGCAGGGGCCCTACCGGCACCGCCATAAGAGAGGGGAAATTTATTATCTGCAATGATATTGAAAGTGATCCGCAAATGAACCCATGGAAAGAGGAGGCTGGCAGCCGGGGGTATCTTTCCTCCATGGCATTGCCGATAAAAAAATTCGGACAGGTGACCGGCGCTTTTTCTTTCTATGCCGGTGAGAAAAACTTTTTTGATGAAACAGAAATTGCATTACTGGAACAGGCAACAAGCGACATCTCTTTTGCTTTAGAGAATTTTGAAAAGGAATTTATCCGCAAAAAAGCTGAAGAAGCCGTATTTAAAAGCGAGCAGCGCTACCAGGCATTGGCAAATATAGCTCCTGTTGGAATTTTTCATACAGATGCAAATGGTGCTACCACGTATGTAAATCCACGCTGGTGCAGCATTTCCGGCCTTTCGGCTGAAGATGCTATGGGTAATGGATGGTTGAAGGCTGTATATGAAGAAGATAAAGAGGCTACCCTTAAAGGTTGGAAGGAAGCGGTGAAAAGCCAGAAACTGTCTTTTTCTTCCTATCGGTTTGCTCAACCGGATGGCAACATCGTTTGGGTTTTAGGGCAGGCTATTCCCGAAACTAATGCTGAAAATGAAGTAGTGGGCTATGTTGGTACCATAACAGATATAACAGAACTTAAAAATGCAGCGCAGCAAAAAGAGGAAGAGCGCAGAAATAACGATGCACTGATTAACAGCACTAATGACCTGATGTGGAGTGTGACTAAAGATTATAAACTGATAACCGGCAACAGATTTTTTATAGAAGCTATGAAAGATGTTACTGGTTTTTTAATAAAGCCGGGAGATAATCTTTTGATGAAGGATTATTTTCAGGATGATTACCTGCAATACTGGAAAGATTGTTATGATAAAGCACTTGAAGGAGAAACATTGGTAAAAGAAATAATGAATGCACCAACTAAAAGTCTTGATATTTCCTGGTTTGAAATAAACTTGCATCCAATTTATATTGGTAATGAAATAAATGGAGTTGCCTGTTTTGGCCGAAATATTACTGAGCGCAAAAAAGCAGCCGAACAAATCATCAAAGAAAAAGAACTTTCCGAAACAATCTTAAATAACCTGCCCGGTATTTGTTACCTCTATGATGAATCCGGAAAGTTTTTATTGTGGAATAAGTATTTTGAAAACATTAGCGGCTATAACAGCAAAGAAATAAGACAAATGAAGCCGTTTTATTTTTATGATGTTAGTCAAAAGGAAATAATTGAAGAGCGAATGAAAAATGTTTTTCTGCATCCTACAACCGGTATTGAATTAGAAATATTAACAAAAAACAAAACCAAAATCCCTTTCTATATCAATTCATTGATGATTGTTTATGAAGGAAAGAATTGTATTTTAGGCATGGGTATAGACCTTACGGATAGAAAAAAAGCAGCCGAAGCTTTACAAACTGCTGAAAGCAGGCTGCAATTTTTATTATCTTCCACACCTGCCGTTATTTATTCCAGCCAGGCAGAATTCCCTTTTGCAGCAACATTTATCAGCGAAAATATTACCGTACAAACTGGCTACCTGCCGGAAGATTTTTTGAATGACCCCAATTTCTGGTCAAATAATATTCATCCCGGCGAAAAGGAAAAAGTGATGAAAGGCCTTATTCACCTGTTTGAAAATAGGCAACATACCCATGAGTACCGGTTCCGCATAAAAGACGGCAGTTTTGTATGGATGTATGATGAATTGAAATTAATTTTAGATGACGCCGGAAAGCCATTGGAAATAGTGGGGTACCGGATTACTATAGATGATCGTAAAAAAGCTGAGCAGGCAATACAGGAAAGCGAAGAAAAATACCGTACCCTGGTGGAGCAGGCATCGGATGCGATTTTTATTGCGGATGCAGAAGGCAGGTTCATCAGCGTGAATGCCAGTAGCTGCAAATTGACACAATATTCAGAAAGAGAATTGTTGCAAAAAACCATTTATGACTTTGCCCTGCTGGAGGATATCAAACAAAATCCATTTCAATTTGACAAACTCAAAAAAGGGGAGCCGGCATCTGCCGAAAGAAGAATGATGGGGAAAAATGGAATA
This sequence comes from Chitinophagaceae bacterium, assembly GCA_043787935.1. Classification (GTDB taxonomy): domain Bacteria; phylum Bacteroidota; class Bacteroidia; order Chitinophagales; family Chitinophagaceae; genus Ferruginibacter. The sequence goes on along the minus strand of JAYVUL010000398.1, from coordinate 3,557 downwards.
CCCCTGTATGTTGAAATAAATGCAAAATTACTGGCAGATGGCAGGCTGCTGGCTTTTGTGCGTGATATAAGCGAACGGAAAAAAGCAGCGGATGAAATGAAAGCAGTTCTTGACAGGTTGCTGTTTCACATCGAAAATTCTCCATTGGGATTTATAGAATGGGATCAACATCTTTTTGTTAAATCCTGGTCAAAAAGATCGGAAGAAATTTTTGGTTGGACTGAGGAAGAATTCAAAGAAAAACAGAAAACCGGGTTTAGCCTGGTGTATGAGGAACACCTGCCGGATGTAGGTGAAATTGTTAATCAACTTACAACAAGCCAGCTTGAACGGAATTCAATTATCAATAAAAATTATACCAAAGATGGCAGGATAATTACCTGCGAATGGTTTAATTCGGTATTAAAAGACAAGGAAGGAAAAGTGGTTACCATCATGTCGCTTGTGCAGGATATTACCGCAAGAACACAAGTGGAAAGGGCGCTGGAAGAAAGGGAAAACTACCTCCGCACCATTGTGCAGGCAGAGCCTGAATGTGTAAAACTGCTTGGCATCAACAATGAGTTGGAAGACATGAATCCTGCAGGGCTTGCTATGATAGAAGCAGACAGTCTTGAACAGGTGATAGGAAAATCTGTACTCGATATTGTTAACAGTGATTACCGCAACGCATTTGAAGGCCTTACCCGGGATATCTTTACCGGAAAATCCGGATCCCTTGAATTTGAAATAACCGGATTAAAGGGAACCCGCCGCTGGCTAGAAACCCAGGCTGTTCCGGTGAAAAATGAACAGGGAAAAACTACTTCGTTGCTGGCTGTTACCAGGGACATAACCGAACGGATAAAAGCGCAGGAAAAACTTATAGAGAGTGAAGAAAAATACCGCCAGATAGTAGAAACCGCACAGGAAGGTATCTGGACGATTGATGAACACAACAATACTACTTTTGCTAATAATAAAATGGCTGAAATGCTGGGGTATACAAAAGAAGAAATGCTGGGCAGGCAATTATATGATTTCATGGATGACCGGGGCAGAGCAATATCGGATGCCAACATAAATCGAAGAAAGAATGGAATCAAAGAGCAGCATGACTTTGCTTTACAAACAAAGGACGGAAAAACAATATGGACATTAATGGAAACTTCTCCCATTATGAAAGAGGGTAAATATGCAGGAGCCCTGGCTATGGTGATAGATATTACCGACCGGAAAAAAGCAGAAGAAGAAATAAAAAAATCAAATGAAAGATTTGACCTGATTGCACGTGCCACCAATGAAGTGCTGTGGGACTGGAACCTGCTTACCGGGGAAGTATGGTGGAATGAGAGCTTTTACAATATGTTTGGTTTTGATGACCCGGCTCCTACCCATGCCACTGGCTGGAGCAATACTTTTCATCCTGAGGACAAACAAAGGGTGGTGGATGGCGTTTATAAAATCATTACTTCGGGTGAAAAATATTGGTATGATGAATACCGCAGCATTAAAAAAGACGGAAGCATCGTGTACATTTATGACCGGGGCTTTGTGTTACATGATGAAACCGGTAAAGCTTACCGTATGATTGGATCCATGCAGGATTTCACTGAACGTAAAAATGCCCAGGATGAAATCATAAAAGAGAAAAAACTATCTGATTCCATTGTCAATAGTTTGCCCGGAATATTTTACCTGTTTAATAAAGAGGGAAAGTTTTTAAGATGGAATTCTAATTTTGAAAAAGTAACCTTTTACAATGAGGCCGAAATCAGGGATATGCATGCGATTGATTTCTTTGATAAAGATGAAAAAGAACTGGTTTCTAAGACTATTGATGCCGTTTTCACTACGGGCGGGCAAGAGCTCCAGGCTGATTTATTGCTGAAAACAAAGGAAAGAATCCCCTATTATTTTACTGGAATATCCATTGAATATGAAGGCAGCCCCTGCGTGATGGGTGTAGGTATTGATTTTTCAGAAAGGGTTAAGTCGCAGGAAGGGATTAAACAAACTTCTGAAAAGTTACGCCAGTTAACGGCTCATCTGCAAAAGATACGGGAAGAGGAACGCAGCAGGATTGGCCGTGAAATACATGATGAATTGGGGCAGCAACTTACCGCTATTAAAATGGATGTGGTTTGGGTGGATAAAAATCTGCCCCCGGAGACCATGGTAATAAAAAACAAATTAAAAAACGTTACCAGGCTGCTTGATGGAAGCAATAAGGCAATAAGAAGAATATTAAGTGAACTGCGGCCCACGGTGTTAGATGATCACGGCTTAGTGGAAGCATTGGAATGGTTAAACCTTAAGTTTACAAAAAGCACAGGTATCCGGGTAGAGATGATGACGGAAGAAACCAGCTTTAAATTGCCGGAGGAAATTACCACCTGTATTTTCAGGGTATACCAGGAAGCACTTACCAACATAACAAAATATGCGAAAGCTGGTAAGGTGTTAACTTCATTGCATATTATTGAAGACAAGCTGCTGTTTAGTGTTAAGGATAATGGGCGGGGATTTGATGCAGAAGCAATACAATCAAAAAAATCATTCGGCATTTTGGGTATGAGAGAACGGGTACTTTTGCTTGAAGGCCAGTTTGAATTGGTATCTTCACGGGGCAACGGCACATCAATCAGCATCAGTATACCATTAAAACTTTAATAAGGTAAACCGTTGTATATATGAAAATAGAAAGAATTATTTTGGCTGATGACCACAGCTTTATACGGATGGGGCTGATACAAATATTAAAAGACGAATACCCCAGTGCAGAAATAAGAGAGGTAAGTGATGGTGCCACCCTGGTAAAAGAAGTTATCCAGCAAGACTGGGACGTGGTGATTTCAGACCTTGATATGCCCGGCAGAAACGGGCTGGAGGCCCTTGAACAAATAAAATTGATTAAGCCGGAATTACCCATTTTAATTCTTAGTATTTATCCCGAAGATTTATATGCGATAAGGGTGCTTAAAGCCGGAGCATCAGGCTACCTTAATAAAAATTCTGCTCCCGAAGAATTGATAACTGCCATACAGCGGATATCATTAGGCAAGAAATATATCACCCCCGAAATAGCAGAAAAACTGATTGATATTAAATATGATAAGAAGCCGCATGAATTATTGTCAAACAGGGAATTTGAAATCTTTAAACTTATGGCTCTGGGTAAAACAGTGACCCAGATTGCCGAAATGCTGTCGCTGGCCTTATCTACGGTAAGTACACATCGCAGCAGAATAATGGATAAGCTGCATTTTTCCACCAACTCCGAACTTACCCGGTATGCCATTGCCCGGCATATTATTAATGATATTGAGTTGTAGTGTCTCAAAAATATCGGCAATACCTGGGAATGCCCCAAATTTCAGCAGCCATTCAGCGATTGTTGTAGGATTTGTACTACACTACTGCCTGTCATTTTCGCTACCACAATTTGGCTGCAAGTACTACTCATTAGCAGGTTATATTCCGCGTTCTTTACATTGATTCCCTGTTAACAAACCCCGGTCTCTTAAAAATAATATGGTGATGCTGATTATTGACAGTTCTCCCTTGATAATCGATAG
>JAYVUL010000397.1:0-19500 GCA_043787935.1 Chitinophagaceae bacterium | reverse complement strand
AATTTTTCACAAGCTAGTAGAGAAAATGGTGCAGAATAAACCAACGAGAATTAGTAGGGGAGGCTAAAGAAATGGGCGATCTAAACGTATATACCTATTTTATTATCTCTAAACATTAAATAATCAATTAATAAAAAATGACTAGCTAATGTTATGCCATCAAAAGATTAGCAAGTCTTGTTAAATCTGGGATGAAATGGTTCGAGAATTGTACAATAGGGGTCACCAAAATGGACAAATCGATTTTTTATCGTTTTGTCCATTTTTATGTAGAGTTTACACCATGCTCACTGACGTATAACTAAATATTTTGTAGCTATGCCAGACTGATCGCAATTGTTCTTTTATGAAATGATAAAGAACAATACATTCCAAAACACAAGGCGTTATTTTTTTGCAGCAATAACAATAAGTTGATTGATGGCCGTAATTACCTGAAGTTCACAACGACCTCCTTGTTGCGTTGCCTTTTTTGTCACCGCCATAGAATTGACTTTCCAGGAAGAAGCCGGTGAGATCTTTGTGGCAATGTAGTGTACAGCCTCCAAACCAATGGTTGCGATTAACGCTAAATTGGTGGATAGAATGGCGGCCTCCTGCAAAACCGGCGATTGCTTTATGAGCTGCTTAAAAGCGGCATCATTTTTTTTCCATAAACCAAGTTTTTCAATAATGGCCGCCTGTTTGATTTTATGTTTTGAAATGCAATAATCACTCACCGTATTCCTGAATTCCCTGGCTACTTTTTGATCGGGCGTGGCAACATCTGCAATTTTTGTGTAGGGAGAAAAAACGGTGTAAATGGTATCGCCTTCATTGCGTTCGTATATTTTTAATGGCTCTATCACATCTACTAAAACCTCCAGCGCTGCTGTGTTGTAACCATTGGCGAGCCTGCGCAACAGCATTCCTTTATTTTTTATTTGTGTGGTGCCAAGCCCTTCTAAATAAAGATTTATTTTATCCAGTCTTCTGTACATATCGTCCAAATCTTTCACCGTTGCGGCAGACCATAAACGCTCTGCAATGGCAGCAGTTCTTGGCCATATACGGGAGTCAACTGTTTCGGGAGTTACTTGTTCTGTCCACATGGTAGCTTCTCCTCCAACAATTAATTTTTGTTGTTCATCAGTAAGGTTTGCATTAGCTGGTATTGGATCAACGAGATAGTGAAAATCAGTCGGCTGGATGAGATCAATATAGTAACCGGTAGATAATAAACCGGTATATCCTTTTTTTGCAGCCTCCACCAATGACGCTGTTCCCCGCCATGATTGTATCATGATATCATGCGGTACGCCGGGTTGCAATATCTCATCCCAGCCCATCATTTTCTTGCCATTTTTTTGTAGTATGGGCAACAGGCGGCTGATAAATTCTGTCTGAAATTGCAGGTAAGTGGTTATGCCTTTTTGCTGCATGTAGGCTCTGGTATCGGGACTACGCTCCCAGTCTTTCCCGGTATTTTCATCGCCGCCAATGTGAAAATATTCATCCGGAAAAAGCTGGCTCATTTCTGTAAACAACGTATCTAAAAAAGCATAGGTATATTCTTTGGTAACATCCAGCGCCGGATCAAACACCCCGAAATAGCGCTGCAATTCATATTCCCTTTTTACACTTGCTAATTGAGGATATGCTTTTAACATGGCGGTACAATGGCCGGGCACATCAAATTCCGGTACCACCCTTATGCCCCGCTGATCAGCGTAGGCAATTATTTCTTTGATGTTTTCCTGTGTATAAAAATTACCTTCTGCACCCACTGAAGTGAGCCGTGGGTAGGCTTTTGATTCAATCCCGAACATCTGGTCTTCGGTAAGATGCATATGAAACACATTCAGCTTTACAGCAGCCATGGCATCAAGCGTTCGCTTTACAACGTCTATCGGCATCCAATGCTGCGTGATATCAAGCAACAATCCCCGCCAGGGAAAGCGTGGTGTATCAACAATGTCAACACCGGGGAAATAATAGCCAGCATCGTCCACACTCAGCAATTGCTGTAGGGTTTCCAATGCCCTGATAGCCCCCAGGTCGGTGTTGGCGACAATTTTTATTTGTGATGTACTACCCGATAATTTATACCTTTCATCTTCGTGTAATGATAAAGCGGCTGGCCGTTTTACGTCAATCAGCAATGTGGCTGAAAGGCTGGTATCTTTTGAATTAATATTGCCCTGCTTAAAGAAAAAACCCATGCGGTTGTCCAGTCTTCTCAATGCCCTTGATGCTTCCTTGTACACACGGTCGCCAGGCTTACCTCTTACTGCAATGGTAAATGATCTATTTACTCTGCACTTGCTACCATTCGCTTTCAGCGATTGCGGCACGGGCATCAGGTTATGCGTATTATCCTGTGCAACCAAAGAGAGGTTGATCAGACAAAAAATGAATATTAAAATTTTCCGGTTCATGCAAAGGTGAAATTTTTAAGTTGATCAAACACGCTATTTCCTAAAGATAGGGTCAGTAATATTTTAAATAGTATTACAAGCTTTATTACAGCATAAAAATTTCCTATGGAGATAATCAAAAAATTACAACTTAACCGGTTGGATACCTATACGGTCGCACCAGCCAAGAAATACTTTGTATGTATCGTCCAATGCCTGCTTTTGTTGCGTAGTCAATGGCGTTGAAGATACCCTGCTGCTAACTTCTATTGGCAATCCTCTTTTTTGTAAAAAATATTTTGAACTCAACGGATAATTCTGCGCAATGATATCTTCTGTTTTTGTCAACTGCGCCTGGATAAATTTTACGTCTTCCTGCCTGTCGGGGTTGGTTGAATTGTTACACATCCACACTAAAATCTCAGGATAAAAATTTCCTGAAATGGCAGACATCCCCTTCGCCCCTGCCTGCAACGAATACATGGTGTTGGCCACACAGGCATCATAAAATTCTATCCGGTTATTTTTACAAAGTTCCAGTTTTGCTTTTACCTTATTAAAATCAATAGCAGTATCTTTATGATACACCATGCGGTTGCTACCCAGTAAATATTTAAACACATACGGACTGATAATTCTTTTATAAGGCGCCGGGCATTCGTACGTGCCCATGGGTATATTATCTGTAAGCGAAAAGAATTTTTCAAAATTACTCATCAGTACATCATCACTTTCTTCGGCTTTTACAAACAGGCTGGAGATCATAATTACTGCATTGATACCGGTGTGATATATCTTCTTTGAAAACTCTGCCTTCGCTTCCAGTGTATCGCCGAAAGAACCGGTTGCCACAACCGATACAGCACCATTCACCCGCTTTACCACATGCCTTGTTAATGACAATCTTTCTTCTTCACTGAGAAAATACATTTCGCTGCTCTGGCAGTTGGCGAAGAAACCTTTTACGCCCGCCGCCAGATAAAAGTCCATCAGCTTTGAAAGCGTTTCATAATCAATCTGTCCGTTTTGTTTGTAAGGTGTGATCATCACCGGTACAAACTTTTTATCACTTTCAAATGTGTTGTTGTCACCCGGTTTTATTGAGAGTGGAGTTGTATTTCTTTCTGCAAATATTTTTGCTCCAAGACCGACTGACAGTGCGACACCAACAGAGCCTGCGGCGATTTTTCCTAAAAAAGAACGGCGTGATGATGGGGTTATCTTTTGCATGATTGGCAGATTTATTATTTAAAATTAAAAGCAATTTTATTGGATAAAGTAATTTACTGCGATTCAATTTGCAGGAGCGATCTGAATTTTGATCACTATTTTTTTCACTACATCATACCCCTCCACTTTTATCAATGGCCGGTGTGCATTGTTCGGAAAAAACAAAAAGAACTTGCCCGGCTCAGCCGTATAATAAATTCCTTCTGCATCGTAATTGATCACATCAACTGTATATGGTTTTGTAATGGTAGCTTTTGAAGTATCGGCCACACCGATCATTTCTTTCCCTTTGATAATGTATTGCAGGTCGACGTAATTCTTATGCGATTCCCATTTTACTTCTTCCTTGTTTTTAGAAGGTGCTTCGGTAACACTGGCAAATACTTCTTCACCGATGATGGGATATTTACCAGGCTGGATGTCATCTAAATTCTGATCTTTTAAAAATGTAAAAGCCGCATTCCATAATTTTTTACTGGTATGATAAGCCCGGTAAAAAGAATCTGTATTAACCGATGAATGCAATGATAACTGCAATCCATTGGCCCAATCCTTTTTATTCACCCATTTGGTGATGGCCGTTTTTGTGACAGCTTTGGGAAGTTGCTGTGCATAGCTGGGAAGGCTTGTTGCAAAAATTACAAAGGCAGATAATATGGCTTTAAAATTCATGTTACTTTCTTAGAGCATTTTTTGGTTTTGCAATACTCATCATTCTGTATCTTTTATTGGTATTATTTATCGGACCAATAAAGAGGTATCTTTTTCTTTAAAAAAGAAACACTTCGTTCCAACTGGTCCATGCCATCCACGCCATCTTCGATACTTATCCAGTTGTCAAACCCCACTCTTTTTAATTCGGTAAAAATTTCATCGTAATCATTTAAACCTTTGCCAATTTCACCATGGCTCAACCGCTTTGCATAGCCTGCTGCACCACCTTCTTCCTTGCGGAGATCATCAATGGTGCCTTCTTTTAAATAGCGGTCGCTGGCATGCATGGTTACAACCCGGCTGCTCACCCGCTTTAATAATTCAAGCGGATCTTCGCCAGCGAGATAGGTATTGCTGGGATCGTAATTAACCCCAAAGTTGGGATGATCAATGCTTGCTACCAATTGGCAAAACACATCTGCCCGTTGTGCAAACTCCGGGTATTCCCAAAAATCATCCTTATAATGATTTTCCAGTATCAACGTAATATTTCTTTCCTGTGCATATGGCAGGCATTCGTAAATACAATCTGCTGCTAACTGCACGCCTTCATCTGTGGTAAGTTCAGGCCTTCTTTGTCCCGAAAGCACCCTGCAATAACTACCGCCCAAAGCATGGGTCATATCAATCCAATGCTTTTCTTTTTCAATTTCTTTATCCCGGAATTTTTTATCGGGATGCGTAAAGTCAGGTGAGCAACACATCATTGGAATTACTTTGCCATAGTCTTCCACCATACTACGAAACAAGGGCCAGTTAAATTTATCAGCCATCTGCAAAAAACCGGCGTACCATTCCAGCCCGTCAATATCCAGCCTCACAGCCAGGTTGATCCACTCTTCTACCAGCATGCTTCCGTCTCTGCAAAGTGCGTGCATAAATGCTTTGGGGAATACCGCAAGTTTTGGCATGGTGTCTTTAGTTATTTTGATGCTTGAATCGTAGAAGTGTCTTTTGGTGGGTTGCGGCCAATGAAGGGATGCTGTTCCAGATCAACCACTTGCCCACTGATAGGTCCACACTCATCTGCCAGCCAGTAAACGGCGGCAGCAGCTATTTCAGCAGGCTTTAAAATTCTACCAGCAGGAGCATACACAGCAGGTAGATCTTTATACCAGTCTACGGCAAGGCCATGTTCTTTTTTGCGTTGCATTTCTGTTTCGGTAAGCACCCATCCGGGGTTGATCTGGTTTACACGAACTCCGTTTTCTCTGTGCAGGGTATCGCCCAGGTTTCTTGTCATGGTCATCAATGCTCCCTTTGTTACACTGTAAGCAAAAAGATTGGGTTCACCGCTGTAAGCATTTACTGAACCAATGTTGAGCACACATCCATGCTGTGCAGCTAAATAAGGCAAGGCTGCTTTTATCAAACTAAAAGGGGCAATGGTATTAACCGCCAGCAGCCGTTGTAAAAATACTTTATCAGTTGTATGAATGTTGGAAGATGCTACAATCGCTGCGTTGTTGACAACTGCATCCAGCCGGCCGAATTTTTTTATAGCCAGTGCTACCAACCGTTCCGGTGCTCCGTCTGCGCTGATGTCTTCTATGTGCAACGCTGCCTTTTCAGGGCCGAGTTCTGCCAGTACTTGGTTGCCCCATACCTCTTCCAAACCATTCAATACAATGCTGGCGCCTTCTGCGGCACAGCGAATGGCGATGGCTTTTCCAATGCCTGTGGTACTGCCCGTAACAATGATAACTTTATTTTGTAAACGCATATATTAAACAGGTTTTAAAACACTTTTCACCACTTCACCCTTGTGCATTTTTTCAAACGCCTCCTGCCATTCAGTGATGGGCCACACGCCACCAATAATGGGCTTTACATTGAGTTGACCACTTGCCATCAATGCGATCACTCTTTCCCAAACCGGCCAGTTATGGCTAAAGCTTCCCTGTAACGTTACGTTTTTTTGTACCAGCGGATCAAGCGAAAAGCCAAGTGGCTGAGGTCCCCATCCTACTTTGGTGATACGGCCGTTCGGACGCACCAGGTCAAGTGCAATTTTAAGCGTAAAGCTGGAACCTGCTGCATCAATCACAAGATCTGCCCCCAGGCCATCTGCACGTTTTGCCCATTCGGTTGCATCACCAACAATGGCTTCGCAACCGTATTGTGTTGCTATCTTGAGGCGGTGCCTGTCTGCCTCAAGACCGGTAACCGCCACCTGTGCACCGCATAGTTTTGCCATGGCAGCACAAAGTATTCCGATGGTACCCGGACCAATCACAATTACCCGGTCACCGGGTTTTATGTGCGAATTATTTACAACCGCATTAAAAGCCACACAGCAGGGTTCTGTGAGACAAGCCTGCTCAAAAGGAAGCTGATCCGGCAAATGGTGTAAACATCTTGCAGGCACTTTTACATACTTCGTCATGGCACCATTTACACCATAGCCAAATCCCTTTCTGTCGGGGTCAAGATTGTACAAGCCAGTCTTTGTTAACGGACTATTGGCATTGATAACAGCCGCTGTTTCACTAACAACCCTATCACCCAATTTCCAGTTGGTTACCCGGTTACCGAGTTCGATAATGTTACCTCCAAATTCATGACCCAACACAACGGGATAGTTTACCTGCCAGCTATGGTCAGCCGTCCATTGATGTAAGTCGCTGCCGCACACCCCAACATTTGCTACTTCCAGCAACACATCTTCTTCCCCAATTTCAGGCTTTGTTATTTCTCTTATTTCTACCGAACCTTTTACCGAAGAGAAGTTAATAACAGCTGCCGATTTTATTGCTGACATATTTTTTATTTTTTAAAAGAAATTATAATTTAATAACATTTACTAAGAAAATCGGGTAGCGGGTGAGGACACCCGCCACGGCACTCCTCCGGTGTTGGTGTCCTTACCAACACCTTAACCAAAAATATTTACCAGAAAATATCACACATTGCCATAAGCATGAATGGCATCACAGATCAACCGCAACGATGCTTCGAGGTTGCCATCGGCCGTTTTAAAAGCATCGGCATCAATGGTGAGTGGTGCACCCAGTACTACCAACGGAGCACCATACGACATACATTGAATCGCCTGTTCTAAAGACAACCCGCCAACAGCCTGCACCGGAATTGTTACCGCATTTACTACGTCTTGCAATTGGTCTAATGGGCTCGGCATGCGCAAGCCAAGGGCTGCAATGCCCCTGCGTTCATCGTACCCGATGTGATGTATCACATAATCACAGCCAAGGTCTTCGAGCCATTTGGAAGCTGTGACCATATTATCACAGCCAAGGTTATCGCCCATTACTTTTACACCAAAATCACGACCTGCATTTACCACGCATTTAATGGTCTCTTCATGTGCACGGGCCATCACCACCACATGGGTGGCCCCAGCTTTTGCCATCATCTCAGCTTCCAGGTAACCACCATCCATAGTTTTAAGATCGGCAACAATGGGCACGTTCGGAAATGCTTCTCTTAGTAACCTCACACCCCGCAATCCTTCAGCAAGAATCAAAGGCGTACCGGCTTCCAGCCAGTCAACCCCGGCACGCATGGCCATGGCGGCCGTTTCCAATGCTTCATCAATATTGGTAAGATCGAGAGAGATTTGTACTATGGGTTTCATAAATCCGCAGGTTTAAAAAATCGTAAAAAAGATAACCAACCAAAACCTTTATAAAAACTAAAGGTAAAGATTATAGAGAGCGGGGGTGTTTTTTTATACTCAATCAATGGTAACTATTTTTTGATTGAACATTGAGTTTGGGTATTGAAATGATACAGATGAATTATTTGAGAAATGTGAACGAAGAAAAGCATTCACTAAAAAAATTCGACAATGTGAGATTGAGTATTATTAGCTGAAGTTTGTCTCTATTGGTAAAATATTAAAACAGATGCGTAAGTATGTTCTTTCATTTTTTATTGTAGTATTCATAAACGCTGCCTGTTTTGCCCAGGAAGTTGCAATAAAAAATCTCTTGTGCGAATCTGTCAATACCCCACTGGCAATTGATTTCAAACAACCCCGGTTAAGCTGGCAACTGCAATCACAACAAAGAAATGTATTGCAGGCTGCTTACCAGATTCTCATTGCCTCTTCTCCTGAAAAATTAAAAAATAACATAGGCGATCTTTGGGATAGTAAAAAGCAATTCTCAGACAATTCTATTTTAATCACCTACAAAGGCACTGCTTTAAAAAGTACTCAAACCTGTTACTGGAAAGTAAAAGTATGGACTACCAATGCCATTGAAACTGAATGGAGCAGTGCTGCCAGTTGGTCGATGGGTTTGTTACATAAAACCGATTGGCAGGCAAAATGGATTGGTTATGACGGTATTTTTTCTCTAACAGAAAAACCTGATGATAGATTTACCAGAGTGGTTGCACGTTATGCAAGGAAAGATTTTAGTGTGCCCCATGCTATAAAAAAAGCGATAGTATACATTTCAGGTGTTGGCTTGTATGAGCTGTACCTGAATGGTAATAAAGTTGGCAACCAGGTACTTGCACCCGGCCCAACAGATTATGCAAAAAGAGTTTTCTACAATACGTTTGATGTCACAGATCAACTTAAAAAGGGCGACAATACCGTTGGTGTTATTCTGGGCAATGGCCGCTTTGTAGCCATACGTCAGCACTTGGAAGACAGCACAAATAATTGCATTAACTATGGTTTTCCAAAACTGCTGATGCAGCTGCATATCACTTATGAAGATGGCAGTACCCAATTGGTAAAAACAGACAGTTCCTGGATGATCAGTGGCGATGGTCCCATCATCGCCAACAATGAATTTGATGGAGAAGAATACGATGCCACCAAAGAATTTAAAGACTGGACAAAGCCAGGCTTTAAAACAGATGCCCGATGGAAGCCTGTGCAGCTAACAACGCCTGCCGCACCTGTAATTCAATGGCAACTTAACCCGCCCATTACCATTGCGCAAACCATGAAACCACAAACGGTTACTGAACCTAAGCCGGGCATGTTTGTTTTTAATATGGCGCAGAACATGGTGGGCTGGGTCCTTCTAAAAGTAGCTGGTGCAAGAGGGACAAAAGTGCAACTCCGTTTTGCGGAAAGGCTAAAAGAAGATGGCACTATTTATACTGACAACTTAGGCGACGCAAAGGTTACAGATATTTACACATTAAATGGTGATGGCGCCGAAATATGGGAGCCAAGGTTTACCTATCATGGATTTCAGTATGTTGAAGTGACAGGTTTTCCGGGTACCCCAACAGTGGATAATATTGAAGGAAAAGTGGTGCATGATAATATGGAAGTGATTGGCAGTATAGAGACCTCTAATGAAGTGCTGAACAATATCTATCACAACATGTACTGGGGAATCAGGAGCAACTACCGGGGTATACCAACCGATTGTCCGCAGCGGGATGAGCGGATGGGCTGGCTCGGCGACAGAGCCGCAGTTGGTAAAGGCGAAAGCTTTATGTTTAATACCCATTTGTTTTATGCCAAATGGATGCAGGACATTGAAGACGCACAAAATGAAGCAGGGAGTATCCCAGATGTGGCACCGGCCTACTGGAGAATGTACACTGACAATACCACCTGGCCTTCTGCCTATGTGTACAATATTGACGTACTCTACAAACAGTTTGGTGATGCAGCTCCAATCCAGCGTCATTATGCGTCCATCAAAAAATGGTTGCTCTTTTTAAAAAGCCATTACATGAAGGATGGCATTATTACAGAGAATACCTATGGCGACTGGTGTGTGCCCCCCGAAACACTGACCCTGATTTTTTCCAACGATACCAACAGGAAAACACCCGGCGATTATTTGAGTTCCGCTTTCTATTATGATATGCTAAACATCATGGCAAGGTTTGCCGACATTTCCGGCAATAAAAAAGACATCAGCTATTTTAAAATGGAAGCACAAAAAATGAAAACCGCTTTCAACAAAAAGTTTTTCAACAGCATTGATAATTATTATGCCAACAATACCACCACCGCAAATGTGCTGGCACTGGCTTTTAAACTGGTGCCGGACAATTTACGCAAAGCAGTATTTGCACAGGTGGTAGATAAGACCATGAATGAAGGCAAGGGCCACATCACCACCGGCCTGATAGGCGTGCAGCAATTGATGCGTACGCTAACAAACAATGGGCGCCCCGATATTGCTTATCTTTTAGCTACCACTACCAGTTATCCAGGCTGGGGTTATATGCTTACCCAGGGCGCCACTACCATCTGGGAATTATGGAACGGCAACACAGCCGACCCAGCTATGAACTCTGCCAATCATGTAATGATGATCGGCGATCTGCTGACCTGGTATTATGAAGACCTTGCAGGTATTAAAGCCTCTGCGTCGGCTTTTAAAACGATTGAAATGAAACCCATTATTGCTCCTGACCTGAAATTTGTACATGCCAGTTACAAATGCCCCCAAGGATTAATTGTGAGTAACCGCAGCATGGATGAAAATGGTTTTATATGGCAGATAGAAATTCCTGCCAACAGCAAAGCTGTGGTTTATATCCCGGCTCTATCAGCGGCACAAATTAAAGAACATGGTACTTCTATTAATTTATTAAAAGATATAAAACTGATTGGTAAAACAACCGGGTATGTGCTGCTGCAAATTGGTTCTGGTAAATATGATTTTAGTGTAGAATAAAAATGGTAACCATACTTTTTTGAGGAAGTCCTCATAAATAAAATATAATTTCAAGTTTTGCTAAATAAAAATGATGAAGAAGTTACTCCTCTTTTGTATGCTGTATCTGCTGTTGTATAAAACGGCTTTAGCACAAACCGATCCGCAAAAACTTATACCGGTTTTCAGCATACTAATCTTTCCGCCGCAGGAAAAACATACACATGGCAGCACCATTGTCAGCTTGCCCAATGGCGATTTTTTATGTGCCTGGTTTATGGGCAGCGGCGAACGTACTGCGGATGATGCAAAAATTATGGGTGCCCGTTTGCAAAAAGGAAGCAGCAACTGGAGCACCGCTTTTTTACTGGCAGACACTTACAATATCCCTGACTGCAACCCGGTACTTTTCATCAATGAAAAGGGAAAACTTTTTTTGGTTTGGATTGCCGTAGAAGCCAACAAGTGGGAGTATTCTATTCTCCGTTTTAAAACCTCCACAGACTATTTAAAATCAGGTACACCAGTGTGGAACTGGCAGGACAATATTCTTTTAAAACCGGGTGACAACTTTGCGGCAGAAGTAGCAGCCAGATTTAAAGAACTGCCGGACAATAAAGCTGGCTGGTCTGCTTATGCGCCTGGTTACGATGACTTGACCATTGAAGCCAGCAAGGATATAAGGAAACGCAGCATTGGCTGGATGACAAGGATTAAACCATTGCTGCTGGACAGCAGCAAAATATTATTGCCGCTGTACTCTGATGGTTATAATTTTTCTATGCTCGCTGTTTCAGATGATGATGGCAGCACCTGGCATTCCAGTCTGCCTATTGTTGGCCGGGGCAATGTGCAACCTGCCCTTGCGCTGAAAAAAGATGGAGCCATTGCAGCGTATATGCGTGACAATGGTGATGCACCATCAAGGGTACAGGTAAGCGAATCATATAACAAAGGTGAAAGCTGGTCAGCCGCTACAAAAACCACTATCCCTAATACCGCCAGTGTGGAGTTGCTGGTATTGCAGGATGGCAAATGGGCTTTCCTGGGCAATGATATTGAAGATGGCCGGTACAGGCTCGGCCTTTATATTTCGGATGATGAAGGCAACACATGGAAATGGAAATCTTGCCTGGAAAACGAACTACGTGGTAAAGGCAGCTTTTCTTACCCATCGCTTATCCAAACAAGTGATGGTCTCCTGCACATAACTTACTCTTATCAATTGGATACATCCGGAGAGACAATTAAATATGCAGTGATTGATCCAAAAGCAATTACCAAATAAAAATATGGGGGATTAATGTACCCTTGTACCTATTCATTGAAGTCTTAAAGACTAATTCTTTTCACCTTGTATTTGCATTATCCAATTTTTAAGTTACATTTAGATCAAGAAACGTTTCTGATAGAAATTACTGTCTTAGCCTTTATACATTTACCAAAACATGTCTGATAACCTGCACAATATTGATGCTGTTTACTGGAACCGCCTGAAAAGTGGTGATTCGCAGGCATTGGGTTTTTTGTACGACAAGTATGTTGATAAATTGTTTGTTGCTGCGATGCACACCACGGAGAACCGTGACCTGGCAAAGGATTCGGTGCAGGAAGTTTTTATAGAAATATGGAATTACCGGCATACCATTTCTGACATACAATACTCTCAAAGTTATCTCACCAAAGTATTGCGCAGCATCCTTTTTAAAAAGCTCAAAAAAGAAAATCCGGCACATCATTATCAATTGCAGGAGTCATTGGTATCGCCTGAACAGTCTATAGAAAGTATCCTAATTTCCAGGGATAACGATAACGAAAAAAAGACCAGCCTTAAACTGGCCTTATCTAAACTAAGTGCCCGGCAAAAACAAGTGATCCAATTGCATTTTGATGACGGCCTTAGCTATGAACAAATTGCGGAAAAGCTCAGTATCAATTACCAGTCTGTCAACAACCTTGCCTTCCGGTCTATTCTTCGCCTGCGCAACCTGATGTTTAGTGTTTTATTTTTGTAACTGTCTTGTAGACACCCTCTCTTTATAAAAATTCCCCTTTAACTCCTGTAGCCAAAGCAATATGGCTACCTGAAAAACAACCCATGAAAAATTTCTACTCTAAAAAAATAAAAAAAGTGAGTATCAATACTTCAAATCCTTCTCTAATGAGGAAGTGGAAAAAAATCATTCCTTTTTTGATGGCTTTACCGAAGATCAGTTTGCTGCAAACGATTACTTCAGGCAATGGGTATTGTATGCTGAAATTGACAAAGAAGAATTTTGGAATAATTATCTGCAAATAAATCCACAACAACAACCAGCTATTTTAAGTGCAAGAAAAAAGGTAGAGGCATCGCCTATCCAACAGGGAATACAACCTTTAACAACAGAAGAAAAATTAACGCTAAAGCATACTATTTATCAGCAGATAAATCAGCCTGTTAAATCATTTAAACTGCTCAGGCAAAAAGGGGTGCAATTGCTAAAGGTGGCTGCTGTTGTATCCGGCATCGTTGTAATGACGGCATACTTCTTAAACAAAAAACCTGCAGTGGTAACAGCAGCAACCGTGCTTGTACAACATACTCGGTTGAAAGAAATAAAAGAAATTTTTCTGGCAGATAGTTCGATAGTCATCCTGAACGCCAACTCTTCCATTACTTACAATAGTAACATCGGCAACAATGAGAGCCGTGAAATTACACTGAAAGGAAACGCCTTTTTTAAAATAAAGAAAAAAGCAGACCACCGTCCTTTTACAGTACACACCAACTCCATATCCATTGCCGTACTGGGCACTGAATTCAATGTAGATGCACGCAGCAAGGCAACAGCAATTGTGCTGACTACCGGCAAAGTAAAAGTTAGTGCAGACAATAATAGTTCGACAGCCGTTTACATGAGCCCGGGCGAAAAAGTACAACTTGACACTTTGCACCATGCATTTATAAAATCAACAACCAATACACTACTGTATTCAGCGTGGACGGAAGGCAAATGGAATTTTTCTTCTACTTCATTGCTTGACATCACCAACCTGATTCATGAATATTATGGTGTTAAAACAGTGTTTTCAAAAGAAAAAATAAAGCGGTTAAAAATAAGTGCTGTCATCCCGGTTACTGATTTAGCCTCTTTTACAAACATCATTTCAAAAACTTTGAATCTTAAAATAACAGAACAACACAACCAGTTACACATTCAGTTTTAACCACACTAAACTATTAGGTATGAAAAAAAAGTATGCTTTGAAATTGCTGCCCACCCTAGTGATAGCATTGTGTTTGATGGTGCTGCCAGCCAGCAATGTAATGGCACAGAGCATTGCATCTGTTGCTCCTGAAGAACAGGCTGGCATGAGTGAAAGCTTTGCAGGTATTGACGGGATCACTGTTTCGCTGGAAATTTTTATGCAGAAATTCAGGCGGGTGTACAATGTGTATTTCAGTTACGAAGCCGCCGCATTAAAAGAGGTGAAAGTTGCGGACAATGACATTGAAAAAAACAGGCCTAAAGACCCTGGCACCGTGTTAAAAAAAGTATTGACCCCTGTTGGTTTAATCTACGAAAAAGTAAGCAACGTTTACATAATAAAACAATCGGCAGCGATTAATTCCATTGTGGTGGCTGTAAAAAATACCACGCCCGTAACGGAAGAAATTACAGGCACTGTAAAAGATAAAAATGGCCCTTTAGCCAATGTTACTGTTGCGGAAAAAGCTTCCCGCAATGCAACCACCACCAATGGTTCCGGCAAGTTTACTTTACAGGTTCCATCAAAAACCACCACCCTTATTTTTAGTATGGTAGGGTATAAAACCAAAGAAATAAAACTGGCAGGTGCTTCGGAAATAAATGTTCTACTTGATTCCAGCGTGGAAGATCTTTCTGGTGTTATAGTAACAGCGTTAGGTATTACAAGGAATAAAAAAACACTGGGCTATTCGGTTGGTGAAGTAAAAGCAGAAGACCTGGTAAAAGCCAGCAACATCAATTTATTAAAATCGCTGGATGGTAAAGTGAGTGGTGTAAATTTTACCAACGTCAGCAGCGATCCTACTTCTTCGGTACTGGTGAATATACGTGGCACAACGGCTCTTCCAACGTTGGGAGACCGAAACGTTGCGCTGAAAGGACAACCTTTATATGTAATTGATGGTATCCCCGTAGGTACGCAAACAGTAACCCAAAAAGACAATGTTGATTTTGGCAATATACTTTCGCAATTGAATCCAGAAGACATTGACAACATCACCATTTTGAAAGGCGGTAGTGCGGGAGCCTTGTATGGTAAGGAAGGTGGTAATGGTGTTATAATGATCACCACCAAATCAGGTAAAAGTGGTAAAAAAGGTCTGGGTGTTTCTTATACAGTTTCCAATGTTTGGGACAAGGGCTACCAGTTTGTTCCGGTTCAAATGGAATATGGTCCAGGCCCGAGAGCTGATACATGGGCACTGGATGGTACTGATACCTGGGGGCCGAAACTGGATGGTACCACTTCCTCTGATTACTGGAATGTAAAAACTCAGCAGTGGGAAACCAAAGCCATGCGGTCAAGTGGTCAAAACCCTATTGAATCTTATCTTGAAACGGGCCATACTACCACTAATAATATAAGTGTGCAGGGTAATTATGACAAAGGTTCTTTTCGTTTATCCTTATCTAATATGGACAATAAAGGTGTAATGCCGAATACAAAAGTGGATCAGAAATCCATCGCCCTTAACTCGGAATACAGGCTCACAAACAAAGTAAAAATTTCAGTAAGCACCAGTTACATACACACCAATTCTCCCAATAAAGCAAGGATACAAGGTGGAGGAGATGATGCCGTTTTAAATACCTTGCTGTATGCATGGCCTACCAGCTTGCAGCCACTTTCTGAGATGCATAATTACTGGTTAAAAGGATTTGAAGGCATCAGGCAAAACGGTGCTATCATGAATGACAACCGCCCTGACGCCCCGGACCAGGCAGGTGTTAATCTCGGTAACCCTTATTGGTGGGCTTATGAAAATGTGCATCGCTTTCAAAGGGATAATTTCTTTGGTAAAATTCAGTTAGACTGGCAACTTTCTAAAAACTTTTCTTTTTTAGTAAGAACTGGTATGGAAAATGTGAAAGAATATTACGAACAAAGAATGTCCTGGAGCGATCCTGATAACCAGGGCAAATTTGTAACAGGCAATAACAATACATCGCTTATCAACTCTGATGCGATAGTGACTTACAACAATAATTTTGGCAAGTTCTCCCTGGGTGTATCCGCAGGGGCTAACTACGCTTACTCTAACAACAATAACCTTGAGATGACAGCAGGCCGTCTTTCAGCACCTGCATTATTTACTTTAATCAATGCAACGCCGGGACAATTACAGGTTTCCTCTTCAGGATGGGGAACAGGACAGAGCTACAGCGTGTATGGTACTGCAACGATCGGCTACAACAACCAGCTTTTCCTGGATGTAACAGGCCGCAACGACTGGAATGGTGTTTTGGCAGAAGAAAAAATCCATTACTTCTATCCTTCGGCATCTTTAAGCTGGGTAGCTTCAGAAACATTCAAACTTCCTACATCTGTAAACCTGTTGAAATTCCGTGTTGCCAAAGCAGATGTGGGTAACGGCCTGTTGCGCAGAAGAAGTATTGATACCTATAGTTTTGATGCCAGCGACTGGGGGGCTGCCAAAGTGGTAAGTATCAACGCCAGCCTGGTTGATAAAGATATTAAGCCACAGCACTCTATTACTACAGAAGGGGGTTTTGATCTTGGCATGTTTAATAACCGGGCAAGGATTGGGTTTACTTATTTTGTTAAAGATCAGAAAGACCAGATTGATAATATCCCCACCGTTCAGGGAACGGGGTACTCGGGTTTATTAACCAACATTGGTGATGTACGCAATAAAGGATTTGAAATTGAACTAGGGGTTACACCCATTAAGAAAAGAGATTTTAGCTGGGACCTTGCCGCCAGCTTTACAAAATACAAAGCTGTTATAACACGCCTCTCTGATAAATTTGCTCCAAATGGATATGTTTTTGCTGATTACGGAAGAAATGAAAAAGTAAGGATAGCTGTTGGGGAAGAAATCGGGAATATGTATGAAGCCAATCCTGTTTTGAGAATTAAAACAGGAAAGTACTCAGGGCAACCATTGCTGGATGCCTCCGGTGGCGAGTTTCAAAATTCTGGTGATGAAAAAGACCGTGCCCGCCTGGGAAATTTCAACCCTGATTTTATACTCGGTGTAAACACCACCTTCAGGTATAAACAGTTTTCTTTAAACCTGGTGGGTAGTTTAAGATATGGTGGTAAATATGTTTCTGTAAATCAAAAATACATGGAGTCGGATGGTATGACGCAAACCACCGTAAGCTCAGGTCCAAACAATCCATGGTGGAGTGGCGGAAGAGATGCTTCACAAGGTGGCCATGCCTGGCCGGCACAGGGTACAAGCCAGTATGAAGCCATCAATAACAATAACGATGGACAGGCCTCTTACACATTAAATGATGCCAGTTATGCAAAAGGAATTTTTCTTAACCCTAAATATACAGGCGATCCTGCAAATGCTACTGATGCTGATTATATTGTAAATGGTGAGGACCCTAAAAATACTTTTTACCAGATACCTACCAACAGCTACGGTGATGTGATCTGGAATTTTACATCCACCCGTACTTACGACGCAACCAACTTTAAGATGAGAGAGATTTCAATAGCGTATACCTTACCCAATGAGCTGGTGAGCAAGTATAAGATACAGAATGTAACGTTCTCTTTAATTGGCAGAAATATATTTCAATGGAACAAATCGGGCCGTCATGAAGATCCTGAATCTGCCTTTCAGGGTGTAGGGACAGACCAGGGTATTTTAAGAGCAACTTTACCAAGCATACGTTCTTATGGTTTTAAATTGTCAGTTGGATTTTGATAAATTTCACTTTTAATAATAAAATATGAAATCGTTAATAAAAAAATTAAGTGTGCTGGTCCTGATATCCTGCGTTGCTGCTTCCTGCGGTAAAGATTCATTGAGGAGTTACGATGCCCAGCAACAGTTAAATGCGGTGGAAGATGTGAATGATCCATTCCTCTTGTCATCCATCATAAAACAAACCGCTTTGTTCTATTCCGTTAAAGGATATGATGAAAGCAGGCTCCCAGGTGCGGTACAATACATGGAAAGAAATTTTCAAGGTGGTGATAATTATTACCAGGGGTTTAAATATCCCACCGATGATCTGTATGGAGCCGTGAATATTCTTAAGCTGATTGATGGCGCCATAGGCCTGGCTGATAAAAGAGGATCGACTACTTACAAAGGGATTTTTAAAATATACAGGGCGTTATTATTCTCTTTTATGACTGACTATTATGGCGATATTTATTATTCTGAAGCCCTTAAAGGAAGGGAAGGAATATTGTATCCGAAGTACGATAAACAGGTTGATATTTATACAGGATTACTGAATGAACTGGAAGAAGCCAACACGCTTATCAAACAGGGAACTCAATCTGTATCTTCCATTTACGACCTTATGTATGGAGGCGATAAAGTAAAATGGCAAAAATTCGCCAATTCTTTAAAGCTCCGTTTACTTATGAGGGCTTCAAAAAAAATAGCTGATGCAGGGACGCAGATAAGTGCCATTGTGAACGATCCTGCGGGTCATCCCATCTTTACCGGCAATGGTGACAACGCTGCTATTTCTTACGTAGGCACTACAAGAGAAAACTCATGGGGTGGAGGAAGATTGAATTGGGATTACTCAGAGTTTGACAGAAGAAGGCCTGCTAAAACACTGACGGATAAATTGTATAATTTAAATGATCCACGGCTTCATGTATGGCTGGCTCCGGCTGAAAAGCCATGGACAAGTAACCCTGCGCTTAATGGAGTTACTATTTCAACCACTGATGCTAATGGATTCACAGATGAATCTACCTGGGAATATCTTAACAGAAGCAACCCGGATATCGCAGCCCAATCTGCCAACATCCTGGATTCAAATAAATTATATGCAGGTTTTATTTCCGGTATGTACGGAGATTTTTTAAATGGTAATGGCCATTATGATGTTCCGGCCGGGGGTATTTTCGGCAACTTTAAAGTATCCAGGTTTTCACAATTATTCAGACAGAATTCTCATGATTTGTTGAAGGCCACAATTATGAACAGCGATGAGATACAGTTCATTCTTGCCGAGGCGGCGGTGAAAGGATATATTACCGGCGATGCAGCTACATATTATCGTGAAGGCATTTCTTTAAGTATGGAACGCTGGGGTGTAGATGGAATTGACATTACAACTTACCTGGCACAGCCTGCTATTACTTTGCCTGGCAATCATGATGGAAACCTTGTAAAAATAGCAGATCAAAAATGGCTGGCGTTGTTTACCGTAGCTACAGAAACTTACCTGGATATTCGCAGAACACAACTGCCCAACATATTCAGTAATGGATTACTCACCACTTATCCATTCCCGTTACGTTTTATTTACCCGGGAGCGGAACTTGGACAGAATGTGGATGCTTACAATGCAGGC
>JAYVUL010000396.1:0-7842 GCA_043787935.1 Chitinophagaceae bacterium | reverse complement strand
TGTTACTTTGATTCATAGTTTTTGGTGTGGTAACTTAAAACTATGATAAAAGGGGCGGCGAAAGCCTAACCCCTTTTATTTATCTCGGACAACAATGGTAACAAATTATTTATTCTACCAACTGGTTGATATAATAAAAAGCAGTAATCTGCGTTTAAAATATCCAGATTGGTTAACTTCATACTTTAAAATAAAAGATTATAGAATGATACTTACGGAAGAGAATGTGGAAACAAAAAAGCATTTGCAGGAAACAACAGTGACATGTAATATCTGTAATTCAGATGACTTCAATGTGCTATTTCCTGCAGGCAAAGCCCAGGTGCACAGGATTGTGAAATGTAAAAAGTGTGGTCTTATCTACTCCAATCCGCAAACAGATAATGTAGGTGCGGTGGAAAAGAATTATTTAGAATTTACCAATGGCACCAGTGACGCTGCTTTTGAAGAAGCCCTAAAAGACTTTACGCCGGAAAAAAATCAATACCTGAAAAAGCAGTTTCTGCAGTTAAAGGATTATCATAAAATAATAGATTTTGTTGATAAACCCAATAAAGGGCTTTTTGTAGAGATCGGTTCTTTTGCGGGTACGTTTTTAAGTGAGGCTAAAAAGAAAGGCTGGAAGGTGCTGGGTATTGAACCGCTGTTATTGCCTGCCTATTATTCGGAGAAGATTGGCGTAAAGGTTATCAGGGAATATTTTGATAAAGCCGACATCCCTGCAAATAGTGTGGATGTAATTGTGGCTACGCATGTGATAGAACATGTAAGCGACCCTTCTGCCTTTGTTGGTAAAGCCCATGAATTATTAACGAAAGGAGGGAAATTAATTTTAGAAACCCCAACCTATGATTCTGTGGTATTCAAACTGCTGAAGCACAGGGAAAGAAGTGTACGTTGCGATGGGCATATTTATTTCTTTACAAAAGACAGCCTTTCAAAATTGCTGGAGAAAGAAGGCTTCAAAGTTTTAAAGCATGAAAAGGTAGGGCGCACACTTACCCTGGAAAGATTGTTTTATAATTTTGGTGTGATGACAGGAAAAAAGGAATTCTTTGCCAGGGCAGCAAAGCGTTTAAAATTGGATAAGTTCATTATCCGTATCAATGCTAAAGATATGCAGCGGATTTACGGAGAAAAGATATAGGGGATACAAACGAAATTAAAGCAGTAAAAAAACCGGAACCTGATTTATCGGGTTCTTTTTTTTCAGCACAGGTTACTAACCCGGAAAATATAATTTGCTTACGGGAAAGCGTAATTGGTTTCGGCAGGATTTCAATCTTTCCTGGCATCCAGCGTAAAACCGAATGTAGTGCCTACATCAACGGTACTTCTGGCATGAATGGTTTGCCCGTGAGCTTCCACGATATGTTTGCAAATGGAAAGGCCAAGGCCGCTGCCACCCACTTTTCTGCTTCGGGCAGTATCGGTGCGGTAAAACCTTTCAAAGATTCTTCCAAGATGTTCTTCCCCTATTCCCTGGCCGTCATCGCTTATTTCGAGTAAAATTTTCCTGCCTTCGATCTTGTATGCACTGGCCTCTATCTGTCCGTTTTGCTTACCATACTTGATTGCATTATCCACAAGGTTAATGAATACCTGTCTTATCTTTTCTTTGTCTGCATGCACGGTTAGTGGTACTTCACAGCCTTTCTTTATTCCCATCTTCAGTTGCTTTTCATCCGCTTTTATAGCCAGCGATTCAAATACATCCCTGATGAGGTCCTGTATTATAAAATTTTCTTTGTAAAGCAGTTGTTCCCCGCTTTCCAGTTTGGAAATTTCATCCAGGTCATCTACCAGGTTTACCAGCCTGTCAATATTTCTTGAAGTGCTGTTGAGGAATTTTTTGTTTACATCCGGGTTATCCAGTGCGCCTCCTATAAGTGTATGTACATAGCCTTGTATGGCAAAAATGGGTGTCTTCAGTTCATGCGATAAATTTTGCAGGAATTCTTTTCGGTAGGCTTCATTTTGCTGCAGAACCTCTATCTCGGCTTTTCTTTGTTTGGCCCATTGCTCCACATCTTCCCTCACTTCGTCAATGCTTTTTTGCGGTAATATATTTTTGTAGTAAAACTCTTCCCTTTTGCTTGCCTTGGTTTGGTAGATGAGTTTATAGATAAGTTTGATCTTGCGGTACACAAACTGCTGCACCATAAATAGTATTAACCCAAACGATCCTGTAAAAATGATGATAAATGATATTACAGCAACCCACCAAAGCGGTTTAAAAAAATATATGCCGGTACTTATTGGGAGTGCTATAATAACAGCAGTGGCGGCTGACAGTTGCTGCGGGGAAAGATTTTTTGCTGAAAACATATATTTTTTGCTTATGCTTGCTGCAAGTTACAGTGTTGACGGTTAATTTTATCCTGTATTGAAAGGTGGGGATGGTGTTCCTTAAAATATAAAAGCAGCAGTTTAACTGGTTAACCCCTTTTGCAGAAGTGACAGCAAATAAATATTGGCAACTATAGCAGTTCAAATTTGTAGCCCACACCTTTTACTGTGGTGATACAATCCAAATTGAGTTTCTGACGGATCTTTCTGATGTGCACATCAATGGTGCGGTCACCTACAATTACTTCGGTACCCCAAACCTGGTTCAATATTTCGTTGCGTAAAAAAACTTTACCCGGCTTTGACGCCAGCAATGCCAGCAGTTCAAATTCTTTTCTTGCCAGTATGATATCCTTACCCTGGTAGCGAATGATGTATTTTTCCCTGTCAATGACCAGGTCGCCAATTTTTACCAGGTCAAGTTCTTCTTTATTCAGCCTTCTGAACAAAGCATTCACTTTGCTTAGCAATACTTTGGGACTGATAGGTTTGGTTAAATAATCATCAGCACCGGTTTCCAGCCCGCGTACTTCTGTACTTTCATCATTAAGGGCCGATAAAAATACGATTAGGGTTTCTTTAAATGCGGGCTGCATCCTCAGTATATTGCACACTTCAATACCATTTTTACCTGGCATCATGATATCAAGAATAATCAGGTTGGGCTGATGTTTTTTTGCCAGTTCAATCGCTTCGTCACCATTTTTTGCAGTCACTACATCGTAACCTTCAGCCTGCAGGTTAAACTGGATTATCTCCAGAATATCCGGTTCATCATCAGCAATTAAAATTTTTTTAACAATACTCATACAATATTTCCTGCGCAAAAGTAGTCTATCATATTTATTAATTTGCCAGTTATAAATGGCAGTCATATTATCAAATTGTTAATCAAATCAGCCAACCCTGCCATTGATACCTTTTATAGAATTGCTGCAATTAAAAAGCAACTCTTAAATTTGTAGACATCGTAATCCAAAAATATACATGAAAAAATTTTTCGTACACTTCCTTGCTTTATTCAGCAGTATGCACCTATATGCCCAGTGCGGTAATGTGGCGATCCCTTTTCAACGTATACGTTTTCATGACAGGATCAGGGAAGAACAACTGAAATGTGACAGGGCTGATGGGAAAATGGACAGCCTTATTAAAGTGAGCAGCAACGAGGAAATTAACCTGCAGGTTACCGATGCCCTGACCAGGAAAATACAAGCCATACTTTGTTTTATCGAAGGCAACAGTAAAGTGCCATCTAATAATGATAAGATACGCCAGTTGAATTATGTGGAAGAAATTGTAAGTGCTTTCAGGGTAAACTGGAAACTGAAGAAATTAAACCCTGCCCTTGCACCGTTGCTGATAGACAATTTTGAAAAAATATTAAAGGCCAATATTGACAGCCAGAGTATGGCGCCATTTATTGAAGAAGTTCCTTATCAGGTTGGCCTTATCAATTCAGAAATATTCAATAAAAACATTGGTTTCCAGGAAAGCAGGAAAATACTTTACCTGAAATACAGTGCTGCTAACCCGGGTAATATTTTGAACAGCATCAGGCCTTACATCAACGAATCTTTTGCCGATAGTTTGGTAGTGCTGGCCTGTAAAAATAACCCCAAGCAATTATATGATTATGCTTCTTCCTCCAGTTCGCCGGAAGCCAAATTGATCCGGCGTAACAGCAACCCAATGGTGAAGGCGGTTGCTAAACTCAGTCAAACTTCCAATGCCTTGCGTTACTATCCTTTTTTAGATGACATCCTTCATCAAAAACAGTCAATCGACAGTTTGAGGAAATATGTTGATGACGGGCCAGGCGGTTATGACAGTGTTGGTTATTTTAAACAATTGGTAAAAACAGAGATCAGCTACTATGAAAGGCTTGTGCGGAAAGATACCCCTGTTGCTATGTTTGGTACCAATGGATTAAGGGATATGCTTCAGCGCAAATCACTGCAGCATTTTATTACACCCATCAATGAACTGCATGAACAAAATAACCTGGCAATCAGGATGAAAGCCATTCAGCCATTAAGTGCAGAAGAATTGTATTATATGATGGTGATGGGCGAAAACGACATTTATACTTCCAGTTACAAGCATAGTTTCACCCGCCTTGTCCAGTTGCTTGGCCCCATCCCAAGAACGGATAAGTTACTGATGAATGTGAAGATGGACTTCTTTAAAAAGTTCATTAAAATGGCAGCTAACTTTAACCAGTTGGATACTGTGCTGAAGATGATGCCGCAGGAAAATGCCACCACCTTAATGAAGGCGTTTGTATCCAACCTGGATGAAAAAACAAACCTGGAAGATGCAGTGGATGTGGCAGACAGTTACAGCAGCATAACCAATACAGATTTACTGAAAAAACTGCTTCTCAATGTTACCGAAAATGAACTGCGCAGCATTGAGGAAAATAACCACAAAGGAAAAATTATCTATGGTTTATTAAAACAGATATTCCTTTCGTTTAATGATAATAACATTGACCTTACCAGCCAGTTGGGTATCCCGTCTATTTATTCATTAGACTATAATTACCTGGCCGATGAAAAAGGAAGGGTGATACAGCAGGTGTTTTTTTATGGTGATGATGATGGTAAAAAACACTTTCCGCAATTTGTAAATTCATTCAGTGCAAAAGACTGGAAAATAACCAGGCAAAAAGAATGGGTGGAAATAAAATCCATCAAAGGAAAGCCGGTGTGGGTATATGCCAACCTGCCATTAGACAGTGATAAGAATTTAGATGACACGGCGCAAAAACATTTGGGTATCTATTTAAGGAAATCAGATCTTTCTCCTTCCATCATCATTCACAGGGGGCACAGCTATTGGCTGCCGGGAACTATTGCCCGCATGCCCGGCAGTGCAAAAATTATTTTGCTTGGTTCCTGCGGAGGGTACAAAAACCTCAGTGAGATACTGGATATATCTCCCGATGCACATATTGTTTCCACAAAAGAAATAGGAAAAGGGGATATCAATAAACCTATTATTAATTACATCAATCAAACACTGGCAGCAGGCAAAGCTATTGTATGGAAAGATATGTGGGCGTCCCTAACCAAATTGTTTTATGCAGATCCCAACAAAAGCATGAGGGAAAGCTGGGATGACTATGTGCCCCCGTATAAAAACCTCGGGGCTATTTTCATTAAAGCCTACAACAAGAAAATGGAAAGCGAATAATTGGGAAGAGGGGGAAGAGAAAAGCAAAGGCGTGGTTTTATAAAAGAAAGGCTGTCTGTTTACTTCGCCGGTGGAAATGATGCAGTGCCTGTTTAATATTCCTTTTGCCTTGCTTTCCATATGATGCTAAGCACTAACTTTGTTGTATGAGTATACCGGTAAAGGCAAAAAAAGTGTTTAAAATTTCATTGTTACACAGGGTATTTCAATTTGCTTCTCCCTACAAAAACAAGTTTTATTATTCTCTTTTTTTAGCATTTTTTTTAGCGGTCATTTCACCTGTCAGGCCCTGGCTTATTCAGCTTACAATTAACAGGGGCCTAAAGCCCAGCCCGGATGTTTGGTTTTTACATGGGGCCAGTGCCGTTATTATAGGCGTTACCGTTATACAACTGGCATTGCTGCTTGTAGAAACAATATGCCGGTTTATATTTACATTTTTTACCGCATCGCTTGGCCAAAGTGTTGTAAAAGATCTGAGGGTTACCACCTACAAAAAAATTATTAATCTCAATTTAGCACAATTTGATAAAACACCTATCGGCACACTTACCACAAGAACAATCAATGATATAGAATCAATCAATGATATTTTCAGCGATGGATTGATTCCGATCATTGCGGACCTGCTGTCTATCATTGCCGTACTGGCCTATATGTTTTATGAAAACTGGAAGCTTACCCTTATTTGCCTTGCCCCATTTCCGGCTTTAATTGTTGCTACTTATTATTTTAAAGAAAGTGTAAATAAGTCTTTCATTAAGGTTCGTAATGCCGTGGCACAATTGAATGCTTTTGTACAGGAGCATATTACCGGGATGGGTATTGTTCAAACTTTTGCCGCAGAAGAGCGGGAGTTGAATAAATTTAACGTCATCAATAAAGAACACCGCAATGCAAATATCAAATCAATTTTTGCCTACTCTGTTTTTTTTCCTGCAGTTGAATTAGTGCTGGCCATATCAGTAGGGTTGCTCGTTTGGCGGGCAGGTGGCGAAGGAAGTGAACATGCGGCAGCAACTATTACCTCCTTCATACTTTGTCTCAATTTACTCTTCCGTCCGTTAAGGGTAATTGCAGATAAATTCAATGTGCTTCAAATGGGTATGATAGCCAGTGAAAGAGTTTTTAAAATACTGGATACGCAAGACAGCGCACACAATGATGGAAAATACATGCCCATTCAGTTAAATGGCAGTGTGTCTTTTCAAAATGTATGGTTTGCTTATCATGATGATGAGTATGTTTTGAAAAATATTTCTTTTACCATCAATGCCGGGGAAACGGTTGCGATTGTAGGTTCTACCGGCAGCGGTAAAACTTCTGTCATTAGTTTGTTAAACAGGCTCTACCATACTCAAAAAGGGAGCATTAAAATTGACGGGGCAGCTATTGAATCTTACGACCTGTTTTACCTGCGCAGCAAGATCGCAGTAGTATTGCAGGATGTATTCTTATTCAGTGGCTCAGTGTATGATAATGTAACACTCCTTAACCCTGGCATAAAAAAAGCGCAGGTCACAGCAGCGGCAAAGTTGATTGGCATACATGATTTTATCATGCAGTTGCCCGGCGGCTACGACTATAATGTAATGGAAAGAGGGGCTACCTTGTCCCTGGGGCAGCGCCAGTTATTGTCATTTGTGAGAGCCATTTTATATGATCCTTCAATCCTGGTATTAGATGAAGCTACTTCCTCTGTTGATACAGAAAGTGAACAATTGATCCAGCAGGCAATAGACAAATTAATAGCAGGCAGAACTTCTATTGTTATTGCGCACAGGCTGTCAACCATTCGCAAAGCCAACAAAATTATCGTACTGGAAAAAGGTGAAATAAAAGAATCAGGCTCACATAATGAGTTGATGGCAAGGCAGGGATTTTATTACCGGCTGCACAAAATGCAGTTTGAAAAAGAAGTGGTAACAGGGTAATTTTTCTCTTTTTTTCACTCAGATAGCTGTCTTCATTGCCTTTTTTTGGCGTATTGCTATTTCAACTGCAAAACCCGGGTTTAATTGGTACGAAAGGGCTGAAAGGCATCCTATTTAAGGAGTGACTGAAAATAGCCACTATAGCAAGGATAAAAGAAACGCAAGTGCCATTTCTTCACATTAGCTGGCTTATGGCTTATAAAAAGGTACTAAAGTGCCCCAAATACCAGATTGATGCCATGGAACCTGTAAAAAATTAAGCGGCTCCGAAAAGACATGGGATAGATTAAATTTTACTCAACAATTTCTCAAATATCTGTTTCTAAATTACCCTTCAACCCCTATCTTTGCGGCAAATTTC
>JAYVUL010000395.1:0-20038 GCA_043787935.1 Chitinophagaceae bacterium | reverse complement strand
ATATTGCCGATAAGACTGTAATAAAATTAAACCAGTATCGCCTCAGTTTTATTTTGGTCAGTTCCTTTTCCTGTTGATAGGAATAGGCTTGCTGCTTTTCAAATTTATCCAAATAGTCAAGCGAATCTTTTTGCCTGGCATTCTCATATTCAAGCAGGTTGTCGGCTAAGGCTTTAGTTTTTTCAGTGATGTAAATACTGTCACTTAGCGCCGTGTACTGTTGTTGTGCTTTTAATGCCTGTTTGTAATCCCCCTGCAACCCATATGCTTCAGCAAGATATTTAAGCGGCTCCTTATTTACTACCGGCGACCAGGAAAACTCGGACCTGAAAATGGCTAAAGATTGATTGAAGAGATTAATGGCTTCTTGCAGGTTAACCTTTTTTTGAGTTGAAGCGCTAATTTGTTTTGCATATTCAAGATGAATTTTCCCGGCATTCAATGCACAGCCGGCAATGATCTCTTTAGAGAGCCTGTCATCTTTTGGACGGAGTGTTTGTAAAGCCATTGTATAGTAAGCCAATGCGCCGCTATACTTTTTTTGATTCATTAAAAGATCACCTATACTCCTGATGCAGCTGGTAAGAAATGGCTTATCATTTATTTTTTTTGCCAACGCCAGCGCCTTGTTACTATTTTCCAGCGCCTTGTCATTATCACCAATATCAGCATATATTCTGCTGATAAGCACCAAGGCATTGGCTGTATTTTTAGTGTTGTGTATCTGTTGCGCCAACACCAAACCTTGCTGGTAATATTCCAGCGCCTTTTTAAAATTGCCGTGGCTTGCATACTGCATACCAATATTCTGAATGGTGCCTTCCACCTTTATCTTATCTCCAATGGATTCATAAATTTTTGAAGCCTTCTCGTAATATGCCAAACATTTGGGAAACTGGGTAATGATGGCAATATTCTGCAGGCTTTTAGCAATGCCAGGCTTGTAACCGATGGCTTCATTAATGCCCAAAGCCAGTTCATGATATTCCTGCGCTTTTAAATAATTACGCAGCGCCCAATAATTAGCTCCTAACGAAGTATAGGCAGCCGCAATTCCCTTTTGCCAGTTAATTTTTTTTGCCAGGGCCAGTCCCTGGTTGCCGTATCCGATGCCTTTTTCAGGCTCCGTATTAAACTGATAATAGGAAAGTTCATTCAGCAACTTTACTTTATTGCTGTCTTCGGAGGCGAGGGATAATTGATCTTGTAAAGAATCTACCAGGTTAGCCTGCTGGCTTTGGGCATAAGGCAATAAGGGGAGGAGGAACAGTGCGGTAAAAAAATATTTCCTTTGCCTTAATTGCATGTTGTAAAACTAAAACTTTTAAAACTTAACCTTTTCCTCATTTAGTGAATAAGATATTCTATTGTGTCAATAGTGGTAACGAGTATATAAAGATATTGTGGGATTAGATGGCAAGTATTAAAAAGATTCGTTTTTTTGGAGGCAAGTCATTGATTGAATCTAATTTAGAAATATTATATTCAGGCATATAGCGTAGCTGTTTACTCAATATACTTGCCGTTCACTGTTAAAAGACAGGAATTTCACATACTTGTACATGGCTTTTTAAAAAATGAATATAACTTCAGTTTAAAAGGATTAAAGACATATAGAGCATAACCACGATTTTATCAACCTTAAAGCCTCAAAAAAATTAAAATATCAATTAAATGCAATACGTAAAAACCGCAATTTCAGTATCTATTTTTTTACTCGTATATATTTTTACCAATGCCCAGGTGAGTGTTACTTATAAAGTCGATATCCAAAATTATTTAAGAGCAGGGAATGTTTTAGGTGCAAATGGTATTCGGATTGCAGGCAATTTCTCAGACTTGGGGGCCAACTTGCCCAACTGGACTCCTTCAAGCCCTGCTTGTGCAATGATTCGGCAAGGCACATCAAATGTATGGAGCATTACCGTAACGTATCCTTCAACTGCAATTGGACAAACACAAATCTATAAATTTGTTAACAATGATTGGGGAACAAATGAGGGAGTAGACTTTAGCAACCAGTTGGTGGCAAATGGATGTGGAATAAATGATGGCACTGGTAATATTAACAGGGTTTTGGTTATTCCAAATTCAGCAAGTTCTGAAGTGTCATTTTGTTGGGACCAATGTTCTGTTTGTAATACTTCACCAAACGGTTTACCCTACGTTACAACCAGTGCAGTAAACAATATAAATCAAACAACTGCTACATGCGGCGGCTATTTTGTCGGAGCAACAATAGCTCACGGGATTTGCTATAGCACTTTTCCTAATCCAACTACGTCTAATTTCTATTATAACACAACAACAACTCAAACTGTTTTCGATATTTCTGGATTACAGCCAAATACAACATATTATGTTAGGGCTTATGCAGCAAATGTAATTGGAACAGCTTATGGCAATTCGACAAGTTTTAAAACACTAGCATTGCCTCCAATTATAAATAATTTTAACCCAAAATCAGGCAATCCAGGTTCAGCTGTTACAATTAGTGGATCTAACTTTAACCCAATTGCTACAAATAACGTAGTTTATTTTGGGGCAACAAAAGCCACAGTTATTAGTGCATCTTCAACTTCTCTTACCGTATTAGTACCATCAGATGCAACTTACAGTTCATTGGCTGTCATTGATATTATTACAAATCAGACTGGACTTTCTATGGGAAAATTTCTGCCAATTTTTTACCCACAAACCCAAAATTTTGGGTTAGCCGATTTTGTACCAAAAGTGGACTTTGCAATTTCGCCACAATATGGTAACGTTTCCACTTCTATAACAATTGGCGATTTTGACGGTGACGGCAAGACTGATATTCTTGTACCTGCTGATGGAGGATTTCCACAATCACGTAACAGTTTGTATGTGTTTAGAAACACGTCAATTATTGGAAATCTCACGTTTGCACCAAAGTTTGAGGGATTTGTTGGACAATGCCCCTCTAGCTTATCAGTCGTTGATATAGACGGGGATGGCAAGAATGATTTAGTTAGTCAAAATTCAGATAGAGGTGTTTTAATATTTAAAAACAACTCCATTATTGGGAATATAATTTTTAATACACCAGTAAACACGGGTATAAGCGGTACTTCATATGTTGCAGTTGGCGATATTGATGGAGATGGTAAGCAGGATTTGGTCACTATGGGTAATTCAAAAATTTCTGTTTTTAGAAATACATCTTTATATGGTGTTGTGTCGTTTGAAACTGAAGTTTTTTTCTCTTTAACCACAGATCAAACTTATGGGAACTATTTGACAATTGGCGACATTGATGGCGATGGAAAGCCTGATGTTATAGTAACCAATCCAACTTTGAATAGTGTTTCGATATTATTAAATAACTCTACATTTGGACATATGGCATTTTTACCAAAAGTAGACTTCCAAACTGGGGTTACGCCAAAATCAGTTTTTGTATCTGATATAGATGGCGATGACAGGCTTGATGTAATTACAAGTCACAACGGATCAATTTCTATTTTACGGAATATTTCATCAGTTGGAAATTTGGCTTTTGCACCTTCATTAAATTACAATATAGGAAACTATTATTCTGATTTATCAATAACAGATATGGATGGTGATTCTAAGCCCGATATTGTAACCAATGTTGGACAGGGCGTTGTTACATTAAGAAATATCTCTACAATTGGAAACTTGGCCTTTGGTTCAAATATTTTTTATGCTCACAATACCGGAACAAATATTATAGCAACAGGCGATATAGATTGCGATGGGAAACCAGATATTTTAACGCCTAACTTTACGCCAAACTCTGCTAATGTCTATATGAATACGGTTTCTATTATTAGAAATTTCAGAACAATTCAGCCACCAAACATCACCAATACTCCACTTTGCGCTGGGTCAAATACAACAATTCGTTTTTCTACAAGTGGCACTTACAATGTTGGAAATATTTTTACAGCACAACTGAGTGATGCACTTGGTAGTTTTTCTAGCCCCACAACTATTGGAACACTTTCAGGCACCAATGCTGGCTCAATCAATATTACAATACCCAGTTCTACAGGTGCAACCAATGGATATCGAATCCGGGTAATAAGTAGTAATCCTGCATTTATTGGCGCAGATAATGGCACTGACATTACAATTAACCCGTTTATTTATCCTGTTTCAATTAACAATCCTTCTTATAACAATTCTACCCCCTATATATGCAATGGACAATATTCACTCTATGCTTCGACGCAGTCCCCGGTTAAACTGAGTTATTTATGGTCTAATGGCATGAATGATAGCTCTATTGTAGTTACCCAGCCTGGTAATTATTCAATAGTAGCCACTAATATTTATGGCTGCATCTCTACGGCATCTCTACAAATTGATGTATCATCATTTAGCTGTGATGGATACCTTGTCTTAGTTACAGAGCCAATCATTAATTATTTTGATACCATTCATGCCAAAGTATATATGAAAAATGGGCAGGATATCTTTTCTACTTTCGCCTATTTAAATTATGACCCTTCCCAGCTTAAATTAGTTAGTAGCAATATGGGTTCGTTTTTAGGTAATAACGTGCTTGCCCAACCACCTGTAGTTAACAACGGTGTAATTGATTTTGGGATGACTAAATTATCGGGAGACCCAGGAAGTAATGGAAACGGGCTGGTGTACGAATTTGCATTTGTACTTAGC
Source organism: Chitinophagaceae bacterium (assembly GCA_043787935.1). Classification (GTDB taxonomy): domain Bacteria; phylum Bacteroidota; class Bacteroidia; order Chitinophagales; family Chitinophagaceae; genus Ferruginibacter. The sequence goes on along the minus strand of JAYVUL010000395.1, from coordinate 15,370 downwards.
AATCTGCCATCCACAGTGGCGTTTAATGCTACTTCGCCAAACGCATTTTTTACCAATTTTTCACTAACTAATTTAAATATTTATAATTCTTTTGGTGTTGTACCAACTTCATTTGGAGACATATCAGTTAAAAATTCATCAACAGTATGCAGGTATTATGTTCCTGTTTGGCCCGGCGATTTGAACAATGACAAAAAAGTAAATGTTGCAGATATTTTACCCTTGGGATATTTTTATGGGTCAACAGGCCCTATAAGGCCAAACGGCAACTTATCCTGGGTAGGCCAACCAGCACCATTATGGGGTTATGACAAAACAAATTCGAATAGTTCGGGTTGGAAAACATTTGCAGATGGAAATGCAGATGGGATTATTAATTTGGCCGACCAGGTTTCCCTAGGATTTAACATCAACAAGGTCCATGCAAGGTCTCAAAATACTCAGCCAGTTTATCTGCCACCTTCTCTGCAACCGCTAAATGTTGCAGACATTCCATTGATAAATGTAAAGGTGGCAGATACGGTAGTGCAACCTGCTGCACTCCCCTTAAATGAAGTGGTTAAAATAACCGTAGGCAGCCCTTCTGCTCCGATATATAATCTTTACGGTTTGGCATTCGACCTTTATTTTGACCCTTCCTACGTTAATACTGCTGGGATTACGACAAATTATGCTGGATCCATTTTTGGTTCATCAGGTACAGACTTTACGAAGATTGAGGACAGATCGGGTTTGGCAAGTGGCAGATTCAGTGTGGGTTTGACAAGGTTTAATACCACCAATATTACAGGCTCCGGAGGTACAGTCATGAATGTCACATTCCCTTTGCTTGCCAATGCCCCCGGCGGCTATTTCAAGGTAACTACGCTTCCGGCCGGTTGTAATGATAATCTGGGGAATAGCCTTACAGTTGGAGGAAGTTCGGATTCCTTAAGGATCAATTCAAGTAATCCATGTGGCACTAACTATTGGAACGGCACGGTAAGTTCAGCCTGGGAAAATCCTGCAAACTGGAGCTGTGGTACAGTTCCTGGCGCTGTTACAGTAGTTTTTATCAATGCCAACAAGCCCAATTATCCGGTGGTGAATTCAATGGCTACCTGCAAAACTTTGAATACGTCACCAGGGGTTTCGGTAAAAGTGAACCCAGGGTTTAATCTGGATATTCTAGGACACAACTAATGCGGCTGTCAGTAATCTGCTACTCGCTGGAAACAACTAAAAATAATAAGTACATGTCAAAACTAATGATACCGCACAATAAAGGAAATCGAAGTGTGTCTTCTGAAAATATTGTAAGAATTGAGGCTTCCAGCAATTACAGTAAGATTTATTTTAATCATACTAAACCTTTACTGGTAGCCAAAGTGTTACATTGGTTTGAGGATAAACTTCCAGGAGAAATATTTATAAGAGTACACCGGAGTCATCTGGTAAATAAGCTGTTTATGGAGGTATCTACAGATAAAAAATCTAACAATATCATTCTTACAACTGGTGAGAAAGTAGTTATCAGCAGGCGGAAAAAAAATAATGTATTAATGCAATTAAGGTAAAAGAAATAAAAATTGGAATGAAAGTTCATCTCGAGCACTTCAGTGCGTTGCAGGCAACTGATTGGTTTTTTTGAACATGACCTGTAATAAGTAATAGTCATTTGGAAAAGGAATAATTCATTTTCCTCGTATAATAATATCACCTGAATTCGATTATTTTTATCGTAGAGTTCCTTAACCCTAATGTATTAGTAAAATTATTTCTATCAAATGTTACAACAAGTGCCAATTCTATTTGAATAGGTGTTAAAATTTACAATAAATTGATATTTTTCCTTTCCGCTGGCCATGTTTTATAATAATAGTAAAAGAATTTATTTTAATACTAAATTGAATTTAATCTAATTGAAAAAAACAAAAAATGATAATACAAAAAACTTGTTTTGAATGCATTATTGCAACTGCACTTTTTCTATTTCCAATTTTACTTAATGCCCAGGTTAACACTCCTTTTACCAGTACCTCCTTTGGACCACAAGCTAATTTAGCAGCAGGTGCCGGACCTACTATGTCTGCTATCGGCGATTTTGACAGTGATGGCCTGCCTGATCTTGTTGTTGTTAATTCTTACGGCAACCCCGTTTATATGCCAGGCACATCCGATGTAAGCAGATATATCTATACCGCTTCTGTTTTCCGGGATATTAGCACAATTGGTAATATCGCATATTCTCCTAAACAAGATTATCAAATTGGGATACAAAGTATCTACGGCATTGAGCCAACCTCCTTTTCTGGCACAGGAGCAGTAAACCCGGTTAGTATTGCCATTGCCGATGTGAATGCAGATAATAAACCAGATATAATTATTTTAGGTTCAAAAGCTGGTGTTTCTATTTTACAAAATACTTCATCCCAGGGCGCCATATCATTTTCGGCTTTTATAAGCTACATATCCGGATACGGAAGTAATGGGAATACAGGAACTTATCATGGTGTGAATACGGGACTTGCAGTGGAAGATATGGACGGTGACGGGAAAAAGGATATCACTGTTACAAGCTATTTTCATGACCCATATGGAACACCATCTAATTTTGGCGGAATTATGATTTTGTGGAATAGCGGCATTAATAATACGATATCTTTTGATGAGACCCTAATTAACGTAAGTTTTTCAAATACTTCCCATCCCGATGGTTCTTCTTCATATTCTAATAATCCCCTCAGCATTGCAGAAGCAGATTTTGACTCAGATGGGATAAAGGATATAGCAATCACTGATGGGGATTATCCTGGTAATGGAAATGCCACAATGGTTAGAGTTTTTAAAAGTAGTGGTATGTATATTAATTCTGTTGATCATAAAAAGTATATAAGTTTTAGTTCTGGAAGCGGAGCTGAGGTAGACATCAATACGATCGGTTCTGCAAATTTATCACTTGGTGATATCAATAATGACGGGTTAACAGATTTGCTTACTGGTGGAATATTTAATTTGAATACAAGTACAGGTGGTGTAATAACTTTCGGCGGTTCAAATAATATTGGGTCATTAAATCTTAGCACTGTAGGCGACCTCAATAATGACGGCCGGCAGGATTATGTTGGTGGTGGGGCCACCATATATCGGAATACTAGTATTAGCAACAATTCAATTTCGGCAGCTTCTTTTCCTTCAGGCATAACTTACACATTAGGTACGGGCAATATTTTACTGGCAGATTTAGATGGTGATGGAAAAAAAGATATTATACAGGCTAATATCAATACCGGCATGTTATCTATTTTACGAAACAGGCTGAATGAGCCTGTTATTACTTCTTTCTCACCGGTTGCTGCATTAAGCGGAACGTCAGTGACCATTACCGGGGTTAATTTGTCAGGCGTTACAGCCGTTAGCTTTGGAGGCGTTGCAGCGGTCGGGCTAACTGTTTTAAATTCAACCACCGTTACTGCAGTCGTAGGTGCCGGTGCAACCGGAAGTGTTAGCGTTACCTCACCTTTGGGTACAGGTAGCCTTGCAGGATTTACCTTATTAGTTCCGCCTGTTATCACTTCATTTACTCCTACCAGCGTGGGTAGAGGATTAACGGTAACGATATCCGGAACAAATTTTACAAATGTCACTGCTGTTAGTTTCGGATCAGTGCCAGCTACTTCATTTAACACGTTGAATTCAACCACCATTGCCGCTGTCGTGGGTATTGGTGCTAATGGTAATGTAAGTGTAACAACCCCCGCAGGAACAACAAGCCTTGGCGGATTTACATTCAACACGCCGCCTGCCATAGCCACCACCGCTCCTATTGCAAATAGTATTACTTCATCTGCAGCCATTGTTGGTGGTGATATTATCGTTAGTGGCGATGACCCGATTGTAAATAAGGGGGTTGTATACAATACAACCGGCAATCCCACTGTGGCAGATCATGTCGTAAATGCACTTGGAGGAAGGCCGTTAAATACTGCAATCGTTACCAGTGGTACCGGGCCTTTTTCTGTAAATCTTACGGGGCTAAACGGATCAACCACTTATTATGTAAGGGCATATGCAAGCAATGGTGCCAGTGCTGCTTACGGCGACCAAATTTCATTTACAACCCTTGCTGATCCTCCTACGGTATCCTCATTTGATCCTATAATTGCAGCTGCAGGAATGGAAGTAAATATTTATGGAACACATCTTACCGGTACGACAGCTGTTAGTTTTGGTGGAACTGCAGCAACAACAATAACAAATCTTAATGATGTATACATCAGGGCAGTAGTGCCTGCAGGCGCATTGTCCGGAAGTATAAGCGTAACAACACCCGGAGGAACGGCAACCTTAGCAGGATTTACATATTGTACGCCGGTGGTTCCTTCTGTAACCATTTCATCTGACCAAACTGGCCCTTTTTGTGAGGGAAAGAAAGTTACTTTCACCGCTGCAGCAACCAATGGAGGAAGTAATCCTCACTACTATTGGAATAAGAATTACCAGGCTGTTGGTACAAATAGTAATGTGTACGAAGACAGCACTTTATCAAATAATGACAGTGTATGGTGTCAAATGAATCCTGGTAACGATATATGTGTCACAGTTTCCTACGCAAATTCCAATAAATTAAAATTCAACGTTAATTCAGCTCATGGGTGGACGGAATTAGGGATTGATAATTATTCGCTGAATGCCAATGATACAATAAAAACAATGGTGATAGGTAAAACAGGCAGTTTATATGCTGCTGGAAGTTTTACTGATGCAAACGGTAAAAAATATGTTGCTGAATGGAATGGCCATCAATGGTCTGCGGTGGGGAAAGATAATTTTTCATTAAACGCCAATGGTAGTATCAATAGTTTAGCTACTGATGACATGGGAAATATATATGCTGCAGGAAATTTTACAAATAGCAGTGGCAAACAATACGTAGCCAAATGGGATGGAACCAACTGGACAGAGTTAGGTGGATTAAATGCGTTGGCTGCAAATGGGGCAATACTTAAATTACTTGCTGATGCAAATAATAATATCTACGCTGCAGGTTGGTTTAAAAATAACAACGGCAGTTTTTATGTAGCAAAATGGAATGGAATTAGCTGGACTGAAACAGGAAACAATTTTGATTCCTATAATTATCCTGTTCACATACTTACAAAGGATAAGTTTGGTAATATTTATGCCGCCGGAAGTAGTTTTTATGACTATGCCGGCCGTTCGCATTTTCCATATACTGATTCTTTTTTTGTAGCCAAATGGAATGGGATTGAGTGGCAGCAATTAGGTTGCGCCGGTACTACAGATTTGCCGGCAACATATAGCCCTGACCAATTTATTAATGGATACAATTCCACTAATAGTTATATAAATTCATTGGTTACAGATACAGCAGGAAATTTATTTGCAATGATGGAAAAATTTACGATAGATCCAGCTCCAATCATTTTTTCGATTCCTGACTTTGCCGGTGAAGACTATTTTGTAAAATGGAATGGAAATACCTGGGAACGACAAACAACCTACGGACGTTATTTTACTTCATCAATTCTTACAATTGATAATGCAAATACAACTTATTCTATCGAAAATGATTATTCTACCGATGCCGGATATCAATGGGTGAGGAGGAGGTCGGGAGTTAACGAATACTGGTCAAATGGGTCCCTTGGTTATGGATATAATGGAATGCTAAATACAAATAGCAAAGGCAATGCAATCACTACAGATAGTTCCGGCAATCTTTATGTGGCGGGGAGTTTTACCAACAGTAATGGCCACCAGTATGTTGCAAAATACGGCTTGCTTGCACCGGTCATCAATATTACGTCAACTGCCGACACCGTTTGCAGCAAAACCAGAGTGACTTTTACTGCTTCTGCGTCATCCATAGGTACCAATATTATTTATCAATGGAAAAAGAATGGTAATAACACAGGTACTAACAGCATTCAATTTATTGATAGCGTGTGGAACGATCATGATACTATTTGGTGTATGGCATCCAGTAACATAGTTTGTGCCAATACGCTAACGTCAAAGAGTAACCCTATTGTAATGACTGTTAAATCGCAGCCGGTACTGGCGATTACTCCTGCAGTAGATACACTCTGTGGTGGAGGGGTGCCTCTAAATTTAACTGCTGCAGTAGTTAGTGGCGGTAATCCACCCAACTATCAATTATCCGGAACAGCCATTCCGGGGAGTTTGACAGGATATAATGGAACATCTTCTAAAATTTGTGATTGCCCCCCAGGTTATGTTGCAGTTGGATACCATGGTGGTGCAGGTGCCTGGATGGATGTAATGGGATTGATCTGTAAAAAGTTAAACGCTGACGGAACTTTAGATAATACATTGGTATACACAGATACGGCTGGCGCAGCTTCAACTGACCCTAACGGAAGTATTAACAGCGGTGACTTAACAACGGCAGGTGATAATGCTTTAACGGGAATGGTGTTTACAGAAAATCAATACACCTCTTTTGGGAATTTTATGAGTAGTGCTCATGGAATTAGTTTACCAATCAGTGCAATAGCTATGAGCCAAAATTCTCCCACAAATTTTATTAGTCAACTGGGCCCGGATGGGCTGCCGCTCGGCACAGTAAATGTTCCACCGGGTAATGTAATTGTGGGCATGACAGGCACAGCCGGCATAAGCCAGGTGACTACCAACACTTACCTTACCGGAATAATATTACGGTATGCTCCTCTTATTAATACTACTGTTAACGGAACTTTGGTTTGGAGCACCGGGCAAACCATAAATTCAATAGTGGTTACTCCGGCAAATGGAAACAATGTATACACGGCTACTTATTCTCAGCCGGGATCATGCCCTGCCGCCGCTCAATCAACCATCACAGTTTATCCTATATTAACACCAACCATTACCATTTCAGTTACTCCGGGTACTGCAATTGCCGATGGCACCACAGCTACCTATACTGCAACTATAACCAATGGTGGAACAGCCCCAATATATCAATGGAATAAAAATGGGATCAATGTTGGTAACAACAGCAATATATATGTTGACAACACCATAGTTAATGGCGATACCATTTCCTGTATTTTAACCAGTAGTATAGCTAAATGCCTCACATCATTAAATGCTGCAAGCAATAAAATTGTTATGTCTGTTAATTCAGGAACAATAAGTTTCTGTCCCGGGGCCGGCACCACCATTGCTTCCAACCTGATCGGCACAACTTACCAATGGCAATTAAACTCCGGAAGTGGATTCGCAAATATTGCTGACGGTATTAATTATACCGGAACCAATACTTATTCCCTGCAAATCAACAATACGCAATCATCCTGGTATAATTATCAATACAGGTGTGTTGTTAACGGCTCATTCAGCAGTACAGTAACCTTAAAAATAGCCGACACCTGGCACGGCGCTGTTAATAATAATTGGGAAAATAATTTAAATTGGAATTGTAATACGATACCCGATGCTAACACGGATGTATATATCAACAGCGGTACAGTAATCATTAATTCAGATGCAACATGCCGGAGTTTATTCACAAAGCCTGGTGCAACGCTGGTGATTATGCCGGGAGTACATTTAACAATTACGCATTAGATCAGTCTGATCGGCAGTGAAAACCAGCAGTTTGAAAATTGAATATTTTTTCTATAAGCTTATTGCTCATAATTTTTTCTATAGCAGGTTTTAACCAATTTTAAATAGTTTTATTAAATGAAAGTTTTATTTACATCAATATTATGTTTGCTTGCAATATTTAGCTTTGGCCAGGCTGGCAGTTCCAGTGAATGGGTATGGTTAACTGGTTCAAGCGTTCAATATGAACCGCCGGTGTATGGGAATAAAGGAGTGCCTGATTCCCGAAACACTCCGGGACGCAGATCCGGGGCCGCCCAGTTTAAAGATCTTAATGGCAACCTTTGGATATATGGTGGCATTAAACGCTATCCCATTGGGGACCTAAGTTATGGGAATGATGTGTGGATGTTTAATGTTTCCGACAATAAATGGACCTGGGTGGCAGGGGATTCTGTTTATAATGCATTACCTCATTATGGCCCTATTGGTGTGGGAGGCGATGAATTTACCCCTGGCGGACGATACATGGCCACGGCATGGACGGATCCGGGCGGTGGATTCTGGTTATTTGGTGGCTACAGTAACTTAGGTTATTTTAACGATATGTGGAAATTTGATATTTCCACAAGACAATGGAAATTTTATCATGGCACTTTATATGCTTCCCTGGATGGCAGCGGAAGCATTGCAGGGCAATATTCCCCCATGGGTGTAGGAGGTAATAATAATCCCGGCGGCCGCTATGGTGCTTCGGGCATAGCAATCAGTGTTAGTGATAATTTTGGTACCCATAACAAGATGTATTTATTCGGCGGATTTGGATTCGCTGGCTTTAGTACAACAGGGGTACTGGGAGAATTATGGGTGTATGATGACTACAGCAATGAATGGATATGGGAATCGGGCAATACACAAAATATTCCAGGAGTGTACAATTTTATTCCGGGGCAATTTGATGCAAACAGCAAACCCGGTTCCCGCTCGCTTTCTGTTGCTTATTATGCCCTCCCTTACAGCAATTATCTCTGGTTTTTTGGAGGCAACGGAAAGGGAGAGGCTGCATCAGATATGGGGTATTTGAATGATTTATGGGCTTATGATATGCAAACAAAGCAATGGGCATGGTTTAAGGGTGATAAAGTTGTTAACCAAAATGGAGTGTTTGGTACTCGTGGATTGCCAGCAGCTACCAATACTCCCCGGGGGCTTATGGGTGCAAGTGGATGTGTTGATATTGATGGTAAATTAGTATTATTTGGTGGACAAAGCAACGTGGGTTTTCCGGGATACAGCAATGCATTATGGAAATATGATATTGGCAGTAATAACTGGACATGGCTAAAAGGAGACGAGGCCTCGGATGTAGCATTTGATATTACCTGTTTTAAGGTAAATAATTCAAGGAATAAGCCCGGTGGCAGCACTCAAAATAACATGTGGAGCAGTTCAAACCATATTTATTTGTATGGCGGCAGCGAGGAAAAGAATATATTATTTAAACTTACCAATGACAACGAGCCCTGTATATATCCAATTAACCAAAATTATATCCAATCACCATCAATTTCTTCATTTTGTATTACTGGTTCGCCTGGATTTATTCCTGCTTCAATTCCTGGTGGAGGAAATTGTGCAGATTATAATTATCAATGGCAGCAAAGTGCCGACAATGTTAACTTCACCAATATTGCAGGAGCAATAGCTGCAAATTATAATCCGGGTACACTTACTGCAACAACTTATTATAAGAGGATTGTTACTTCGGCAGCCTGTTCCAGTAGCAGTAATACCATTGTAATTAATGTTGGGCTGCAACCATTAACTCCTTCTGTATATATTGGTACCACATCAGCATCTACTACAATTTGTGCCGGCACCAGCATCAATTTTGGCATTGCGTTTTCACAGAATGCCGGCAGTAATCCTAGCTACCAATGGCAAAAAAATGGGGTTAATATTCCCGGCGCCACTGGCAGCACCTACAGCAGCTCTACCCTGGTTGATAAAGATAGTATCACCTGCGTAATGACCAGCGACCTTGCCTGTGCTTCGCCGCAAACGGTTGTGTCCAACTATACGGTGGTTACGGTAAAACCACTTCCGGTAGCGGTAATGTCGCTTTCGGGTTCGTGTATTGGCAATACAACTCTTAATATTGCTGGCGCAGATTCCAGTTTTAGTATGCAATGGCTGAAAGACGGTACCACAGTAAACATAAGCAGCATTGCTACTGTAGCAGCATCCAATAATGCTGCAGGTATATATGCAGATGTTTCCGGAAATGTTTATGTAGCAGACCGGGCCAATCACCGGGTACAAAAATGGGCACCCGGAGCTTTAACCGGGTTAACTGTAGCCGGAGGAAATGGAGCTGGTGCAGCTGCTAACCAGCTGAATAGCCCTAATGGCATTTATGTGGATGTTTCCGGCAATATTTATGTTGCAGATGAACAAAATCAACGAATACAAAAATGGGCGCCTGGAGCATCAGTTGGAGTTACTGTTGCAGGCGGTAACGGAAATGGCCCGGCGGCAAACCAGTTGGCTTATCCCTGGGGAGTATATGTTGACATCGCAGGTTATATATATGTTTCAGATAACAGCAATCATCGTGTTCAAAGATGGGCACCAGGTGCAGTTTCGGGTGTAACAGTAGCGGGAGGAAACGGACTGGGAGCCGGAGTAAATCAGTTAGCTTATCCTGGAGGTTTATGGCTTGATGGTTCTGGTAATATTTATATTGCTGATGCAAATAATCACCGGGTTCAAAAATGGATACAGGGCGCAATTTCCGGCGTGACTGTGGCTGGAGGAAATGGTTACGGATCAGCAGCTAACCAGCTCGCTTATCCGAAAGGCATCTGCCTGGATGCATCAGGCAATGTTTATGTATCTGATGATATTAGCCGGGTACAAAAATGGGGCCCGGGCTCCACAACCGGAATCACTGTTGCAGGAGGAATTTATGGTGGTGATGTAAGGGCGAATACTTTATTCATTAACACATCCGGTAACAGGCTTTATACATCTAATGGGGTGAACGTTTATCGCTGGAATATTCCTGTAGTATTTCCTCCTGTTAACTTCATACCCGCTGCAACCGGCAATTACCAGGTTGTGGTTACTGCCCGGAATGGATGCATAGCATCTTCAAACGTAATAGCGGTTGTTAACAACCTTCCAGACCCCTCTTTAACACTGGCTGACCAGAATAAGAATCCGCATATTGTACGTGACATCGCCCGCTGTCCAACCGTGGGTAGTCTGCCTTCCCAATTGAAACGTACAGGTAACAAGATCATTTTTACTGCTGATTCAACTGGCGGAAACTCTCCTAGTCTATGGATAAGTGATGGTACCAACACTGGTACCTTGGCCATTACTATGGTAAGCCAGCTGAACTCGTCGAAAGTTGCCACATCGCCATTTTCTCTAACTTCAACGGCTAATGGAAAAATATTTTTCAGAAGTAAAACGGCTGCGAACATTGCGGGGGATATTTGGGTTACTGACAGTTCTGGTAATACAATATTATTGGATGAATTCACTCCTTCACACAATCCCCTGGGTACTCAACAGTTTGATTTCCTGCAGGTGATCGGCAACCAGATTTTTTATAATGCTGAAACCAACGATGGACACTGGCAACTAAAAAAATCCGATGGCACAGTAGCTGGAACCGCGGTTGTAAAGGATTTTGGACTTTCAGATGGTTCCGGAGGAATATACCTTGGCATAGTGCTGAACAACAAATTGTATTTTGATTTTTATAACACTCCCGGGGGATTTCAAGACGAGATATGGACAAGCGACGGCACCGAAGCAGGAACACAACTGGTTTACAATTTGGGAAGTTCAGGAGGGTTAGCCAGTTACCTGATGCCAACCAGCAACAATATATATTTTTATAATTATTCCCCTGCTGGAATTGAACTCTGGAAAACAAATGGTGCTGCAGCAGGCACTTCAAGAATACTGCTTGTAGATCCAAATTTTAATAACAGTAATAACTATCCAGAATTTTATGGAACACCCATTCAACTGGTATTTGTTTTGAATAATGGGGCGAATGGCCCAGAGTGTTGGGTTACTAATGGTGATTCGGTGGGTACCTTTATGCTAAAGGATATCAATCCTACTGCAACAACCTATGCTGATCCATCCAATTTTACCCTGTTCAATAATACATTATATTTCACTGCTAATGATGGTGTGCACGGTACTGAAATGTGGAGAGCGCCCTATCCATTCCGGAAAGACAGCGTTTTTTTGTTTGCTGATTTTAACCCGGGCAGCGCTGATGGTGTTGCTGGTATCACGACTATCAACAACCGTATTTATTTTGCCGGAAATGATGGTGTGAATGGCACTGAACTGTGGACAACGGATAGTACCTTCCACAGTGCTGTATTGGTTTCAGATATCAATCCCGGTAGTACAGGTTCCAGCCCTGCTTTTTTTAAAAATGTCAATACTTTTCCTGCCTATATTACGGCCAGCAGCAGCACAGGCAGGGAGTTATATCAATTTAATGCAATTGATAAAATCTGGAAAGGGACAGGCAACAATCTTTGGAGTAATCCAAATAACTGGACTCCTGGGGGTATTCCCCAGGTTGCAGATAATGTGCTGGTGCCAAAATTATCGGTTAACGATTCAATTCTTGTAGATATTGAAGCCTTTTGCCATAACCTTTGGGTTAATCCCGGAGCAGGTGTGGAGGTACTTACCGGTAAAACCTTATTGGTACATGGCAGCAATTGATAACAATTCTGGTGTGTGCAATTCTGATTTTCAGCAACCTTGCCGGCACATAAGGCTTGGAGAAAGAGACGTTGGGAAGATGATTAATTAATATTTATACTGTACAGCTCCCGGTTCTTTCCGGAAGCTGTTTTATTTTGTACACACTGCCATAGTATTCAACGGCAACATTGCCGGAAACAGTATCCTGGTAACCGCCACTGATCAGCCAGGCCATTCTATTGCTAAACAACAAACCGTGTGCGGTATGAGCAGATTTTACGTTGAACAAATCCCGGCAGTTGATGCGGGATCTTTATTGGTGCTGCAGGCATACCGCCGGGGTTACAGCATAGAAAAGGCAGGCCACCCCTGGGCTTATTTTCCATAAGGCCTTCCTTTTCCGTTCAATAAATTTCCTGTAGGATCAATATCTGCACACAATGCTTATTTTAGCAGAAGAATACACAATATGAAATCAGTAAGTTCCTTCTTTCGTTTAATCCGCTGGCCCAACCTGGTATTTATTGCCATCACCCAGGGATTGTTTTATTACTGTATCATTTTGCCTTCTTTGCCGGCATCCTACTGCCAGTTGCCTCATCATTTAACCATCACCCTATTTGTTTTACTGGTAACCGCATCGGTTTTCATTGCAGCAGCAGGTTACATTATCAACGATTACTTTGATATCAATATCGACCAGGTAAACAAGCCGGGAAAAATGGTGGTGGAAAAGGTTATCCCCCGCCGCTGGGCTATTTTACTGCATTTTGTTATCAGCACCATTGGCGTGGCCATCAGTTGGTATGTTTCCTATAAAACCACCTGGATCATTGTGCTGGCCAATATCGGCTGTACATTACTGTTGTGGTTTTATTCCACCACCTTTAAGCGGAAATTGTTGTCGGGCAATATCATCATCTCCTCCCTCACCGCCTGGACGGTGATCGTGCTTTACTTTGCAGTTAACACCACTTACCTTAATACCCTGAGCCAGGCAACCGAGATCATTGTTGCGATGAAGCGCATATTTAAGTTTGGGGCGCTTTATGCAGGTTTTGCGTTTATCCTTTCCTTAATAAGAGAAGTGGTAAAAGATATCGAAGACCGGGAAGGCGATGCCAAATACAACTGTAAGACCCTGCCTATAGAATGGGGCGTACGGGCAGCCAAGGTTTTTGCAGGTGTATGGCTGGTGGTATTAACGGGGGCCATTGCGCTCGTCATCTTTTACATGTTACTCTCCGGCTGGTGGGCAACAGCTTTATATTGCCTGGTTCTGCTGATCGCACCCCTGCTATGGGTTTTAAAAAAATTATACCGGGCACAAGCTACCTCCGACTATCATGCCATCAGCAGCAAAATAAAATTGCTGATGCTGGCAGGTATCTTTTCTATGCTGCTGTTAAAATTATATCTCTAATTTTTTTCTTTTTCCATCCATGTACACACCAAACAGTTTACCCATCATTTTAGCTTCTCAATCTCCCCGCCGCAAGCAATTGCTGGAATGGGCCGAAGTGCCTTTTGAGATCAAAGTGATCGAAACAGATGAATCTTACCCCGAGCATTTACCGGTGGAGGAAATTGCGATCCACATAGCCCGCAACAAGGCCCTGGCAGTGCAGGCATTCTTCAAAAATGACAATACACCAGGCAAGGTCATTTTAGCTGCGGATACCATTGTGGTGCTGGACAATGAAGTTATCGGTAAACCCAAAGACCGGGCTGACGCTATCCGCATATTACAAAAACTAAGCGGGCAAAAACACCAGGTGATCACCGGTGTGGTGATCCTTGCTCCGGAAAAGGAAACTGCATTTGCCGATACCACCGCGGTGGAGTTCCATACGCTGAGTGAAGCACAGATAATTTTCTACGTGGATAAATACGCCCCTTACGACAAAGCCGGCGCTTACGCCATACAGGAATGGATAGGAGTGGTAGGCATCAAAACAGTGAATGGCGATTTTTATAATGTAATGGGGTTGCCGGTAAGCCGGGTAGTGCAGGCATTAAATGCCGGGCCCGCTGAAGGGTAAACTAAACTGTGCCTGAAAAACGCCTCCCGGATTTTCCTTCAACAGAACCCCCGTTTCAATAGTACTTTTTCCCATACTGGCAAACGGAAAATGGATTGATGCCAGGCGGGAAATATCTCCTGCCAAACGGGGAATTCCCCATTTTTATTTTCCCTTCCAGCAGTAGCTTGTCTTCATATTAATCAATCTATTTGTGTATGAACGAACGGTTGCTTCAATACATCTGGCAGTTTCAGTATTTCAATCTCAGCGGGCTGTTTACAGAAGATGGGGAGCCACTAACTATCATCAATGCCGGGAAATACAATACCAACCAGGGCCCTGATTTTTTAGATGCCAAAATTAAAATTGGTTCTGCCACCTGGGCGGGCAATATAGAATTACATGTGCTGTCGTCTGACTGGGAAAGCCACCAGCATGGTAAGGATGCCAATTATAAAAATATCATCCTTCATGTAGTATGGAAAGATGATATGCTTTTGCCGGTTCCTTTTCCTGTGCTGGAGTTGCAAAGCAAAGTACCAAAACTGTTACTTGCAAAGTACCGTGATTTAATGCAGGCGGGTATTTTTATTCCCTGTGAAGATACACTGCAATACACAGACGGCCTTACCTGGCACAACTGGACAGAGCGGGTGCTGGTGGAAAGGCTGCAGGAAAAATTACAGGTGGTGATGGGCTACCTGGCTGATACCAACAACCATTGGGAAGAAACCTTCTGGCGGATGCTGGCAAAAAATTTTGGTTTAAAAGTTAACAGTGAAGCATTTGAAAAAATAGCCTGCTCGTTGCCGTTATCCTTACTGGTAAAGCATAAAAATCAAATTCACCAGGCAGAGGCATTGCTCTTTGGGCAGGCCGGTTTACTCGCCGGTGATTTTAAAGATGACTACTTCCAGCTGCTGCAAAATGAATATGCCTTCCTGCAAAAGAAATACCAGCTTATCCCGGTTAACATCCCTTTGCATTATCTGCGCATGCGGCCACCTAATTTTCCCACGGTAAGGCTGGCGCAATTAAGT
>JAYVUL010000394.1:0-3442 GCA_043787935.1 Chitinophagaceae bacterium | reverse complement strand
GTCAAAAGTAAGGCGGATACCCATATTGATATTAAACCTAACGCCTCCAATTACCTCCAGCGGAACAGCAGCCTCCCTGGCAATCCTTATGGCTCCTTTCACATTTTTAACCCTCCAGGCAGCATTGGCTAAAAAATGAAAGTAATGTCTTTTGGAAGTTAGATCAGGCTTTCCATAATCTTCCACATCAATACAGTTATAAACAAAACATTCACTGCCAAAACGGTTAGCATGATTCCTGGAAACAAACACAGTATTTCTATCCAGTGCCAATGGGGTATTCATATTGCCTTCCAGTGTTATGAGGTACGGCTTTTCGGGCTTTTCATTCGGGCTGATAAACAGGTGCAGGAAATCAACCTTGCCAGGTACCTGGCTGTTAAACGGCAGGGCAGGATCTAATTCGTACACCGCTGCAAAAGGGCAGGATGAACCTTTTGCCACTAAAAAAGAAACGGTATGCCCCATTTTTACCAGCATTTTTCCCAGCCACCAGATAACCCTTTCTGTGCCGCCATATTTTTTCGCAGGTATCACCGTATCATTAACAATACAAATGTGCATATTGTGAACATTAATTTAAAGTGGAAAGTTAAAGCAGATTTTTTTGGTTACCAATCTTTCTCTTGTACCAGATTCAAAATGCAAACAATAGTATCTATTCTTTCATGCAGAACCGCCTGGTCAAATCTTTTACAGTTGACTATCTGGATGATCCCGGTAAACTGCAGAAGGGGCAGAAGCATGCAAAGGAAAATGTAACGGAGCGTTGTTGCCGGCCTGCAGCAAACTGCCAGAACGGCAATAAAAATAAAATGCTTTTGCAGGCCAGAAATATCGTACATGGAAACATACTCCTGTATTGGTTTTGCGAACTTTTTTCCAATCCCGAAAACGTATTTATTTATGCCTTCCCGGAACTTTGTTTTTGAACAGGAGAAATTCTGTAAGGAAGGATTGGGCAATGGGGCAGGATTATTTTTTTGAGATTATTTTTATCCTATATTGTAGCCAAAATGTCATTAATGAAAAATAGAATTGTTTTAATTATTGTATCAACATTTGTATTGGTCTCAGTACATGCCCAGCCAAAGAAAATCAGGGTCAATACGGGGGTGTGGACGATTGCCGAATATGCTGCCAATATTATCAAAGTAAGTTTTGCCCCAAAAGGATATACCACCGCGGAAAATTTTTCCAATGCGGTAAACATAAAATCATTGATTGGACATGCAATACCTGTTACTGCGAATGAACTATCGATAACGGTTGCCGGCAAACTGATCAATATTTTTCAGCAGGATGGGTACAGGGGTTTCAGTATCCCCTTAGAAAAAAATGAAAAAATCTTTGGTGGTGGGGAAAGGGCATTGCCTTTAAACAGGCGGGGTTATAAGTTTGACCTGTACAACAATCCCTGGTATGGTTACAGCAACGGGGCCGATAATTTGAACTTTTCTGTTCCCTTTTTTACTTCTTCCAATGGGTATGGATTGTTCTTTGACAATGTCTCCAAAGGATATGCAGACATTGGTAAAACCAACAGCAGCATTTTTGAAGCAGGCTTTGTAAGCGGCGAACTCAATGTGTTCCTCATTTTTGGAAAAGATTATAAAGAGATACTTTCATCTTACTACAAATTAACCGGCACTCAACCCTTACCGCCCCGCTGGGCCATGGGCAATTTCATGAGCCGCTTTGGTTACACCAGCGAACTGCAGGCAAAAGAGATTGCTGCCAAAATGAAAAAAGAAAGCATCCCTTTTGATGCCATCATTTACGACCTGTTCTGGTTTGGCGACAGCATCAAAGGCACCTTAGGTAACCTTGACTGGGTGAACAAAACCAAATGGCCCAACCCAAAAAAGATGATTGGTGATTTTAAGAAAGATAATATCAACAGCATCCTGATTGCAGAGCCATTCATTTTAAAAGGGACAAAAAATTACAATGCAGCAAAAAAATATTTTGCGGTGGACAGCTTGGGGAAACCATTTAACCTGACTAATTTTTATTTTGGCTACGGCGGCCTGCTCGATATCTTCAGGAAAGATGCCGGTAACTGGATCTGGCAAAACCATTACAAAAAACAAATAGCCAACGGCGTTATGGGTTGGTGGACCGACCTGGGAGAACCAGAAAAACATCCTGCGGAAATAAGGCACAATATGAAGAGCCTGGGCATTAACCGGCTGATGACCGCTAATGAAGTGCACAATGCTTATGGCCATTACTGGAACAAAATGCTGAGTGACAATTATGCTAAGGAATTTCCAAACCAGCGGCTATTTCACCTTAACCGGTCGGGTTTTGCAGGCAGCCAGCGCTACAGTATCTTTCCCTGGAGCGGCGATGTAAGCCGCAGCTGGAGCGGCCTTCAGGCACAGCTTTCCTTAATACTTGGTATGAGCATGAGCGGTATACCTTATATACATGCAGATGCAGGTGGCTTTGCTGGCGGGGAAGGGGATAATGAATTGTACCTGCGTTGGCTGCAGTACGCCGCCTTCACACCCATCTTCCGGCCACATGGCACAGCTTTGTTTGAAATAGATAAAAATGCTTTCAGCTTTCCAAGCGAGCCTGCCCTGATTGATTCACCTTACCGGGAATATGCAAGGCAGACGGTTTGGTTGAGGTATTTAATGCTTCCGTATAATTATACACTGGCTTATAAACAAACATCAAAAGGAGAACCACTGGTTGCCCCGTTATATTATTATTATCCAAAAGATACCATTGCTATAAATGCTGGTGATGAATTTTTGTGGGGTGAAAATATTTTGGTTGCACCTGTTTTGGAAAAGGCTGCGGCGGAACGAAAAGTTTATTTGCCAAAGGGAAACTGGTATGATTTCTTTGATACCACCAGCTTTTCAGGAGGGGGCTGGATAAATAAGCCCGTTGATATGAGCAATACTGCTGCATTTGTAAAAGAGGGAAGTTTTATACCGTTGATAAGTAAAAAGCCTTCAGCAGGAACAATGGGTACCGTTAAGGATTTAAATAGCAGGACAGACCTGAAGATAATTTATTTTCCTTCAGAAAAAGCCTCAGCCGGCATGTTGTATGATGATGACGGGGAGAGTAAAAATGCGGTACCGGAAATCCTCAATTTTACTGGCATAACAATTGGAAAAAGAATGATCATAGAAATAAGCACCAGCAACAAAGCCCGTTATAAAAATGGATTTATTAGAAATATGGCAGTAGGAAGCCATAAAACACTTGATTACCCGGGGATCGGAGAAAAAAATGGACAAAGAATAGCTGGTGCTGAATTGATGAAAATCAACTACCCATTTCACAAAGGCAATCCTTTTGAATTAATTAACGTAGAATTTAAAGGAGAACCGATAAAACTTGAATTAAACTTTCATTAAACCCAACAATATATTTTGCACCAGAATTTTTACCAGTTTGATTTTGAATTACCCAACCA
>JAYVUL010000393.1:0-21870 GCA_043787935.1 Chitinophagaceae bacterium | reverse complement strand
GAACTTGATTTATCGGCTGTAAATACGAACGCATTCATCAGCACCGACACCTCCGGTAACAGCAATCACAGTAATTTGATAATGACCGGTTGTATGATTACCCGATACCAGGGTACTCTCTTTACCGCGGCATTGTCAAGCATTTCAGATCACATCACCATAAGCAATTGTATTTTCAATAATAACAAAGGCGAACTATTTAGTTTTGAAACAGAAACCGGCAATAAAGGATATTACAATGTAGAAAAACTGAACATAAACAATAATACCATTACTAATCACGAAGGTAAACTACTGACCATGCTCCGCAGTGGTAAAGATGAAAGCACCATGGGCCCCTCGCTGATTTTTTCGGGCAATAAAATCAGCAACTGCTATTCAGGAAACAACAGCACAATGATTCAGCTTTTCGGCACACAATATTCTGCCATTGAAAATAATTTTTTCACGCATTGCAACCCCGGGAAAATACTGATCGAATACCAGGATGCTGTAAGGGCTGTGCATCATTTATCAAATAATAAAATAGTAAGCTCCGGAAAGGTCATTGAAAATAAATTTGTAGAAAGTAATACCAATACCATTCAATAACCTGCTGGTATGGCGGGATAATCTAAACGTGCTAATGTATAAAAACCTGACAATACTGATCCTGTGTTTTAATGCAGGTTTTTTACATGCCCAAACCAATAAAACGCTTATGTTTCACCCGGTATTCGGTCATTCCGCTTTAGAATTAAATGGCTTCTTTTATAAACTACCCCATGGTGACAGCATTCTAATTGAAACGGTGAAATTTTATATTTCAGAAATAGAATTATTAAACAGCAACGGTACCGTTTGGAAAGAACAAAACAGTTTTCATTTGCTGGATGCTTCTGCCATATCTTCATTGCAGATACTATTGTCAACACCGCCCAATCTGCACTTCGATCAAATACGATTCCATATTGGAATAGACAGCACCACCAACGTTTCCGGAGCGATGGGTGGCGACCTGGACCCTACCCGTGGCATGTACTGGACCTGGCAGAATGGCTATATCAATTTTAAGCTGGAAGGAAAAAGCAATTTGTGTAAAACACGAAAAAATGAATTTCAATTTCATCTGGGCGGTTATCAATACCCATTCAACACTATTCAAACTGCCATTTTAAACTTGCCGGAAAATAAAGAAATCAATATTTCAGTTAATATTGAAAAACTGTTTGGCAATATAGATTTGTCTAAACAAAACCATATCATGTCGCCGGGCAAAGAAGCAGTGGTGCTTTCTGAAAAAGTTTTATCCATATTTAGTACAGCACTTCAATGAAAAAAACAATTGTTCTGTTGATACTGTTTTGCCTGTTGCTCGCTGCCTTCAAAACCACTGAAGAGATCAATTTTATTGTGCCGGAAAACTGGCCGGCCCCTCAATATGATTTTTCTAAAAACCCATTATCAACAGAAAAAATTGAATTGGGAAGGGCGTTGTTTTACGACCCGGTTCTTTCCCGGAATAATACCGTTTCCTGTGCCAGCTGCCATTCACAATATACTGCATTTACCCATGCGGATCACGCCTTAAGTCATGGTATTGAAGACAGGATTGGCACCCGTAACTCCATGGCTTTGATGAACCTGGCCTGGCAAAAAACCTTTATGTGGGATGGCGCCATCAACCACCTGGATATGCAGGCATTGGCCCCGATCAGTAATCATAACGAGATGGATGAAAAAATAGACCAGGTAATTACTAAACTGCAGCATACCCCTATTTATCCACCCTTATTTTACAAGGCATTTGGCGACAGTGTCATATCTGGTGAACATACTTTAAAATCAATTTCCCAATTTGTACTGACGCTGGTAAGTGCCAATTCTAAATACGATAGTGTGCTACGAAAGGAATCTGTATTTTCTTACCAGGAAAAGAACGGATATAAATTATTTCGGCAAAACTGTGCTTCCTGTCATAAAGAACCTTTGTTTACCAACGGGCAGTTTGAAAATAATGGATTACCTATAGATACCACACTGAACGATATTGGCAGGATGAAAATAACAAATGACGTAAAAGATTATCTGCGTTTTAAAGTTCCAACGCTCCGTAATATTCAATTCTCCAACCCGTATATGCACGATGGCCGTTTCAAAAGATTATTTGATGTTTTAAATCATTATACCGGGGGGATTCAACAGGGAAAAACGCTTTCCAAACAATTACTTAAGCCCATTGTATTATCCCCAGATGAAAAGGTTGACCTGGTAGCATTTCTGTTAACGCTTACAGATAAGGCGTTTTTATTTAACCCCAAACACGCCTACCCTAAAAATATTTTTTCTCCACTTCCGAGGGAATTATAACAAACAGCCGTCTATAGGATTCAGGAAAGATTTTTTTCAGCAGCTATCATCCCTGCAAAATAAGGAGCGTATAATTCGGGAACTCCGGCAGCGTTGCCGGAAAGGATACCGGCTTGCTTTCATTCAGTTTTTTTCAAAAAAAACACCAGGTGCCGCGATGTTGACTAAAAAAAGGATAGAATATTCATTAATATCAAACACAAAAAAAAACAAGGACTTTACTTTTAAACATAACATTACAAACCGCTAATAATGGTAATGAAAATTCATACCTCTTTTATAAAAATCAACATGAAAAAAATAATTATTTCAGCAGCATTTCTACCTTTAAGTTTATTTGTTTCCGCACAAATGAGTCCTGTAATTTCTTCCTGGTTGCAAAATACAACCGGTATAAAAGGGCGCCATTATGTTACTGGTAATTCTACACCCATTAACGATAATGACTCTGCCAATGTACAAACAGTTTTATATTCCACCAGTTGGGTTTATGTAAGAACAAAGGGGATACCAGCTTATATTTCCGGCCCCTATGGAGATATGAATCCCTCCAATGCAACCAGTCAAAATGCTATGTTCAAATTAACCCGCACGCCTGTTAAAAATGCGACGCCTACCAGTACTACAGGCGGTAATATCGGCCTGTTCATTAATGGGGTGGCATTATTTGATTACAGGGATGGGGTATCATGGAGTAACTCTTCAAATACCGTTTGTGGTGGCCCCATCAGGACCTGCACAGGTGATGGTGTCTGGAACAGGGATGCAGTAGTTGGGGAACGACTGGGTTTTGATTGCTCCAAGGCTCATCCTGCCATGGGCAATTACCATCACCATCAAAATCCAAGTGCCTTTAATTTAGACCTGAATGTAATTTCAACCGTTTGTAATTTGTATTTATCTGATGGGTTGTATGCAATTGACAGCACCCGGCATTCCCCATTAATAGGATTTGCGTACGACGGGTTCCCAATTTATGGCGCCTATGGCTACAAAAACATCAATGGCTCCGGAGGGATCGTTCGCATGAAATCGAGCTATACCAAAAGGGCGATCACCACAAGGACCACTTATTCTTCCGGGGTAACGGTAACAGCAGGCCCTGCAGTAAGTGCAACTTATCCCCTGGGTTATTTCAGGGAAGATTACCAATACAATACAACCTCAGCTGCTACACCCGATTACCTGGATGAACACAATGGCAGATTTTGTGTGACCCCTGAATACCCGGCCGGCATTTACTGTTACTTCGCTACCGTAGATGCCAATTGGAATTCTGCATACCCCTATATTGTTGGCCCCACTTTTTACGGGGTAAAAAATACTGTAAAAGTTACCTCCATCACAGAGCCGGTTACCGTGTATAGCCTTAACCCGTTGCCAATAAACTTATTGTCTTTCAATGGCCACTTTGCTGTAAACAAAAATGTTTTGCAGTGGGCTACCACATCGGAGGTTAACAACAGTCATTTCGATGTTGAAAAAAGTACAGATGGTATCAACTTCCAAAAAATCGTCACAATACAGGGAGCTGGCAATTCTTCAGGGCAAAGGAATTATTCATACGAGGATAATTTGCCTTCATCAAATATTAATTACTACCGGTTGAAACAATTTGATGCTGATGGAAACTTTAAATTCTCCAATATCATTACCATCAGTAACAGCAAGGGCTGCGGAATTAAAGTATTCCCAAACCCAACATCCGATTTAATAGTTGTTCAGATAGATGATATTTTAAAACATGATATCCAGGTATCAATGAGCAATCTCCAGGGACAGGTTGTTTTGAAAAAAGATTTCTACCAGGGTACTACCATTTGCTTTTTAGAAACCACTACCATTTATGATGGAACCTATGTTTTAACAGTTAATGACAATGGTGAAAAGAAATCCTATAAAGTGGTAATTAACAGGTAGCGGGTTTGGAATTTTCATTCATTGAATGGGCAGATGAAAATTGCCTAATTGCCAACACTTGAATTTTCAATGTACAAAATGAGGGTTGTGATTTTAAAAACATAAATACTCATGAAAAAAATAGTATGCCTTTCGCTGTGTTTTCAATTGGCAATTGGTGCAATTGCCCAGCGCAACGTGATGCTCCTTATTGCTGATGATGTAGGTACAGATTATTTTGGTTTTTATGAAGATCATACAGATACCGTTGCAGTGCCGCACCTAAGGGCGCTATTGAACAAAGGTTTCAACAGACATTGATAATTTTCCGGCAACCGGAATAAATTACTACCGGCTGAAGCAATGGGATAATAACGGGCAATACCAGTGCTCAAAAATAATTTCCATTAACAGCAAGGTAACGGTTCCTGGTATCGGGGTGTATCCTAATACATCTGCAAATAGGATTCTCCTTCGGGAACCACAGATAATAAAACGGAAAGCAACAAAATCAATTGAAATTAAACAAATAAAAAACCCCTTCAAAACTAATTGAAGGGGCAGGGTTCTTGCGTAGGGATGGTCACGCCTCAAACGTGGCGACCTTCCTGCCTTAAAGCGGGACGCTATAGCCCGGTCGTTATATTATTATCTGCAAGGTAGCGGCTGATACCTCTTTTTTGATCCTTGTCTCTAATTCCATTGCAGCCGATTTATCAACACATTCTATAACATGCAAGAGTATCCATGGCAAACCTTTCTTTGTGCTCCTGCTTTCGCCATTATTATGCCGACGCAGGCGGTCTTCCAGATTATTGGTAATGCCAACATAAAATTGTTTATAACTTTCACTGTACAAGAAATACACGCAACATTTCATATAACAAGTGTTTAATAGACTAAATGCCTTAAAAATGTATTAAAGAAACAAGGTAGTCTGCGGGAATCACAGATGATAAAACGGAAAGCAACAAAATCAGTTGAAATTCCACAAATAAAAAACCCCTTCAAAATTAATTGAAGGGGCAGGGTTCTTGGGTCGGGATGGCAGGATTCGAACCTGCGACCTCCTGGTCCCAAACCAGGCGCGATACCGGGCTACGCTACATCCCGATCTTAATTTTCAGCAAGCTGATAATTAAATAAGTTTTACTGATAAGAACTTTTGTTTTGCGGAGAGGGTGGGATTCGATCCGCTGGCTAGCGGAACAGTGTTACCATCCTTTTACTCCTTTGTAAGAACTTCTGCGGAGAGGGTGGGATTCGAACCCACGGTACAGTGTTACCCGTACGACGATTTAGCAAACCGTTCCTTTCGGCCACTCAGGCACCTCTCCTACCTGCCCAAATTTTTACCGGTTTAACCCGGTATTTATTAAGGGGTGGCAAAAATACAATTCAACAATGTAATACCCAAAACTAATTGAGTAATATCGGGAAATAATTTTAAGAACTGATGAGAACTGATCTCCTGCGCAAGTGTTTGACGCAACAGTGACGCCACTTGCACATAAGCCGGTTACAAAAAATGTTGAAAATTAATATCGCCCTCCATTAAGGGACAGGAGCTTACATGGCAGCTAACTGAACTTTCTGCTGCAATTCGAGCACACTTTCTTTAAAGAGTGTGTCTGTATCCATCAGGTCTTTTACCGTTTGGCAACTGTGTATCACCGTAGTGTGATCCCTTCCGCCAAAATGTTCGCCGATAGTTTTGAGTGAATTTTTAGTAAATGATTTGGAAAGAAACATGGTGATCTGCCTGGCCTGTACAATTTCCCTCTTGCGGGTTTTTTGTAATAGTTTATCATAAGGAACATCAAAGTAATCACAAACCATTTTCTGGATGGCGTCGATGGTGATTTCTTTACTGGATGATTTTACAAAATTGCGTAACACTTTTTTAGCTAATTCTAGGTCTATTTCCCTCTTATTTAGCGAAGATTGTGCCAACAATGATATTAAAGCACCTTCAAGTTCCCTTACATTGCTGTTGATATTGTAAGCTATATACTTAACCACTTCCTTTGGCATTTCGAGGCCATCATTCTTCATTTTCTTTTCCAGTATCTCAATCTTGGTGTCATAATCCGGTGTTTGCAGGTCGGCACTTAATCCCCACCGGAAACGGCTCAGCAATCTTTCCTGCACCCCTTCCAGGTCTTTTGGAGGTTTATCGCTGGTCAATATCAACTGCTTGCCACTCTGGTGCAAATGATTGAAAATAGAGAAGAACGCATCCTGTGATTTCTCGGCACGGTTAAAAAACTGCACATCATCAATGATCAAAACATCTATCAATTGATAAAAATGAATAAAATCATTAATGGCACCATTTCGGCCATGATCTATAAACTGGTTGATAAATTTTTCTGAACTTACATAAAGCACCACTTTGTTGCTGTGGATGCGCTTTACTTCGTTGCCAATGGCCTGGGCAAGGTGCGTTTTACCTAAACCTACGCCACCATAAATTACCAATGGATTAAAAGAGGTAGTACCTGGCTTTTCTGCTACTGTCTTTCCTGCCCTCCTGGCCACTCTGTTGCAATCCCCTTCTATAAAGCTGTCGAATGTGTACGCATGATTCAATTGAGGATCTATCTGCATCTTTTTAAGACCAGGAATCACAAAAGGATTTTTAACCGGGTTATTGATGACTAAAGGAAAATCCATTTCATTATTTGAATATGATTTATACCCATTGCCGGGAACATCCATTGTAAGCGGCTTATTTTTACTGTTGCCGCTATCCACCATTATCCTGTATTCCAGCCTGGCATCCTTACCCAGTTCCCTCTTTAATGTTTTTGCCAGTAAGCTGATGTAATGTTCTTCAAGGTATTCAAAAAAAAATTGGCTTGGCACCTGTATTGTCAGCACTTTATCTTTCAGTGCAACCGGCTTAATCGGTTCAAACCATGTTTTAAAATGTTGCCATTCTACAATGTCTTTGATTATCTCCAGGCAGTTGGTCCATACGCTATCAAAAACTTTCTCCATTATTCCTTAAGCTGTTTATATTGAGTTAAATTATTTCAGTGAAATCAAAGCAAAAATGTCTTTCATGTACGAATAAAATAAATTGATGCAGGACAGCGAATATCAAGATAAATTATGAAAAAAAAAATTTTTTATTCACTTGTTTTTTTTCCTACCGCCACAGTATGGGATTTAGCCAAATTATTATTCCGGTATTTGGAAAATTCAAAATCCAGCCTGCCCAGTACAATGCCTGCCCAGCCTACCTGGTTAATTAAAACATCGCTGCCAATCTTATTTTTTTCCGTAACCGGCGCATCTAAAAAAGTATGGGTGTGCCCGCCAATAATCAAATCCACATTTTCCGATTCCTTTGCAAGGATGATATCGCACATCCTGTTGCTGTCGTCTTTGTATTTATACCCAAGATGACTGAGGCAAACCACCATATCACAGGCCTTATCTTTTTTCAGCATTGCAGCCGTCCGGTTTACATTTTCCACCGGGTTTAAATATTTTGTATTGCCATACAACTGGTCGGGCACCAGCCCTTTCATTTCTATCCCGACACCGGTGACACCAATTTTTAATTTCCCCTTTTTAAAAATTTTGTATGGCTGGGATTTAAACTCCATTGGCGTATTTGAAAAATCATAATTGCACAACAAAATCGGGAAATTGGCATGTTGCAATTGGGTCGCAAAATTTTCCAGGCCTGCATCAAAATCATGATTACCCATGGTAGCGGCTTCATATCCCATTGCCGTCATGGCTTTTATCTCCGGCTCGCCCTTATATATATTAAAGTAAGGTGTGCCCTGGAAAATATCCCCGGCGTCCAGTAGCAATACATTCGTTTCTTCTATTCCCTTAAAAATATCAATTGCGTCAGAGGATGCTTTTGTTTCGGCTGTTCTTATCTTATTAATCAGTTCTGCCCTTGCAGCCACTCCTCCCAGCCCCTGGTTCTTACCTCCATCCATTGGAAAGGGTTCCAGCCTGCTGTGCACATCGTTGGTGTGAACAATAGTAAGCCTGGTAATCTCTTCAGGCGACAGCACCCCTGCAAACACCGATTGTGAAGCCACCAAAGAACCGGCAGCCAAAGCAGCCTGTTGTAAAAATTTTCTTCTATTCTGCATTACTCACCCGTTTTTCCAATGAAGCAATAATTTGTTTTCCCTGCTGCTGAAATTTTGTAAAATATTGTAATACCGCATCCCTGAACAAATAGCCATTGTTTTGTTGGGGTATACTCCTTAGCATATCACAATCATCTCCCCCATTAGCCACATAATCCAACAATGCAATAGTGTAGTCGGTATTTTCAACCAGGGCGTTGCCGCCAATATTGATATTAAAAGCCTGCTTATTCTTAATCTGGAAAGTAATGCCTGCGCAAGGCCAGCCTCCTTTGCCTGCCACGATGTTTAAAAACTGCTGCAGTACCTTGCCATTCATTTTTTGCAATACAATATTATTATCAAAAGGCGCCATTTCATAAACTTTACCTCGGGTAATATTGCCCGCTGCAATGGATGGCAGGCGGATGCCGCCGTAGTTTAGAAAAGAGGCATCGATTGAGGATTGATATTTTTCTTTCGCCATTACCAGCATGGCATCTGCCAGTACATTATTCAGGGTGCCTTCGGGTTGCTTTTTTTCCAATGCCATGCCAGCCACAGCAATGATGTCGTTCATATTTTTGTTCACACTGTCGGAGTATGGTTTAAGCAGGTCATTCAAATCTTTACTGGCTGCCTGCTTTTCCGTAATCTGGTAATCCTTGTATTGTACAGACTGCGGCTGGTAAGTAGTTTTACAGGATACCGCAAAAAAAAGGGCAATAAAAATCAGGTTAATAATGGGCAACTTACGCATGTGCAGAAAAAGATTTCAGTTTGGTAAGGTAGCTATTTTTAATACACCAAATCAAAAAGAATGGGTAAATATTTTTCTGGTAAATAAGATTACTTTTACAGCCTTAAAACTTTGATATGAGTTATGAATTAACCGGCAAACTGATTGCCAAATTTGATACCATCCAGCGCACAGAATCTTTTAAAGTAAGGGAATTTGCTGTGGAAAAAACTGATGACATTGGCGGGCGTACCGTGAACAACTATGTAAAGTTCCAATGCGTGCAGGATAAAACTGCCATCATTGACAAAGTGAATATTGGTGATGAAATAAAAGTGCATTTCAACATTAAGGGAACCAAATGGGAAAAGGACGGCAAGACCAGTTACTTTACCAACCTGGATGCCTGGAGAGTGGAGCAAATTTTACAAACCGGGGCAGATAAGTCGCCAATAGACAATGAATACATGGAGCCGCTGGATACCTTTACTTCCACTTCGCCGGAAGCGATTGATGATTTGCCGTTTTAAGTCTCCCCCATCAGTAAGGCAAGCGTAAAATGAATTGCAGAGAATATCAAAAATTTTTGGTAGTTCGTAAGGATATTAATTGCTTTGATAAAATTTCCGGAATAAATATCCGGCCTCTTTATGCAACAGAAAATCTCACTTAAACTCCTTCCCAACGAAGCAGCAGATGATGCTGCTATAAAAGAGTTGATCGCCAAAACCACCGGCAAAAAAAACATCGCTATCACTGGTTTTCACATCGGGAAAAAATCAATTGATGCAAGGGGTAAAACCATTTGGGTGAACCTTACGCTGACTGCATTTATTGATGAGCCTTTTCAGCAACGAAGCATCCAGCCTTTTAATTTTAGGGAGGTAAGCAAGGCGGTCAAAAAAGTATTGATTGTTGGCGCAGGGCCGGCAGGATTGTTTGCAGCATTGCAATTAATCGAGCTGGGCATACAACCCATAATTGTAGAAAGGGGAAAAGATGTCAGGGCAAGAAGAAGAGATTTGGCTGTGCTCAATAAACAGGGCACTATCAACCCTGAAAGCAATTATTGTTTTGGCGAAGGAGGTGCCGGCACTTACAGTGACGGCAAACTATACACCCGCAGCAACAAACGTGGCGACATTGACAGGATCTTAAACTTGTTTGTACACTTTGGCGCTGAAGAAAAAATTTTATACGAAGCCCATCCGCATATTGGCACCAACAAATTACCGCAAATCATCACTGCCATGCGGCAAACGATTGAGGAATGTGGTGGCCTTTTTTTGTTCCATAAAAAAGTAACTGATTTCATTATTGAAGGCGATGAGCTGAAGGGCGTTACCACAGCAGATGGAGATAAGTTTACCGCTGATGCGGTAATACTGGCTACCGGCCACTCGGCAAGGGATATATTTGAATTGCTCCATAAAAAAAATATCCTGGTTGAATCGAAGCCTTTTGCATTAGGCGTAAGGGTGGAGCATCCGCAAGCTTTAATTGATCATTTACAATACCATTGTTCTTCCAGGGGAGAATATTTACCGCCTGCTTCCTACTCCCTGGTGCAGCAGGTAAATGGACGGGGGGTATTTTCTTTTTGCATGTGCCCGGGTGGAATCATTGCACCGGCGGCTACTGCCCCCGGAGAAATAGTAGTGAATGGTTGGAGCCCAAGCAAAAGAAATAATCATTATGCCAACAGTGGCATGGTGGTTTCTGTGGAGGAGAAAGATGCCTGGAAAGTGTTTAGAGAGTTGAGGGGGTTTAGTGGTTTAGAATACCTGGATGGTTTAGAGGAGAATAATCCACTGCTGTTAATGTATTTTCAACAAATGGTGGAGCAGCAATGCTTTGTTGCAGGTGGCGGAAAATCTGTAGCTCCGGCACAACGGCTGGTTGATTTTTCTACCGGTAATTTTTCTTCTTCTTTACCGGCATGCTCTTACCAGCCGGGTTTACAATCAACCCAACTCAGTACTGTATTGCCTTCTTTTGTGTACACTGCACTGGCAAAAGGGTTTATTGAATTTGGGAAAAAGATGCCTGCCCGACCTTTTGGCGGGAGAGGCTATTTTACCAACGATGCGGTGGTGGTTGCTACAGAAAGCCGAACTTCTTCCCCTGTCCGTATCCCAAGAAATAATGAATCCTTAACCCATCCGCAAATAAAAAATTTGTATCCTTGCGGAGAAGGAGCAGGCTACGCAGGAGGCATTGTAAGCGCTGCCATGGACGGGGAAAGGGTGGCGAAGCAAATTGCAACTGTGCTGAAAGGATAATTTGCAAAAATGCAAATGTGCATTGCAAAGGGGCTAAAATATAATCCTGAGTAATCCTTAGTAGAAAAGAAATTACTCTAATGCATTAACCTTATTAATAATTAATTTAAGAATTACGACCAGGCTTAATAAGGTAATAAGGTTGAGCTTATTGAATAACGTAATTTCTACTAAGGTTAAAAAACTGCCTTTTAGCCGTTTACTATTTTATTCCTTGCAAAGTATAAAAATTTGCAGCATACATTTTACTGTTAAACTCTTTTAATAAAACTATTTTTTTCTTATTGTAATAATGAGGCTGCTTTCTACACTAATAATATTGTAATTGCTATACCGTTTAAAGAAATTCATATACTACTATTTTTTTGCACTATACATTTGCCAAATAAACTTTTAACCTGATGAATATTTTAGAACTGCACAACCTCAAAAAATATTTTGCCACACAAAAAGCTGTTGACGACATCAGTTTCAACATAGAACAGGGAAGCATCTTTGGTTTGCTTGGACCCAATGGTGCAGGTAAAACAACGCTGTTGCGAATGATCACCGGCATCTTTTATCCTGATGAAGGCAACATCACCTTCAACAGGCGCAAATTTGACCCCAACAATGATGTACGCTTCATTGGCTATATGCCGGAGGAAAGAGGGCTATACAAAAAAATGAAAATTGGTGAGCAGGCTTTGTACCTGGCACAGCTTAAAGGATTGAGTAAGGCTGATGCGATGCTGAAAATAAAGGAATGGTTTATAAAATTTGAAATGCAAAGCTGGTGGAATAAAAAAGTGGAAGACCTCAGTAAGGGCATGAGCCAGAAATTACAATTTGTAACTACGGTATTACATGAGCCCAAACTCATTATCCTGGATGAACCCTTCAGCAGCCTGGACCCGGTAAATGCCAACCTGATCAAAGATGAAATTTTTAACCTCGCTAAAAAAGGAAGCACCGTAATCTTCAGCACACACAGGATGGAACAGGTGGAGGAAATTTGTGACCACATTGTACTGGTGAATAAAGGGAAAAAAATATTAGACGGTTCTGTAGCGGAAATAAAAAATCAGTTCAAAGAAAATATTTTTCAGTTAGGCGCCAAAACAGATGCCCATCACCTGGCTACTTATATTTTTGAAGTGGTAAAGCACCAGCCCGAAAAACTGTTGCTGAAACTGCAGCACGACAGCACACCCAATGATGTGCTTAGCTATTTTATCAACCAAAATATTCCCATCGGTTCTTTCAATGAAGTGCTGCCATCACTGAATGAAATTTTTATAAAACTGGTAGAAGGAACGCCGGAAGCGAGGCAATTTCAGCAAAGCAGTTGAGGCATTGAGTGTTTAGAAGTTTAGCAAGCAGTAGTACTATAATAAATATATCCACCAATTAAAGGTTAGTTTCCATGAATAAGATCTTCCTCATTATAAAAAGAGAATACGTTACCAGGGTACGCAACAAAACTTTTTTGCTCTCTACTTTTTTGCTGCCCATCGCAATGATGCTGTTCATTTTTGGCAGCGCTTTTTTTGCAGCTTCTTCCAAAGAAAAGCTGAAAAAGATTGCCGTGGTGAATGATCCGGGGTATTTTAAAAATAATTTAAAAACAGACACTACCCGGCTGAGCTTTTCCTTTGTGACCGGTGTGGACAGCAATAACTATAACAGCAAAGGATATGATGCCCTGCTGGACGTACAAAATGATACTGCCGTAAAAAAATTCACCCTGCATTCTGCAAAACAGATCAGTGCCGACACAAAAGAAAAAATCGAAAATCGCCTGGATGATGCTTATGAAGTGTATCACCTGCAGCAAAAAGGAATCCGCAAAGAAGTGCTTGACAGTATCAGCAAATTTGCAACAGGTGCTTACCGTATCGATAACAGGGTAAAAAATGAAAAGGGCGATTCAAAAGAAGTAAATGCTGATGTAAATGCCGGCGTAGGTTTTGGCAGTGGCATTTTAATTTATATCACCATGTTTATTTTTGGTGCCATGGTAATGCGGGGTGTGATGGAAGAAAAGACAAACCGCATTGCAGAGGTAATGGTGAGCAGTGTAAAACCTTTTGAGCTGATGATGGGAAAGATACTGGGCATTGCTGCAGTTGGCCTAACCCAGTTGCTATTATGGGTGGTACTGATAATGGCACTTACCACAGCAGCTTCTGCATTTTTACCGCACGAGATGATACAGCAGGCTGGTGAAGTAAATAAATCAATGCCGGTTGGTGGTGGTAATGCGGCCATGGCAGCTAAATTAGCAGATGTTGGGAAAGCATTCAGCAGCGTTAACTGGCTGATGGTAATAAGCTGTTTTATATTCTATTTTCTGGGTGGCTATTTATTTTACGCCTCCTTATTTGCGGCCATTGGCAGTGTGATCAATGAAGATCCGCAGGAAGCACAATCATTGATGCTGCCTATTACTATGCCCATCATTTTTGGATTCATCATTCTTTCAAGCAACATCAATACCCCCGACAGCCCTGCCATGGTTTGGGCAAGTATGATCCCGTTTACTTCACCCATTGTGATGATGGGCAGGATACCCAGCGGCGATGTGCCCTGGTACGAGTTGCTCACCTCGATGGCATTGCTCATTGCAGGCTTTATTTTTACCACCTGGCTGGCCGGCAAAATTTACCGCACCGGTATTTTGATGTATGGGAAAAAAGCTTCCTGGAAAGAAATGTTCAGGTGGGCATTCAGAAAATCATAAAATAAAATGGCTTCCTGCCTGGAAGCAGGGAGCGGTAATTTTTTAAATGTGGGATATTTTTTTCAACACTCCCCTGTAGATTTTTTTACCATTACTTTGTATTCTGATGTTATTCCTGCATTCATTAAGGAATGAATACCTGGACAAATCTTTCAGCATACCGTTACCTGCCCTGAATTAAACAACCGGAATAACCAACAGGCCGCTACTGTAACTTTTCCCTTCAATAATATTTATTAAACACACAGAATTACACCTCAACATGAAACTCCCTTTGTTCTCCCTGGCCATACCCATTTTATTTTCTGTAACTGCTTCTTCTCAACATATTCAAAAGCCTTTGAAAGACACATCGGATGAACGGCTTGCTGCCGGTTCGCTGAATGAAGTAGTGATTACGGGTACCAAA
Source organism: Chitinophagaceae bacterium (assembly GCA_043787935.1). Taxonomy (GTDB): domain Bacteria; phylum Bacteroidota; class Bacteroidia; order Chitinophagales; family Chitinophagaceae; genus Ferruginibacter. The sequence continues at coordinate 7,367 of JAYVUL010000393.1, read as the reverse complement.
ATTGCCGTTGCAAAAAACTATTTGCCTTTTACTGTATCTGTAGTAAGCCGGCAGCAGATTGAAAACAGCAGTGAATCGGCTTTACTGCCGGTGCTTTTTCTTTGCAATGTTCCTGTGTACCACAAAAGAAGTTCACCATTTCCTGAAGCTGAATGCTGTTTTTAAACATTTTGCAGAACCACAACAGGACGATAAAAATATCAGTTTACTGAAATTTTTAAAGATTCGTTATTTGTTATTCCGATTTTTTACTTCCAATGGCATCAGCCAATTTTTTTTCATTTTTTGACCGGCATTATTGGAAGAATTATTTTTTAAAATGGAGACTGGAACGGCAGAGCCGGCATTGTTATTTGGCTGAGCTGTCCTTCCTGGGAAATCATTGCAGGGACCTGTTTTGGCGTAAAACCTGGTGCCATTAGGTACAAGAAAACCCGGCGACAGAATGGTGGTTACTCCCGACTGATAATTGATGAATGTACCTGCACCACCTGTTATTGACTGGGTGGAAGTGATATTGCCTGAAACATAAGTAAGGGCGCCACTCACAGTTCCGGAAAGGTTCAGGGAATTGCTACAGGCTCCGTATAACGAGCCATACCAAACACCCCTGCCAAATGTGGATGCATAAATGGTTTGATCGGTGCCGCCAAAAATGACAAGATCGGTAATGGGCACCAATGGTAACCCGGCAGAGAAAAACAGCCAATTGCTGCCGCCTGATGGCTGGTAATAAACACCCATGTCTGTTCCTATATATGCACTATTGTCTGTGTTGATTGCAATGCAGTTCACCGGAAGATTGGGCAGGGATGTTGATCCGTCGTTTGACCAGCCTGCCCCGCCATTGGTAGAGCGGATCACTTTATTGGCAGCATCAAAGCCGCCAAAAGTTACCATCACTTTATTGGCATCTGAGGGGTTTACTGCCACACAGGTGATTACCGGGCTTCCGGCCGGATAGCCTGAACTGGAAGTAAGATCTGTCCAGTTACTGCCGCCATCATCACTGCGCCATATTTTACTGCTGCTGGCAGCAAAAATTTTTAATGGATTGGATGGGGCAAAAACGATTCTCCGGTTTCCGCCAATATTTATTTTTGTATAATTCACGCCTTCATCAGTTGATTTAAAAATAGAATCTTCTCTCCCAAGAAAGACAATATTAGTATTGGTAGGATGGCGGCCAATAAAGGGAAAATATTGTGTCTGATCAAACGAGGTACTGAATGAACTTATAAAAGAGGAACCATCACCTGAATACTTATTTACGCCGGTATTAATGGATACGATGAACTTTGTTGCATCATTGGGGTCGTAGGCGCCACAGAATCCATCGCCGCTGGCTACATGGTTAAACGCCGAGGTTGTGGAAGTACGGGCCCTTATCCCATTATCCTGCAGGCCACCAAGCAAATGAGCCCGGTCGGCAGCAGTGATGTGATACCATTGCGTGCAGTTGAGCCCATCAGAAAGATAGGTCCAGTTATTCCCCTTATCTGAGCTTACATATAGCCCGCCATCCGTGCATACGTATAATAAGTTTGCATTTACCGGGCTGAATTGTATATCATGCATATCAGGATGCGTATTTCCATTTGGGCCACCCCAGTAATTTGTGTTATGCGTAAAACTGCTTCCTCCATTGGTAGAATTCCATACAGTTGTTCCGCAGGTAAAAATAGTATTGGCTGATGACGGGTTCACACAAATACCCAGATCATAAACAGACTGGTCTGTATAATCCTGGCCATTATCCCCATTGCCCAAAATATTGGGTGTATTATTTACCCTTGTAAAATTTCTTCCTCCATCTGAAGAACTATAAAGCCCAAAAAAGCCAGGAGCAGCAGGCAATGTACTCACCGGGCCACAAAGCGCATATACCTTACTGGTATCAAACTGCCCGATTCCGATCTGTATGCGGTTGGCACCTGCTATGCTGATATTAAAATTAGCAGAACGCCAGCTTGTTCCGGCATCATTGGAGTAGTAAAAATAACCAGGCCCGGCAGCAAAAACCGTATTGCCATTTTTGGGATTGAATTTTACATCATTAAAGGTTCCGCCAATGATGTAACTCCAGTTTATACCGCCATCAGCAGTCCTGAAAAGGCCGGTACTGGTAGCAGCTATCAGTATATTGGGATCAGCAGCGCTTTGTGATAAATTATATCCGTAATACACCACTCCGGCACCTACAGGCCATGCCCCGGTGGGTTGCCATGTCATACCGCCATCTGTACTTTTTAATACCCCTGCTGATTGCCTTGCAAAACCTGCATTTAAAACAAACCCGCCACTGCCACTGTCGCCATCACCGGTAAGAATATACACAATGTTTGAATTGGCTTTGTCCACCACAATCCCAGACACACCCAGCGTGGAAGGATAGTTAGAAAGGTTTACCCAACTGCCTCCATGATCGATACTTTTCCAAAGACCGCCTGCGGGCGTGGCAGCATATAATATTGATTCATTGTTTGGGTCAAACCCTATCCTGTCCACCCGTCCATTACCGGGTAAACTGCTGATATTATTGGTGGTATTCCATACTGTTCCGTACGATGCCGGGCCCACAAATGCCCATGCGCCTGCGGTAACCACACCTTCAATACCCGCAGGGCTGTTGCGGGCATCCTGTTGCTGAACCCTGTCAGTAAAAGCGTCAATAAAAATTTTGGAAAGGTTTACAAAACTTCCGTCAGGTGCCAGGCGGCTGCTCATATACCATTCCCATCTTTTCCACCTGGCATAATCATCGTCCGGTTCTACTTCCTCATCTATGGTATTAATTTTATTTTCTCTAACCTTATCAGCCAAACGAATGCGCAGGTAGTAGGCATCCACTTCTTTCATTATTTCTTTTAGTTTATTTTTTCCCTGCAGCCGTTGTTGCAATTCCTCTGGTATGTTTACCTGCGCCTGCAGGTGCCCGTTTGTTGCCATCAATAAAATGAAAAGGCAGATAAGATAAATTGGTTTCATTATTACTTTCTATTTTAAAAAAGATGAAGGTTTATTTTTTAGCTCTTACTTTTTTCAACACATCAACCTGCTTTTGCAGGTCAATGATATAAAGGGTAAGCTCTTCAATTTTTTCCATCATTTTTGTTTGCATGACACCAAGCGCCAGTCCTTTTTTCTTTATTTCCAATGCTGCAGGAATGCCGGGTAAATGATTGTTTTTAGAAATGAATTTTTCTACTTCCTTCACCGGTGCAAGCCGGTAGTTTTTGTCAAAAACATAATCTGCCCATCCAGTTTCTACCCTTACTTCTTTTGTCTGTATGCTGCCATTAACAGATAATTTGTAAGCAGGATTGATAGTACCTATTCCTACATTACCGCTTGGCAAGAGCGTTATTTGTGCAGATCCGTTAGTATTGAGTAGGCTAGTGCAGAAATATAACGGGCTGTTGCTCTGGGTGGCTATCCATCCACCATTGGAACCTACATAAGTACCCATCCTTACCGCACCATTGGTATGGATGATGCCCCAACTGGCATTGGGTGTAGCTACCTCCAGCTTGGTAGCCGGTGTTTCGGTACCAATACCTACATAGCCGGTGCTACCGGTAGACATAATGGCAAAATTGGTATTGGTGTACCAGTGAGAAGCAGTAGTGGATTGGTATAAAGACATTCCTTCAATGCCATCAGGATTGTAAATGGCAAGATCATTGCCGCTAAAACCCGGTTGAGTAAAGTCGTCAGGCTGGCCGATGGTTACCCTGTTATTGGATAAAATGTGGCTGATAAGCACTTCGCCAATATTTACATTACCGGTATTGGTATTATAAATACCTGTACCAAAACTGGTAGCCCAAAAACTGCTTCCGCCGCTACTGCTGTTTTGCGCCCATATAGTTCCATCATAAAACCAAAAGCTTTTGGTATCCGTATCAAAAACCATCAGGCCCTGCGCAGGTGTTGCAATGGCTGCTCTTTCAGCAGAAGTTAACCTTGGGATCAACAATCCCTTGGTAGTACTTTTTACATCAAGCATAGCACTGCTATTGGGGGCGGATCCATCTGTATTGATACCTACGCTTTGCGCAATACTTATTTGTATTGTACAAAATGTAATACAAATAGTGAAAATCACTTTTCTCATAATAGTAATATTTGGAACAAAATAAAAATTTGTTCACCACTTATAAATGCTGAGTTAGTGAAATACAGATTTGATTAAGGCAACTACACTTTTGTAAAAAGTTTAAGGAATTCTTCTTTGTTGTTCCTGCTGAGGGAGATGCTTTTGTTGTCTGTCATGAGTATTTCGCCGCCATCGCCCCGGATGTATTGTTTGATGTAACTGAGGTTGATGATAAATGATTTATGGGCCCTGAAAAAATGCCCTTCCCCTTCCAGTATCTCATAAAAGGTTGCAAGTGTTTTGCTGACTAAATATTTTTTCCCATCATTCATTATTACATGTGTATAGCAGTTATCACCCTCTAAATACATGATGTCCTTTATCTTTACAAAGAAAAGGCCCTGTGATGCAGAAAGGGCAATGGTATCTTTTATTTTTTTTTCTCTGAATAATTCCAGGTGAGTAACCTGTTCTTTCAGCGTTACCTCTTTTTCTAATTTATATTTCTGTATGGCCAGTTCCAGCTCATTTCTGTTAACGGGTTTCAGTAAATAATCCAGTGCATTCAACCGGATGGCTTTTATAGCATAGTGGTCATACGCTGTTGTAAATATTACTTTAAAAGGTATCGTATCAAATTGTGACAAAAATTCAAGCCCGTTCATGACAGGCATTTCAATGTCCAAAAAAACAATTTCAGGATTGAACCGGCTAACCAGTTCTTTGCCATTGGTACTGTCTGTGGTATCGAACACAACTGCTATTTCGCTGAAATATTTTTGCAGGAGGTACCGCAGTGTTTTGATGCAATGCATTTCATCATCTATGATCGCGGCCTTAATAACAGGTTGTTCCATCTTAATTTGCATTTTGATGTAAAAAAATATTTACCCTGGTTCCACTGGCCTTTCCGTCATTATCATAGAGGTCTTCTATTTCAACTTTAGCCCCGGGTTCGTTCATTAAAATCCGCTGTTGTGTTGCATCTGATCCAAAAGAATTATTATTTTTAAATTTCTGAACGCTGCTGCTGGCAACCCTTCCCACACCATCATCCTGCACAATAATGAGGATGCCATTATTATAAGGCTGAATGATGATATCAATATGCCCGCCTGTTTTTTTACCACGCAAGCCATGCCAGATGGCATTTTCAACAAAGGGCTGGATGATCAGGGGTGGAATACTTACGGTATCCATATCAACTGCCTCAATAATTTTTATGCTGTAATCAAAAGCGGCTTCCAGCCTTTTTGATTCGAGTTCAAGGTATAATTTTAATGCCTTTATCTCATCAGCAAGCGGCACTGATTTTTTCTGGCTGTGTTCCAGAATGATCCGTATCAGGCGGCTGAAATCTGTGAGGTAATCGCTGGCTTCATCCTTTTTATTTTCAATGATATAGCTATTGATGCTGTTAAGTGTGTTAAAGATAAAATGAGGATTCATCTGGCTGCGTAATGCCGACAGTTTAGACTCTACCAGCTTTTGCTGCAAAAAAGATTCTTTTTTAAAGCGTTTCATCCTCATCCTGCTGATTGATGCAATGCCGGCAGCAGCAGCAATTGCAAACAAAATAATAAACCACCATTGCTGCCAGAAAGGTTTTGCAATGTCGAATATTATCTGAAGGGGAGTGATATTTTCGTTTTTTATTTTTATGTTCAATTTGTATTTACCCGGGGCAAGGTTGGCAAAAGAAATATAAGAATGAATGTCATTGGTGACCCACGGGTTGCCATTCAGCGAATATTCAATCCTTATCATATCCCTGTTATCAAACGACAACAACCCGAACAGAAACTGGATATTATTTTCGTTATGTAAAAAACTATAGGATGTTTCCGAAGCCAGGTGATTATTAAAAAGCATAGCATCCCTCAGGTATATTTTGCCGCCTTTTACAGGATCTTGTAATGCATTAACATTCCATGTGCAGTAGCCGTTTTTGTAAGGCATGTAAATGTTGCCATCTTTATCGGCACTTAGAAATGCGGCTGGTGTAAAAGGCAGGGCTTCACTTTCCCGGTAGCTTATAAACTTTTTAAAGGCGGGTACATACCTGCACAAACCTTTGTCTGTATTGATCCAGAGAGATCCATTAAAATCATATACCGAACATAACAAATTATTGGATGGCAAACCATCTGCCACAGTAAAACGCCTGAAGCTATTGCCTGAAATATTATACTCGATTAGCCCAGCCTGCAAATCTATTAACCATATCGTGCCTTTACCGTCTCCTGAAATGTATACAACTGCAGCATTCCTTTGTAAAGATGGCTTGTTAAGCCTGTAATGGGCAACTTGTTTTCTGGTGATATCATACCTGTAAATACCGTTAAATTCTTCGGCATACCAGATTGTATGGCTCAGGCTGTCATAATACAACGCATTAATTTCTTTATTTGCCTGGTGCGGCAGGTAGTCTGCCAATGCAATCGTTCGTGTTGCGGGTTCATATTTTAAAATGCCCTGTTCAAGCGACCTTATCCAGACATTCCCGTCCCTGTCTTCTACCATATTCCTTATGCTAAAATCATTTTGCAAATTTGCCTTGACTGGCAATGCAATGGGAATCGCTGTGTTAGTATTATTATTGTATTCATAAAAATGTTCATCATCATTCAAGTAACCAATCCCATCTTTTCCTTCTACAAAATACTGGTACCCTATATGGAGCAGTTCTTTTTTTACATTCATTACCGGTATAGCAGGATTGTCCTTTCTTTTGAGATAAGTGGTATAATTTCCATGCACGCCAGTAAACAAAAAATCGTGCTGGTTATCTAAGCTGAATACCCTGCCGGTTTCATCACCGGGGGTTAACGCAACAAAACGAAACTGGTTGGCAACAGGCACTATTTTAACCAGCCCTTTATTGGTGCCCAGCCAAAACATATTTTGATGCCTTATAATGGATTGCCCTGCTGCATCCACTAACCTGCTAGCCGTTACAGAATCATAATAATCTAATTTGGCGAGTATTTTTTTTTGCTTTACGTCAAATAACTGAAGTTCATTTCCATTGCAGTAGAGTATTGTATCACCATCATATTGCAGGATACTTTTACTTCCAAAAATAAAAGGTTTTTTTTGTGGCGCCAGGTAATTTGTCCACTCACCCGTATTGCCGTTAAAGCAATATATACCGTTGTAATAAGAGCCTATCCAAACGTTTCCATAGCTGTCAGTATAATCCAGTGAGTAGCCGAAGTAATCATTGATGGCCGGGTACGGGTAATACAGAAATTTTTTTGTTTTTGTG
>JAYVUL010000392.1:0-35173 GCA_043787935.1 Chitinophagaceae bacterium | reverse complement strand
CATTGCCTCTTTCATCAAATTCTAACTCCAGTTCCTGTACCAAACCTTCATGTTGAGGATATACAAACCCCATTGCAAGTAAGGCTAATTCACAAGGTATATCCCTTTCACTTCCCGGAATTTCTACAAAGTTAGCAGGCTTTTCATCTATTATTTTCCATTCCAGGTCAACAAGACGAATAGCTTTTAAATTACCTTTTTCATCCCCCACAAATGCTTTGGTTGCTACTGCCCATTTACGGTCACATCCTTCTTCATGTGAAGAGGTGCTTTTTAAAAGCATTGGATAAGTGGGCCATGGCATTACTTTATTTCTTTCTGCCGGGGGCTTAGGTAATAATTCAAACTGGGTTACCGATTTTGCCTTATGCCGGTTGCTGGTTCCAACACAATCACTTCCGGTATCCCCCCCTCCTATTACCACTACATTTTTATTTTTGGCCAAAATCTCTTCCTCAACAAATGGAATTAATGCTACCCTTTTATTTTGTTGTTTTAAAAATTCCATAGCGAAATGTACACCCTTCAGGGCTCTGCCTGGAATATCCAGATTTCGGGGAACAGTGGAACCACCTGCCAATACAATTGCCTGGTATTCCCTTAATAAATCACTGATGCTTATATCATATCCAACGTTAGCATTACATTTAAATACAATCCCTTCTTCTTCCATCAATTTTATCCGTCTGTCAATAACCCATTTCTCTAACTTAAAATCCGGAATGCCATACCTGAGTAATCCACCCGGCAAATCGTCTCTTTCAAAAACCGTTACCGCATGCCCTGCAATATTTAATTGGGCCGCTGCAGCTAAACCTGCGGGACCACTTCCAACAACCGCCACTTTTTTTCCTGAACGGGTGATTTGCTTTTGAGGCTGTACAAATTGTTTTTCAAACGCAATTTCAATAATGTGCTTTTCTATTTCTTCAATTGCAATTGCCGGTTGGTTGATGCCCAAAACACAGGCTGTTTCGCAAGGTGCCGGGCATATGCGGCCAGTAAATTCAGGGAAATTATTTGTAGAGGAAAGTATTTCATAGGCTTCTTTCCAACTGCTGCGGTAAACCGCATCATTAAATTCCGGGATCACATTTCCTAAAGGGCAGCCATTGTGGCAAAAAGGGATGCCACAATCCATGCACCTTGCTGATTGCTGGTTCAATTTTTCATTTGTATATCTTTCTACAAATTCTTTGTAATCATTTATACGTTCATTCACAGGACGCTTCGATGGAAGTTCCCTTGTAAATTCTAAAAATCCGGTTGGCTTTCCCATTTATCTGAATGGTTTAGTTATAAAAAATAATTGACTGGCTAAATTCCATTATTTTCATTTAATGGCAGCCTTTGCCTTCTTAAGTTGTAAAACCCTTTTATAATCCTTCGGAAATACTTTTATAAAATGCTGCAGTTGGTTTTCAAAATCATCTGTCACAAATTTTGCCACCGTACTTCCTGTATTCTTAAAATGATTACTGATCAATTGGTACAACTCATTCCTGTCTTCACCCAAAACAGGATCAAGGTCTACCATTTCAGTATTGCAATGCTCCCTGAAATCGCCTTTAGCATCATATATATAAGCAATGCCGCCACTCATGCCGGCTGCAAAGTTCTGCCCCGTACTTCCCAATATGACCACTTTACCCCCGGTCATATATTCACATCCATGATCTCCAACACCCTCAACAACTGCAGTAACTCCCGAATTACGAACAGCAAAACGTTCGCCTGCTTTTCCCCTGATATAAGCTTCTCCTGCAGTGGCTCCATAGAAAGCTACATTACCGATGATAATATTATCCTCGGGAACAAAAGTGGCTGTACCCGGCGGGTAAACAATCAGCCTTGCTCCACTTAATCCTTTTCCAAAATAATCATTGGCATCACCCTCCAGTTCAAGCGTAACTCCTTTTGTGTTGAAGGCACCAAAACTTTGGCCGGCAGTTCCCTTAAACTTAAAATGAATCGTATCATCCGGTAAGCCTGCAGCCTTATACTTTTTGGAAATTTCATTCGACAATATTGTACCAGTTGTACGGTCAATATTTTTTATGGTAAACGATGCTTTTACCGGTTGCTGATTTTCCAATGCAAGCTTTGCAGCTGCTATCAATTGCCAGTCAAGCACATTCTCCAATTCATGATCCTGGTCTTCCTTATGATACAATCCTGTATATATGGAAGCGGGCTCTTTGTACAGTATTGGTGTTAAGTTTAATTTACTGTGTTTCCAGTGAGTGATATTGTCTCTTACTTCAAGACAATCCACCTGGCCTACCATTTCATTTACTGTTTTAAAACCAAGTTGTGCCATGATCTCCCGCAGCTCTTCCGTTAAAAAGGTAAAGAGGTTTACTACCTGCTGCGGATCTCCTGTAAACCGTTTACGTAATTCTTCATCCTGGGTTGCCACGCCAACCGGGCAGGTATTCAAATGGCATTTACGCATCATAATACATCCCTCAGTTACCAGTGCTGCTGTTGCCACGCCCCATTCTTCTGCACCCAGCAAAGTAGCTATGGCAATATCTTTTCCTGTCTTCAATTGCCCATCCGTTTGCAATACTACACGGCTGCGCAATTTATTTTTCACCAGCGTTTGATGGGCTTCAGCCAATCCCAGTTCCCAGGGGAGGCCGGCATGTTTAATAGAGCTTATTGGAGAGGCGCCCGTGCCTCCGTCATTACCCGAAATCAAAACCACATCTGCCTTGGCTTTTGCCACGCCTGCTGCAATAGTGCCTACTCCGGCTTTCGAAACCAGTTTTACATTTATCCTTGCAGCCCTGTTGGCATTTTTTAAATCAAATATTAACTGGGCTAAATCTTCAATAGAGTAAATATCGTGGTGAGGTGGTGGTGAGATCAATCCCACCCCTGGTGTTGCGTGACGAACCCTGCCTATCCATTCATCTACTTTATGGCCAGGTAACTGCCCGCCTTCACCCGGTTTGGCACCCTGAGCCATTTTTATCTGCAATTCGTCAGCCTCTGTTAAATAATTACTCGTAACCCCAAATCTTGCTGAGGCAACCTGCTTTATTGCACTTCTCATTGAATCGCCATTAGGCAATACTTCAAAGCGGCTTTCATCTTCGCCACCCTCGCCGGTATTGCTTTTTCCGCCTATGCGGTTCATTGCAATGGCCAGTGTACTGTGTGCTTCATGAGAGATAGAACCAAAACTCATTGCGCCTGTTGCAAAACGTTTTAATATGCTCTCAGCCGATTCTACCTCATCAATTGGAATAGATTTACGGTGATGATTGAATTGAAATAGACTTCTTAAGGTACAGGCTTTTTCACCCTGCTCATTTACCAGCCTGGAATACTTTTTAAATGTGGCATAATCATTCAGTTTAGTTGAATACTGCAGCAGGTGAATGGTTTGCGGATTGAACAGGTGAAACTCTCCTTTTCGTTTCCATTGATAGATACCGCCAACCGACAGCCGGTCAACGGGAATATCTTTTCTGCTGAAAGCAAAATGATGTTTTGCCAAACTTTCTTTTGCTATTTCATCTAAACCCAAACCTTCTATACGGGATATGGCGCCGGTAAAATGTTTATCCACCACAGCCTTATTTAAACCCACTATTTCAAATATTTGTGCGCCCTGGTAAGACTGCAAGGTAGAGATACCCATTTTAGAAAACACTTTCAACAAACCATCATTCACCGCCTTGGTGTAATTCTTTTTTAAATGATCCACATCAAGCTCAGTTTGTAATTTACCACTCAGCTTCATATCCCTTATACTGGACAATGCCAGGTAAGGATTGATGGCGGTGGCACCAAAACCAATAAGGCAGGCAAAATGATGCACCTCCCACACATCACCGGCTTCCACCACAATGCCCACACAGCCTCTTAATCCTTTCCGGATCAAATGATGGTGCACTGCTGATAATGCCAGTAAAGAAGGGATGGGCGCATGATCAGAGTCAATAGCCCTGTCAGTAAGGATCAGCACTTCAAAGCCATCCTCTGCTGCATCCACTGCATAACGGCATAACCTGTCGATACCTTTTTGCAGGGAATCTGGTTTGCCGTCTGCCCTGAAATACATCTGTAATGTTTTGGCCTGGAATATGCCGGTATCAATACTTCTTATTTGTTCCAGTTCATGATTTGATAATACAGGGTGTTTCAATGCTACCGTATGACAACTCAATGGGTCTTCTACCAACAGGTTACCATTGTTACCAACAAATGTTGCCAATGACATCACCAGTCTTTCCCTGATGGGGTCAATAGGCGGATTAGTAACCTGTGCAAATAATTGCTTGAAGTAAGAACTTAAATGTTGCGGCTGATCGCTTAACACGGCTAATGGAACATCAGTGCCCATTGAGCCGATAGGCTCTTTTCCATCCAATGCCATTGGGGCAATGATGGTATCGAGGTCTTCCGTTGAGTAGCCGAAAGCTTTTTGATATTTAAATATCTGGTCACTTTCCAAATGGGTAAACATTACCCTCGGCTCAGGCAATTCCTCTAACCTGATCTTATATTTATTTAACCAGTCGCCATAAGGTTTTTGTGAGCATATACCTTTTTTTAATTCTGTATCGCTGATAATCCTGCCCTGCTCCATATCCACCACAAACATCTTACCCGGCTGCAATCTTCCATTCTCTTTTATCAACGCAGGGTCTATTGGCAAAGCACCGGTTTCAGAAGCCATGATTACCCGGTCATCATGCGTAACACAATACCTTGACGGGCGCAGACCATTTCTGTCGAGCGTGGCACCAATTATTCTGCCGTCAGTGAACGAAATAGAAGCAGGGCCATCCCATGGTTCCATCATAGAAGCATGGTATTCATAAAATGCTTTCTTCACGGGGTCCATTTTATCATTGCCATCCCATGCTTCCGGTATCAGCATCATCATCACATGCGGTAACGACCTCCCTGTCAACGTTAGTAACTCGATCATATTATCAAGGCAGGCCGAATCGGATTGCATGCTGGTAACCACAGGCAGCAACATATCCATTTCTTCCTGGCTGAAATAAGGAGAAACAAAACCCATTTCGCTTGCCTTGAGCCAGTTGAGGTTACCCTGCAATGTATTAATCTCGCCATTGTGTGCAATGTAGCGGAAAGGCTGCGCCAGTTTCCATGATGGAAAAGTATTGGTGGCAAAACGGGAGTGTACCAGGCCAAATGCACTCACTACACGTTTATTGCTCAGATCAGGGAAATAATTACGTACCTGCATACTGGTTAGTTGCCCCTTATATACCACCGTTTTATAGGAAAGGGAAGCAATATAAAAACCAATGGCATCTTTACGGACAGTATTATTAATGGTATGGCTCGCATAATTGCGAAGCACAAAAAGTTTCCGCTCAAAATCCATTGGGTTGGTGATGTGATCCGGGCAGGCAACAAACACCTGTTCCATTACAGGCTCTACAGATAAGGCAGTTGGCCCGATGCCGGCAGTATTTACAGGAACACTTCTGTAAGTCAACACTTCAAGGCCCAATTTTTCGGCGGCCCTGTTGAAAATATCGCGGCATTCCTCCCTCAGTTTTATTTCTTTGGGAAAGAAAATAACCCCTACGGCATATTTACCAAAAGAAGGCAAATGAATCCCCAGCTTTACGCATTCATCAAAGAAAAATTCATGTGGAATTTGTATAAAGATACCTGCGCCGTCGCCGGTATTTGTTTCACAACCACAGGCTCCCCTATGTTCCATATTCTCTAAAATAGTGAGTGCATCTGAAACGTGCTGATGCGATTTATTGCCTTTAATATTAGCGACAAACCCGATACCGCAAGAATCACGCTCAAATGAAGGATCGTAGAGTCCACCGCATCCCTTCCCGTCAGCCATCGGAATGGCAGGAAGCTTATCATTATTTATAGCGTATAGTTTCTCCATTGTGAGTATTTTTCTTTTTAAGAAATAGTTTGGCAATAAGTTAAAAAAAGCAAGCAATCATTGGTTCGTCTTTACAGGGCATAGTGAAAACGCTTTTAAACCAGGTAACCAAAAAGTGTATCGTTTTTATTCAGTTCTGTATAATTGATATTGTATTGCCGCATATTATTCAGGAGCAATTCATAATCCTGTTTGCTTTGCAACTCCACACCAACCAATGCAGGGCCGGTTTCTTTATTGTGCTTCTGCATATATTCAAACCTGGTGATATCATCGTGTTCACCCAATACATGATTCACAAATTCCTTTAAAGCTCCCGGCCGTTGTGCAAAGCGGATAAGGAAATAATGTTTCAACCCTTCATACTGCAGGCTGCGTTCTTTGATCTCCTGCATCCGGTCAATGTCATTGTTTCCTCCCCCGATGATGCACACTACATTTTTTCCTTTGATCAGACCAGCGTAATCATCAAGCGCTGCAATAGATAAAGCTCCTGCAGGCTCCGCCACTATGGCATCTTCGTTATATAATTTTAAAATAGTACTGCATATTTTTCCTTCCGCTACCAGGTGCATATCATCGAGCACCTCCCGGCAAATCGGGAAAGTAATATCCCCCACCCGCTTCACTGCAGCTCCATCCACAAAGCGTTCAATATTTTCCAATGATACCGGGTATCCTGCTTTCAGCGCTTCATACATGCTGGGGGCACCCTCAGGCTCAACGCCAATTATTTTTGTACCAGGCGAAAACATTTTAAAATAAGAACCGACACCTGCACTTAATCCACCACCACCTACAGGTACAAATAAAAAATCAATGTTTGATTGCTCTTCCAGAATTTCCATTCCTACAGTTGCCTGGCCTTCAATGATCCGCAGATCATCAAAAGGAGGAATAAATACCATACTCTTTTCTTCGGTATATTTTTTTGCTGCAACGGCACAATCATCAAAAGTGTCGCCAATCAATTTCACTTCAATCCAGTCTTCACCAAACATTTTTGTTTGCGTAATTTTTTGGTTTGGTGTGATCACCGGCATAAACACTACCCCCTTTACTTTTAGCTTTTTACAACTGTAAGCAAAGCCCTGCGCATGATTACCAGCACTGGCACATACAACACCTCTTTGCAACTGCTCAGCAGGCAGGCTGCTCATCATATTGTATGCTCCACGCAGTTTATAGCTGCGAACCACCTGCATATCTTCTCTCTTTAAATAAATATTACACCCGTATTTTTTTGAGAGGTTGAGGTTCAGCTGCAAGGGTGTTTTTATCACTACTTTTTTTAGTCGTGAATAAGCACCTGCAAAATCCAATGGCCCTGCTCCATTATTATTTGGATAGACGTTTACAGCATTGATATTTGAAAAAGAATTACTCATTTATTTTATTTGTTTCATTTCACCCACACCTGCTGAATTGGCTATCAGGCTAATTCCAACTCAGTTACTTTTTTCTTTTCATCCTTTGAAGTTGTCTGAATCACCTTCATATCCGTCATTGCCTGCCTTAAAATAGCTCCAACTTTTTCAACCGGATGAGAACGTATAATTTTGTTTACTTCAATGATACTCCTGTTATCCACTCCATTGTCCTTGCCTTTATTAAAATTTGTTCCAATCACATCCGTTTCAATAGTGGTCATAAATTCCCCCAGCAATGGCTTTGCTGCATGGTCAAAAAGGTAGCAGCCATATTCAGCGGTATCAGAGATTACCCGGTTCATTTCAAATAATTTTTTACGGGCAATGGTATTGGCTATCAACGGCGTTTCATGCAATGATTCATAGTAAGCCGATTCTTCTTTGATACCGGCTTCCACCATGGTTTCAAAAGCCAGTTCCACACCTGCTCTTACAAAAGCCACCATCAGCAATCCATTGTCAAAAAATTCCTGCTCTGCAATTTTTGCTTCTGCTGGAGCCGTTTTTTCAAAAGCTGTTTCACCGGTTGCTTTGCGCCAGGTGAGTAAATTTTTATCATCATTGGCCCAGTCTTCCATCATCGTGGAAGAGAACACGCCACTCATGATATCATCCTGGTGCTTTTGAAAAAGCGGACGTAAAATATTTTTTAATTCAGTCGATAATTCAAAGGCTATCAATTTGGCAGGATTCGACAGGCGATCCATCATAGCCGTTACGCCACCATGCTTTAATGCTTCAGTAATTACCTCCCAGCCGTACTGGATTAATTTAGCGGCATATGCTTTATCAATTCCTTTCTCCAGCATTTTATCAAAACATAAAATAGACCCGGTTTGCAATACCCCGCATAAAATGGTTTGCTCACCCATCAGGTCAGATTTCACTTCTGCAACAAAAGAAGAACGTAACACACCAGCCCTGTGCCCACCGGTTGCTACCGCATAAGCCTTTGCCTGAGCCAGCCCTTTTCCTTCAGGATCATTTTCCGGATGTACGGCAATTAAAGTAGGCACGCCAAAACCTCTTTTATATTCTTCCCGCACTTCCGTGCCAGGGCATTTTGGTGCCACCATGATCACTGTGATATCTTTTCTTATCTGCGTACCTTCTTCCACAATATTAAATCCATGAGAGTAAGAGAGTGTTGATCCTTTCTTCATCAATGGCATCACGGCTTTTACAACTGCGGTATGTTGCTTGTCGGGAGTTAAATTTAATACCAGGTCAGCTGAAGGAATCAGTTCTTCATAAGTACCAGTTTTAAAACCGTATTCGGTAGCGCTTTTCCAGGATTGTCTTTTTTCATCAATCGCTTCGTTACGCAGGGCATAAGAAATGTCAAGGCCCGAATCCCTCATGTTCAAACCCTGGTTAAGCCCCTGGGCACCACAACCAACAATTACAATTTTCTTTCCTTTCAATACCGTCACCCCGTCAGCAAATTCACTGCGGTTCATAAATTCACAAACACCCAATTGTTTAAGTTGCTCTCTCAATGATAATGAGTTAAAATAATTTGCCATTGTTTTTTGTTTTACTCCATGATGAATGTTGGAGATGTTTAAAATTTATTTTTATGTTCCCGGCGACATCAACCTTCTTCAACTGCATTGGCGTCGCACACTTGTACCTTTTTATTTCTACTAAGCTTTGCCCACATCATCTGAAAACTCACCACCCGTCTTCTTCATCCTTAAGATAAAATGCGGTACTTTCTCCTGTCCCATTACATTTTATCTTATAGTAGCATCAATTGTTTTTTAATCATCAAAACTCCCACTCCCCTTTTTAATAAGCACCCGATAATTTTAAGTTCAGGCCTAACCTCTTTAGGGAATGAGGGTTACATACTGAATACTTCCTGGTTTTTATCCAGGTATTGATTCTCCAATACTTCTTCACCGGGTTCCCGGTATTCAAATTCCTTCAGTTTTTTATGAAAACCATCACTGTTTTTAATGATGGCCACCCTGGCAGTTCTTACAAATTCTATGAGGCCATAAGGTTCCAGCACTTTAATAAAATTATCTGTTTCATCCCGCTGTCCGCTTACTTCAAATACCGTATAGTCTTTTCTTATCACCACAGCTTTTGCGCCATGCTGGCTCAGCAACCGCTCTACTTTTACTTCTTCTGCAATGATTTCTGTAGGCACTTTGTACAATGCCAGTTCCTGCCAGATGATTTCATCATTGGTATTGTAATAGGATTTCAACACTTCCACCTGCTTTTCAATTTGCCGGCATAGTTTGCGCACCACATCTTCCGTTTCGTTGATAACAATAGTGAAGCGGTGAACACTTTCCACTTCAGAAGGTGAAGTATTCAGGCTTTCTATATTTATCTTCCTTCGGGAGAAGATGATGGCAATACGGTTCAGTAATCCAATTTGATTTTCTGTGTAAACCGTTATGGTGTATTCCTGCTTTGTCATAAATTTTATTTTCACACAACGAGACTAAGAAAACCAAGTACACGAAGTGATATTTTATTTTATTTGGTTACTTTAAAAAGCGGTAGTATAACACAATGCTTTGTTCCTTTGCATTCTTTGTCCACTTTGTGAGAAACACTAAATTTCTTCCTTACTCAACACAATTTCCGATACGCCCCTGCCCTGCGGAACCATTGGGAAAACATTATTTTCCTTACCCACCATTATTTCCAGCAGGTAACTGCCATCATGATCGAGCATGGTTTGCAAAGCGCTTTTTAATTTGCTGCGGTCATCCACCTTTTGGCCATCGATATAATATCCTTTGGCCACCTGTACAAAATCAGGGCTGGTAATATCAACAAATGAATATCTTTTTTCATGAAACAATTCCTGCCACTGGCGCACCATTCCAAGGAACTGGTTGTTGAGAATAATAATTTTTACATCCGGTTTAAACTGCATGATGGTGCCCAGTTCCTGTATGGTCATCTGGATGCCCCCATCACCGGCAATGGCAATAACCGTTCTCTCCGGCGCTCCATATTTTGCGCCGATGGCAGTTGGCAAAGCAAACCCCATGGTACCCAGACCACCGCTGGTGATATTACTTTTGCTCTGGTTCATTTTTGCATACCGGCAGGCTACCATCTGGTGCTGGCCAACATCTGTTACAATAATAGCGTTGCCTCCGGTCAATTCATTCAATGCTTTTATCACTTCCCCCATCGACAGTATTTCATCCACCGGATTCATCTCCTGTTCAATACAGGTCACCTGTTCTTTTGCAGCGCAATCAGTAAATTGCTGTAGCCATTCCGGGTGTTTCTTTGGGCTAACCAACGCTGTTAGCAACGGCAATGTTTCTTTACAATCACCCCATAGCGGCACAGTTGTTTTTACGTTTTTATCAATTTCTGAAGGGTCAATATCCAAATGAATAACCCTGGCCTGTTTTGCATATTTATCTAAACGGCCCGTAACCCTGTCATCGAAGCGCATGCCGACAGCAATCAGTACATCACATTCATTCGTTAATAAGTTGGGGCCATAGTTGCCATGCATTCCCAGCATACCCACTGCCAGCGGATGGTCAGTAGCAATAGCGCTCATGCCCATGATGGTCCAGGCAGCAGGAAGGCCAGCCTTTTCAATAAAAGCCAGGAACTCTTTTTCTGCTTTACCCAAAATGACACCTTGTCCAAAAATTACAAATGGCTTCTTTGCTTCATTGATAAGGGTTGCAGCCTTCTCCACATATTCTTTACGGACAATCGGCTTGGGGCGATAGCTCCGGATATGTTCACATTTTTTATAACCCTCGTAATCAAACTTTTGCAATTGAGCGTTCTTAGTGATATCAATCAACACAGGCCCTGGTCTTCCGCTACCGGCAATGTAAAATGCCTTTGCCAATACCGCCGGAATTTCTGTTGCATCGGTTACCTGGTAATTCCATTTGGTAACCGGTGTGGTGATATTGATAACATCTGTTTCCTGGAACGCATCCGTTCCCAACAAATGTGCAAACACCTGCCCGGTGATACAAACCACCGGGGTAGAATCAATCATGGCATCTGCCAAACCAGTCACCAGGTTTGTTGCCCCCGGGCCACTTGTTGCAAACACCACCCCTGTTTTTCCGCTGGCCCTGGCAAAGCCCTGTGCTGCATGAATGGCTCCCTGCTCATGACGGACAAGGATATGCTGCAACCTGTCATTGTAATCATATAACGCATCATAGATGGGCATGATGGCACCACCGGGATAGCCGAAAATGGTATGCACATTTTCATGAAGTAAAGCGTCCAATACCGCTTCGCTGCCGCTGACAGCAGTGGTTGCTTTTATTTCTTCCCTTGGTTTTATTTCTGCAACTAATTCCATAATCAAAATTTTAAAAGGCTGTAGCTCTATTACTTTTTTATTTTTTTATCTCAGCGTGCAATCCGGGAGCAATTCATCTTTGCCATTTATTCATCCGTTACACAACCTTCGCTGGCATCTTTTACATACCTGGCATATTTGTATAAAATACCTTTACTTGCCTTTAGCGGTGCCTGTTTCCAGTTAGCTTTTCTCCGGGCAATTTCTTCTCCTGCCACTTTTAAAGTCATTGATTTGGTTGCCACATTAATTTCAATGATGTCATTGTCTTTTACCAGGCCAATCAGGCCTCCATCAAATGCTTCAGGCGTGATGTGCCCCACTACAAATCCATGTGTACCGCCACTGAACCTGCCATCTGTTATTAACGCCACCGATTTCCCTAACCCTGCACCAATGATTGCGGATGTTGGTTTCAGCATTTCAGGCATACCTGGCGCACCTCTTGGGCCCACCTGCGTTATCACTACCACATCACCAGCTTTTATTTTGCCGGAGTTGATGCCACTGATCAGTTCCACCTCTCCGTCGAATACCCTTGCCGGCCCTTCAAAACGTTCGCCTTCCTTACCACTGATCTTTGCCACACTTCCTTTTTCTGCAAGATTGCCGTACAGTATTTGCAAATGGCCCGTAGCCTTAATTGGAGACGCTACCGGCAGGATTATTTTTTGTTCATCAAAATCCAACTCAGGTACATCGGCCAGATTTTCCGCCACGGTTTTCCCCGTTACCGTTAAGCAATCGCCATGTAATAATCCTTCCAGTAATAAATATTTCATCACTGCAGGAACACCGCCGATATTATGCAGGTCCTCCATTAAATATTTTCCACTAGGTTTCAGGTCAGCCAGTACAGGTACCCTGTCGCTGATCGTTTGAAAATCATCCTGGGTAAATTCCACATCCACGCTTTTAGCCATGGCAATAATGTGCAACACTGCATTGGTGCTGCCTCCTAAAGCCATAATAATGGTCACGGCATTTTCAAATGCCTGCCGGGTCATAATATCTGAAGGCTTGATATCTTTTTCCAGCAGGTTACGGATAGCCTTACCTGCATCTAAACATTCCTTTTGTTTTGCATCACTCAATGCAGGATTGCTGGATGAATAAGGAAGGCTCATGCCCAATGCTTCTATAGCACTGCTCATGGTATTGGCGGTATACATGCCACCACAGGCACCCGCTCCGGGACAGCTGTTCATTACAATACCTTTAAAATCTGCATCACTTAAACTGCCGGCGATCTTTTGCCCCAGTGCTTCAAAGGCAGAAACAATATTTAAATCCTGCCCTTTGTAATGGCCGGGCGCTATGGTGCCACCATATACCATTATAGCCGGACGGTTGAGCCTGCCCATCGCCATAATAGAGCCGGGCATATTTTTATCACAACCAGGTATTGCAATCAGCCCATCATAATACTGGGCCCCACAAACGGTTTCAATAGAATCAGCAATGATATCCCTGCTCACTAAAGAATAACGCATACCGGGTGTACCGTTACTCATGCCATCACTTACACCAATGGTATTGAAGATCAATCCCACCAGGTTGTTTTCCCAGATACCCTTCTTCACCAGTTTTGCCAGGTCATTCAGGTGCATATTGCAGGTGTTGCCATCATAGCCCATACTTACAACGCCCACCTGTGCTTTTGCAAGGTCCGCATCGGTAAGCCCAATACCATACAACATTGCCTGTGCTGCAGGCTGTGTAATATCCTGTGTTATTGTTTTACTATATTTATTCAGTTCCATTATTATACTTCTACCAGTGATTGATTAAATTCCTTCTCTATTACTTTATTTTTATAGGCTGTTTGAATGACCTTACTTACTGAATCATTCCATTCTTTTTTAAATGGCACACCATCCAGGCTTTCCCACCCGATTATTTCTGCTGCCGTACCACAATAAAAAACTGCATCGGCTTCTTTCAATTCTTCTGTTGTGAAAAAGTTTTCTTCCACCTCAATATTTAACTCATCACAAATTTCAATAATTGTTGCCCTTGTAATACCAGGTAAAATGTTACCCAATGCAGGGGTAAATAATTTGCCGTCTTTTTCATAAAACAAATTTGCGCCAGGGCCTTCCGCAACATGGTCATTCATATCCAGCAACAAGGCTTCATCATAACCATTTGCCTTTGCCTCCTGGCTTGCCAAAATAGAATTTACATAATGCCCGGCAGCTTTTGCATGAATTTTAAATCCCTTTGGATTGGGCCGCTGAAAGGAAGAGGTCATTACCCGGATCAATTTATCACCCAAAAACAACCCCATCTCCCATACTTCAATTACAAGGAACGATCTTTCATTTTTCACAAAACTCATATTGGCCGGCGCATACACCACCGGCCTGATATAGGCATCCTGCAAATTATTTTTTGCCAATAACTCATAAGTTGCCTCAATCAATTCCTCTACATTCCAGTGAAAAGGCAAATTCAATGCGGCAGCCGATGCTTTCAGGCGTTCATAATGTGCTGCAGCTTTGAAAATTCTGGTGGCCCCTTCTGCTGTTTGATAACTGCGGATACCTTCAAACACACTGTACCCATAGTGAAGGCTCTGGCTGTAGAAATCCATCTTCGCTTCAGAAGCCTTTACATAGGCTCCATTTAAGAAGAGTACCGTATTTTCGTTATAATAATCTGCCATAACTCCTGCCCCGTAAGGGAATATTTTTATAGTAAATAAATTATTAATCTCGCCCCAGATTCCTTCCAGGGTAGATTTTTAAATAATTGTTGACTTCCTCAATTCTATATTCTCCTGGTTGATATCGCCGGTAATTCTTCCCTGTACAAATTCGCTGATCAGTTCGCCAACGGTGGAAGTGAAATAAAAGTTAACCGGGTCAATATCCTTTGTTACAAACAAATTAGCAATTGTCCATTCTACTGCAAGCCTTACCAATGCGGCTTCTTTGGTTAATTTAAAATGATCCAGCATCATGGCGGCTGATAATATTGAACCTAATGGATTGGCAATATCCTGCCCTGCTGCCTGCGGATAAGAACCATGAATGGGTTCAAACAAGGCTGAGCTATGACCAACAGATGCAGAAGGCAACAGGCCCAAAGAGCCACTGATCACGCTGGCTTCATCGCTGATAATATCGCCAAACAAATTTTCAGTAAGGATTACATCAAATTGTTTGGGGTTTAAAATAATCTGCATGGCAGCATTATCCACAAACAAAAAGTCGAGTTCTACATCTGGGTATTGGGGTGCCATATCTTTCACCACTTTTCTCCAGAGCCGCGACGTTTCCAACACATTTGCTTTATCTACAAGGGTTAATTTTTTTCTTCTTTGCTGTGCTGATTTAAAAGCGGGATGTGCAATGCGTTCCACTTCTTCTTTTGAGTAAGTGCATCCATCATAGGCCCAGGTCTGGTCTTCATTGGTTTTCTTTTCGCCAAAATAAATACCCCCGGTAAGCTCGCGGTAAATGATAAAATCTACGTCTTTCAACAGCTTGCTTTTTAATGGCGACAAGTGCTGCAATGATTCATACGTGGTAATGGGCCTGATGTTTGCAAATAACTGCAACGACTTTCTCAACTTCAGCAAACCCTGTTCCGGCCGAACTTTAGCTGTGGGGTCATTATCATATTTTGGATGACCAATTGCACCGAACAAAATGGCATCGCTGTTCAGGCATACATCAATAGTTTCATTGGGTAACGGATTACCGGTTTTATCAATAGCATCTGCCCCCATCAGGCAATACGTGTAATTAAACTGATGACCGAATTTTTCTGCTATTGCATTTAATACGCTTACAGATTGCTGGGTTACCTCAGGGCCAATGCCATCGCCTGGTATAACAGCAATGGAAAAAGTGCTGCCGCTCACTGCTTCACCCGCTTGCGGAGCGTATTGAAAATAATCTTTTACTGATTTTAAATTGTTCATTTTATACTTGTGGTTTCTATTTGAGCGTAAGATTAAAATTTAGAGTGCTGCTTCATACTGCCGGATGTCTTCCTTAATGCTCAGCAGGTAATCGATATCATCATAGCCATTGAGCATACATGTTTTTTTGTAACTGCTTATTTCAAAGGATTCAGCCTCCTCCCAACGGTCACCCAAAGGGGAGCCTTCAGACCCCACTAATTTTATAGTCTGTTCCTGCAGGTTGATCTCTAATTCCACCAGTGGATCTGCTTGTGATGCTGCAAAAAGCTTCTGCAAATATTCTTCTGAAACCGTTACCGGCAACAGGCCATTATTTAAAGCATTGTTCTTAAATATATCTGCAAAGAAACTTGACACCACTGCTTTGAAACCATAATCATCGATGGCCCAGGCAGCATGCTCCCTGGATGAACCACAGCCAAAATTTTTTGCTGCCACTAATATGCTCCCGCTGTATTGTTTGTTATTTAAAACAAAATCCGCTTTCGGCTTTGTTTCATCATCATTTTCATACCGCCAGTCGCGGAATAGATTTTTACCAAACCCATCCCTGGTGGTGGCTTTTAAAAATCTTGCAGGAATGATCTGATCCGTATCCACATTCTCATTATTGAGTGGAACAAACCTTGATTTAATGATGTCAACTTTAGCTTTACTCATTATCCATTATCAATTAAATAATTATCAATTCAACAGTTCTCTTACATCCGTTACCACTCCGGTAATAGCCGCTGCTGCCGCAGTTAAAGGGCTTACCAGCAATGTTCTTGCACCTGCACCCTGCCTGCCTTCAAAGTTGCGGTTACTGGTGCTGATGCAATATTTCCCTGCTGGTATTTTATCCTCATTCATGCCCAGGCATGCACTGCAGCCGGGCTGGCGAAGGGTGAATCCTGCTTCTTCAAAAACCTTGTTTATCCCTTCTGCTATTGCCTGCTGTTCTACCTGTTTGCTGCCCGGAACGATCCACACTTCTACATTGTCTGCTTTCTTTTTTCCTTTTACAAACCCGGCTACCATCCGCAAGTCTTCTATCCTTGAATTGGTACAACTTCCGATAAATACATAATCTACTTTAAGCCCTTTGATCACTTCCCCCTGGTGCAGGCCCATATAGGCAAGGGATTTACTTAACCCGGATTTATCATTTTCATTTATGGTATCTACTGTTGGTATATTCCTGCTGATGCCGATTCCCATTCCCGGGTTGGTGCCATAGGTTATCATCGGTTCAATGTCTGCTGCATCAAAATAATACTCTTTGTCGAAAGCGGCGTCGCTGTCGCTGTATAATGCTTTCCATGCCGCTAATTTTCTCTCCCACGCTTCGCCTTTTGGAGCAAACTCACGGCCAAGGATATAGTTGAAGGTTGTTTCATCAGGAGCAATCAAGCCACAGCGGCCGCCCATTTCAATACTCATATTGCAGATGGTCATCCTTGCTTCCATACTCAGTGAGCGGATAGCGCTTCCGGCAAATTCCACCGCATAACCCGTGGCACCGCTGGCAGAAATTTTTGATAAAATATAAAGTACAATATCTTTTGAAACCACACCTTTATTTAACTCCCCATCAACATTTATCCGCATGAGCTTTGGCCCGGTCTGCATCAGGCATTGGGTAGCCAGCACCATTTCTACTTCGCTGGTGCCGATACCAAAAGCAATAGCACCGAATGCCCCATGGGTGCTGGTATGGCTATCGCCGCAAACAATTGTCATACCTGGTTGAGTGATACCTAACTCCGGCCCGATCACATGTACAATGCCCTGGTAGGGATGACCCAATCCATATAATTCCACACCATGCTCAGCACAGTTTTTTATGAGTGCTTCTACCTGCATGCGGCTGAGTTCTTCTTTTATTGGTAAATGCTGGTTGAGCGTTGGTACATTATGGTCGGCGGTGGCAACCGTTTGTTTAGGGCGAAAAACTTTAATCCCTCTTGCATTCAATCCGTTAAAAGCCTGTGGGCTTGTTACTTCATGTATGAAATGGGTATCAATATACAATACTGAAGGCCCGTTCTCAATTTCTTTGACTATGTGCTTTTCCCAGATTTTTTCAAACAGGGTTTTAGTCTTCGAAACTCCAGTATTATTTTGTTGGTTAATCATTTTATTATTTTTTCCTGCTCTTGTTTATCCTTTTAAAGTCCGGTGCTTTTCATTAGTTGTTTACCCCGAATGTCATCCGGTACTATTCCGAAATTCAATTGAGATTTGGAAAGACTGTAGTTATCATTTTTAAAAAAAAACTCAATATCAATATATTGCCAGTCACTAAAATAGTTATGCAGGTACAATATGCAAATGATTCTCAGCCATCCATTTTAAATCTTCGTCATGCACTTCCTTCTTACTGTCTGCCACCTGTAAAAACTCTTTATATAAAATATCGATATCATTCCGGTCAAATTGAAAACCCAATTTTTGAAACCGGTGAGCCAGTGCACTCCGGCCGCTCCTTGCCGTTAGTACGATCTTGCTGCCACCAGCACCCACCTCTTCCGGGTTGATGCTTTCGTAAGTAAGCGCTTCCTTTAAAAACCCATCCTGGTGAATGCCGGAGGAATGTGAGAAAGCATTGCTGCCAACGATTGCTTTGTTGGGCTGCACCGGCATGCGCATAGTGTCACTCACCAACTGGCTCATCGGGTTTAATTCTTTACTGTTGATATTGGTATAAAATCCGAGGCTCTTGTGTTGCTTAATGATCATCACCACTTCTTCTAAAGAGGTGTTGCCTGCTCTTTCGCCAAGGCCGTTGATGGTGCATTCTATCTGCCGGGCACCTGCTATCACTCCTGCAATTGAATTGGCTGTGGCCAATCCTAAATCGTTGTGGCAATGGCAGGACAAAATGGCCTTATCAATATTAGGAACATTGTTGATGAGGTAAGCTATTTTTTCGCCGTACTGGTGAGGCAGGCAGTAACCGGTAGTGTCTGGAATGTTAACTACAGTAGCGCCAGCTTTGATAACGGCTTCTGTTACCCTTGCCAGGTATTCATTGGAAGTACGGCCTGCATCTTCTGCATAAAATTCCACATCGTCAACAAAGTTCTTTGCCCACTTTACCGCCTGGATGGCCCTTTGTAAAATGTCTTCCCTGGTTGAATTAAATTTTGCTTTGATGTGCAGGTCAGACGTGCCAATACCGGTATGAATTCTTGGGCGTTTTGCATATTTCAATGCTTCTGCCGCCACTTCAATATCTTTTTGCACTGCCCTTGTGAGTCCGCAAACACTGGCTGTTTTGATGATCTTTGAAATCTCATTTACAGATTCAAAATCGCCCGGGGAGGAAACAGGGAAACCTGCTTCAATGATATCAACACCTAATTCTTCCAGTTTAAGCGCCAGTTCCACTTTTTCGTTGGTATTGAGTTTGCAACCGGGAACCTGCTCCCCATCCCTGAGGGTGGTATCAAAAATATCTATTTTGTTTGCTGCCATAGAAATAGTATAATTTTTTAAAAGCGGTTAATTATTTTTGTTATGTAACCTCCGTTTACTGAAATAATGATTAACCTTACATACGAATATAACCCGGCAATACGGCTTGCAAAAGTCATAATACGTTGCTTATTACGCCACATAAACAGCCTAAATCGCCTCAAAACACAAGCCTGTATTGGCTTTTAAAGAAAATAAATTACGATGCCCAACCGCAGTACAGATACCCTGTTTCAGCTGATTAAAACGCTTGAAAAAAGCGAAAAGCGTAATTTTAAACTGTATGCCAACCGTAATTCCTCTTCAGAAGAGCTGAAAGGGGTGCAACTTTTTAATGCACTGGACAAGATGGAGTTTTATGATGAAGCCAGTTTGCTGAAGAAAAACAAAGGCATCAAAAAACAACAGCTCAGCAATTTAAAAGCACACCTGTACAAGCAGATACTAAGCAGCCTGCGGCTCGTTAATGAAAAGAATATTGATATTGCCCTTCATGAGCAAATGGATTTTGCCCGTATTTTGTACAGCAAGGGGCTATATCTGCAAAGCCTGAAAGTGCTGGACCGGATGAAAGAACAGGCAAGGAAAAATAACCAGCTTACCCACCTTCAGCAGGTACTGTTTTTTGAAAAAAATATTGAAGCCTTGTATATCACGCGGAGTATGCAGGACCGGGCGCAGGAACTGAGTAAAGAAACGGATGAAGTAAATGAAAGCCTGAACCTGGTATCAAAATTATCCAACCTGTCGCTGCAGTTGTATAGCCTGTACATTAAAAACGGTCATTGCCGCAATAAAAATGAAGAGGGGGAAGTAGTGGATTTTTTCAACAGCAGGCTTACCTTTAACCCCGCCAACTGTAAAAGTTTTTACGAAAAATTATACCTTTTCCAAAGCTATTGCTGGAATGCTTTTATCCGGCAGGATTTTTTACAATATTACCGTTATACACAAAAATGGGTAGACCTTTTTGATGAACAACCACAAATGCTGGAAATAGAAACAGCCCACTACATCAAAGGTATGCACAACCTGATGGGTGCACATTTTAACCTTGCCAACCACCTCAAATTAAAAGAGACTCTGGATAAGTTTGAAAAATTTTGTGACAGCAGCATTGTTTTGCACAATGCCAATAACCGCATACAATGTTTTGTATACCGTACCATATCTTTTTTTAATAAACATTTTTTAGAAGGCAGTTTTACAGAAGGGGTGCAATCAGTTCCGGCTATTGAAGAACAGATTGCTGAATATGAAATTTATCTTGACCGCCACAGAATACTTGTATTTTATTACAAGATTGCCTGCCTGTATTTTGGCAGTGGCGATTATGAAAAGGCGGTTGACTACCTTCATAAAATAATTAACTGGAAAGTGAACCTTCGCACCGATCTGCAATGCTACAGCAGGCTGCTTCACCTGATTGCGCATTATGAGCTGGGCAATGAAGAGATTTTGGATCACCTGATAAAATCAGTGTACCGCTTTATGGCCAAGATGCAGAACCTGAGCGTGGTGGAAGAAGAAATATTTAAATTCATCCGGCGTTCCTTTTCTGTAACAGTAAAAAATATAAGACCTGAACTGGAAAAGCTTTTGGTAAAACTAAAAAAAGTGGAACACAACCGTTTTGAAACAAGGGCCTTTGTGTATCTTGATATTGTATCGTGGCTGGAAAGCAAACTGGAGAATGTGCCTGTACAGGATGTAATAAGGAAAAAATTCAGGAGGAAGAAGTTGCTGGAGAAGAAGTAGGGTTTATAGTGAAGTGTGCCTGGATTTTACGCTCCCGTTAATCACCTCACCCCAGCCCCTCTCCTTTAAAGGGATTGATTAACCCTGAAAATTTTCACCCGGACAAAAGTGTCAAAAAATTTAAATTCTATTAAAACAACAACTATAATATGGCAAATATGAAAAAGCTATTCACTTTACTCTTTTTGTTTTTAACGCTTGCTGTTGGGGCACAAAAAACCAAACTTTTAATTGGTACTTATACCAGTGGTAAAAGTGAAGGCATTTATGTGTATGATTTTAATACCTCCACTGGTGATAATAGTTTTATCAGTTCTATTAAAAGTTCCAACCCTTCTTTCCTGGCGGTATCGCCGGATAAGAAACTGGTATATGCGGTAAATGAAAACGGCGATTCGGTAAACAATGGAGGGGCCGTTAGTGCGTACAAATTCAATAACCAAAAAGGCAGGTTAACATTTATCAATCAGCAACCATCAAAAGGCAATGACCCCTGTTATATTAGTTTTGATAAAACGGGGAAATACGTTGTGGTAGCTAATTATAGCGGAGGCTCCTTCTCTTTATTTCCTGTAAGCAAGGATGGAAGCGTTGGAACGGCCACGGCAACAGTTCAGCATGAAGGTAAAGGGGTAAATAAGCAGCGCCAGGAAAAAGCACATGTACATGCTACTGTACTAAGCAGCGATAATAAATATTTACTGGTTGCCGATCTGGGAACAGACAAATTAATAGTTTACCAGTTTGACCCGGTGGGTAACAGGATTGAAAATACAGCAGATGTTGTAAGTGTGAGTGGTGGCTCAGGGCCAAGGCATATTGCTTTGCATCCTTCTCAAAAATTTGTTTATTTAACCGAAGAACTGAGTGGCACGGTTGCGGGCTTTTCCTTTTCGGAAACCGGGAAACTGAAATTATTTCAAACCATCAGTGCGGTGCCGGAAACGTATAAAGGAAGTTTTGGTGGTGCAGATATACATGTATCCCCGGATGGAAAATTCCTGTACGCCAGTAACCGTGGAGAGTTAAATGACCTGGTTATTTTTTCTATTGATGCTGCTACCGGGGTGCTGTCTGTTATTGGGCATCAATCTACCCTTGGCATTAAACCACGCAATTTCAATTTTGATCCATCAGGAAATTTTTTGCTGGTGGCTAACCAGGACAGTAACAACATCGTGATTTTTTCCGTTGACCACAATACCGGGTTGTTGAAAGATACCGGCAAACAGATTATTGTGCCTAACCCCGTTTGTATTGTATGGGGTTCCTGGTGATAAAAGAGATCTCTTTGAACACACTTGTAAAAAAGAAAACTGCAACTGCGGTCAAACCTTATCCGGGAATCTTTAATGAAATTTTTCCCTTGTACATTAAATCATTTCAGCAATTGCTCCAGCTTCTGTTCAAGCGCAGGGCCTCGAAGGTTTTTGGCAATAATTTTTCCATCGGGGCCTATTAAAAAGTTTTGAGGGATACTTTGAATTTTGAATTGCTGGGCCACGGAATTGCTCCACCCCTGGAGGTCGCTTACATGGCTCCAGGTGAGGCCGTCCATGCCGATGGCTTCTACCCAGGCTGGCTTGGCTTTGTCGAGTGACACGCCCAGGACAGTGAAATTTTTATCTTTAAATTTATTGTAGTTAGCCACCACGTTGGGGTTTTCCTGGCGGCAGGGCCTGCACCAGCTTGCCCAAAAATCTATGAGCACATATTTGCCCCGCAGTGAAGAAAGCGATATTGGCTTGCCTTCGGTATCAGCCTGGGTAAAATCATCCATCACAGTACCAATGCCATTTACTTTGGAATCTGCCAGCTGCTGCACCAGGTAATTTCCTATATCGGTAGCCTTTGCTTCCGGCGTAAGGCTGTTAAACAACTGCTCCGTTTTACCGATATCATCAGGCGATAATTGCATATAACGCAGCACCGCTAACGGCGCTATAAATGAAGCAGGATTTTTTTGTATAAAATTTTGAATGGTTTGTTTGGCTGCAGACACAGCGGCTTCCTCCCTGGCGGCATTTTCACCAAAGAGTTGCTGATACGGAACAAGCGAATTATTTAGCTTTTGAAAATCACTGTGAGAAGCGGAGCCGGATACAATTGCTTTGTCAAGGGCTTCTTTATACCCCGAAACTTTCACCAGGCTGTTATCTAAAAACAAGGTAAGGTAGGGTGGTTTATTGTCGGCGATGATAATCTTAAACGCAGGTTTATCCAGTTTGCCTTTGAACGTGAATTTATTTTTATCGATGCTGGAGGTTAACTCAGGGGCTCCGGTTTGCCCGTTAAGTAAAGCGATTTTTGTTCCGTCTGC
Organism: Chitinophagaceae bacterium; assembly: GCA_043787935.1. Lineage (GTDB taxonomy): Bacteria > Bacteroidota > Bacteroidia > Chitinophagales > Chitinophagaceae > Ferruginibacter. The sequence goes on along the minus strand of JAYVUL010000392.1, from coordinate 12,043 downwards.
AAAGCCTGTTAGTTCTCCCTCAATAACAAAACCACCTGCCTGCCGGGTGCCTTCTTTTTTTTCAGTAACTGCAGCAGGATTTGGCTTGGTAGTTTTTTTTACCTGGGCTGTTAAAATCGCCGGAAACAATAATGCTGCAAGTGCTATTTTCTTCATTATAAAATTTTATTGCCGCAATTTAGCCCATTTTCATCAAAATGGTTAGGCCAGTATACTATTTAAGAATTCTTTTGTAACTGACGGAACATCGTTATTTTTTTCCAGCGCTTTGATGTAGGCGCTCCCTATAATAGCCCCCCTGCTGTATTTGCAGGCCGCCAGGAAAGTTAGCTTGTCTTTGATGCCAAAGCCCACCAGTAAAGGGTTGGCCAATTGCATGGATTGTAATTTTTTAAAATATTGCTCCTGGTCTTCAATGGCTTTGTTATTCCCGGTAGTGGATGAGGAGGATACGGCATAAATAAATCCTGTGCTCAGGCCATCTATTTTTTTAATGCGTTCTTCACTGGTTTCGGGAGTAACGAGAAAAATGAATTTGAGGTTGTGCTGCTCAAATAATTGCTGGTATGTAGTTTCAAATTCATACATGGGCAGGTCGGGTAAAATGATACCGTCCACGCCCGCTGCTGCGGCGGCGGCACAAAATTTTTCGATGCCGAACTGCATCACGGGGTTCATGTAACCCATTAAAATAATGGGCACGTGAATACTGTCCCTCATATTTTTCAGTTGATCAAATAATACCGGTATGCTCATTCCGTTATCCAATGCCACCATATTGCTTTGCTGTATCACCGGGCCATCGGCTAACGGATCGCTGTATGGCATTCCGATTTCAATTAAATCTGCTCCGTTGTTTTGCAAAGCTGTCAGCACTTCGGCAGTGCTGCCTAATGAAGGGTAGCCTGCTGTACAGTAGATGTTGAGGATGCGTTGTTTTTTTTTGTGGAATAAATTATCGATCCTGTTCATTTTCTTTGTGGAATATTTTTATAGTATTTTAAATTTTGGACAGTTCTTTTTTCACCTCACCCCAACCCAAAACAAAAAGCATTCAAAACTTACTCCCTACTGTGCATCCATCAACTGCTCCTGGTGTACCAGCACTTCTTTGCCCTCCAAAAAAATATGATGATACACCGGCTTGGCATCAATATCCAGTGTGAGTTTAAAGGATGATCTGGCAGCACCTGCTTTTGGAAAACTGACCAGTATAGTGTCAGCCTTTCTTTCCACCAGGTAATTCTTTCCGTCAAAATTATCATCCAGGCAACTCACGAACTCATAGCGTTCGCCATTGATGTTAGCCAACATTTTAATTGGCACCTCTTCATTGCTGCAGGCACCCAGTTTTTCAAACTTCAACGTATGATTAATGAAAGAATCGCTGCAGGAGCAAAATATGGCGGCAGTAAAAATCAGCACTATATATTTCATGATCATAAATATTTCATATAAGTGGCCAAATCTTTATCCCCTCTCCCACTGAGGCAAATCACCACGCAATCCTCTTTTTCAAATTCCATTTTATCCAGCACTGAAAATGCATGTGCAGTTTCCAATGCCGGTATGATGCCTTCTGTTTTGCTGATATAAAAAGCAGATGCCAAAGCTTCTTCATCAGTGGCACTCATAAAAATACCACGGCCACTGGTGTACAAGTGTGCATGCAAAGGCCCGATACCCGGGTAATCCAACCCTGCTGAAATGCTGTGTGGTTCTATCACCTGGCCATCTTCAGTTTGCATCAGCAGGCTTTTACTTCCATGCAGAATACCCGGCTTTCCCAATTGGGTAGTGGCTGCACTCATACCGCTGCTGATACCACAACCTGCAGCTTCCACTGCCACCAGTTTTACGGAAGCATCATCTAAAAAATGATAAAATGCACCGGCTGCATTGCTACCCCCACCCACACAGGCAATAACATGCGTGGGAAGTTCGCTGCCGGTTTTTTCCAGCAGTTGTTTTTTTATTTCTTTGCTGATCACACTTTGAAAACGGGCCACCATATCCGGATAAGGGTGCGGCCCTACTACGCTGCCAATGATATAATGTGTATCCACCGGGTTATTGATCCAATCACGGATGGCTTCATTGGTAGCATCTTTCAACGTCTTGCTGCCACTTATTGCAGGAACTACAGTGGCACCCAGCATTTTCATCCTTGCCACATTGGGCGCCTGCCGTTCAATGTCTTTTTCTCCCATATACACAATGCACTCCAGGCCTTTTAAGGCACACACAGTAGCTGTTGCCACTCCATGCTGGCCGGCACCTGTTTCTGCAATGATGCGCTTTTTGCCCAGCCGCTCTGCCAGTAAGATCTGTCCAACAGTATTGTTGATCTTATGCGCACCGGTATGGCAGAGGTCTTCTCTCTTTAAATAAATAGTTACCCCATATTTTTCTCTCAACCGCTCTGCTAAAAATAAAGGAGTTGGCCTGCCCACATAATCTGTCAGCAGTTGCTGAAAGGCTTGCTGAAAGCCTGGTTCATTTGTTATCAGCAAATAATTCTCCTGCAGCTCCTTTACATTGGGATACAACATTTCCGGGATAAATGCCCCGCCGAATTCTCCATAGTAGCCGTGTTCGTTGACAGAGAAATTATTATTTTTTGTTGTCGCCATGTTATCTTTTTTCAACATCGTTGTGTCACTCACTTGTACTTTTTTTTCTTAATTCAGCATTTTGTGTCTGAACGGAGATTTTTAAGGATTTTTAGGATTGAATGAATTTTAAATACATAAAATCCTGCGTAGTTTAATATAGTTTGTAAAATTTGTAAGAAAGCCAGAACTAAAAAATCCTCTTAATCCAATCAATCCACCCAAATCCCCGTTCAGACAATCAACTCCAAAAACTTCAGATCCATCCACCGGTCAAACTTCCAGCCTACCTGTTTAAAATGTGCCACTTCTTCAAAACCAAACTTTTTATGCAGCGCAATGCTCACTTCATTTGTTGCTTCTATACCAGCAACAATTGCATGGAGGTTTAGTTCTCTGGCGGCATCAATTAATGGCTGCATTAATAAATTAGCTACTCCCTTTCCCCTGCTGGCTGCTGCCACGTAAACAGAATTTTCCACCGTGAACCGGTAACCATGCCACGGGCGAAAAGGCCCGATGGTACTGAATCCTAAGAGTTGATCCCCTTCCACTGCTACAAATACCGGGAAACCCATTTCCCTTCTTTGATTGAACCATTCCTTTCTCATCTGCAGGGTATGCGGTTCACTATGCCACACAGCAGTAGTATTTACAATAATGTCATTATAAATTTCCAGTATCGCTGGCAGATCATTTTCGGTGGCTTGCCTTACTAACATAGGTAAATTGTTACATTGTTGAATGGATGAATGGTTGTTGATGGTTCACTTGCCCCATAAAGATATTCCGCACAAGAGTGCGACGCCTGTGAAGCATCATAGATATTCTACAGCCTGGTTCAAAAATGTATTAATGTGCTTTAATTCCTAAACAGCTAAACAAAAGCCTTTAAAAATTATAAGTTCAAAGATTACTAAACCAGACTACCACCCCAACTCCTGCTTCAATTTTAATACTAATGCCATGTCTTTCACACCGGGTTCTTTTTCAAATTGGCTGTTGATGTCGATGCCGTAAAAATCAGGATGTTTGAATTTTTTGATGGCCGGCACATCTGCCAGGCTGATGCCGCCGCTGATAAAAAAAGGCTTTTCAATTTTTGCACCGGCCAAAATTTTCCAGTCAAATTTTTTACCGGTTCCCCCTTTCATCCCTTCAACGGAAGTGTCGAATAAATAATAGTCGCACACTTCATCATAGTCGGCTACCATTGCATCTATATCTACATTTCCATCACCTATGTGAAACACTTTGATCACTTCCACTTCTTCTGATAAGTCTGCACATACTTCAGGGTTTTCTTTTCCATGAAGTTGAATTACATCAAGGCCGTAGTCATCTATGGCATCCAGCATATCAATCATTTCTGCATCTGCAAATACGCCCACTTTCTTAATGTCAAAATCAGATTCCTGCAGTTCATCTTTGGTGAGTTTGCCGTCAACATACCTGGGTGATTCTTTGTGAAAGATCAATCCTGCAAAATCAATATTCAATCCATCTAACTGCTGCAGTTGTTTCAGTTGGGTAATACCACATACTTTAATGTTCATTGTTGTTTTTTTTAGTGTAATTCCTGTATAAATTTTTTTATTTTTTCTACATCTTTAACGCCGGCACTTGTTTCAAACTTGCTGTTAATGTCAATGGCAAACAATGCTTTTGCTTCCGGCTGTGATGCAAATACTTTCAGTTTGTCTGCATCGCCCGGCTCAATGCCGCCGCTTAAAAAATATGGTTTGCCCACCTGTACATCCTTCAATTTATTCCAGTCCAATTTTTTACCGGTGCCGCCATAACCTGCTCCTTCAGTATCAAACATAAACATATCACAAACGTCCATGTATTCATGTATCCGCCAGCCAATATTATCCGTTTCGCTTATCCTGAAAGCCTTAACCACGGAAATGTAATCGGCAATCTTTTCACAATATTTCGGGCTTTCATCTCCATGCAGTTGTACCATATGTAACCTGCATTCATCCACCATCTGCAGCACTTCTTCTATCGAAGCATTTACAAACACGCCCACTTTGTTTATGTTATTTTCCTTCTTTATCTGGCTGGTGGTCATGTGGCGCAACACGTACCTGGGCGACTTTGGATAGAATATCAACCCGGCAAACGTTGCCCCGATAGTATGTAATTCCATTAATTGTTCCTGATCTGCAATACCACAAACTTTTACTCTCATAACGCTTCGCTTATTTTTTTCACATACTGAAACAAAGTATACAAAGAATACAGCGCTGTTTCTTTGTTTTCTCAGTTTACTTTGTGTGAAACTGATTTTAAAGTATTTACAAAATGAGCAAAAGCAATCGTTGGGTCAGGTTGTTTCATGAAATTTTCTCCAATTAAAAACCCTTTGAATCCTGCGGTTTTGAAGATACAAATAGTTTCCACATCATGGATACCACTTTCCGCAATTTTTATTTTATCAGCCGGAATTTTTTTACCCAGTTCTATAGACCGGTTGATGTCCACGCTGAATGTTTTCAAATCCCGGTTATTTACACCCACAATTTGGGTATCGGCACAAATATGCTGCAATTCTTCTTCATTGTGTATTTCAAGTAAAACTTCCAAATTTAGATTCCTGGCAAAAGCTGCCAGTTCCTTTACCCTTGACGGGGTAAGGCAGGCGGCTATCAGCAAAATTACATCCGCTCCTATGGCCTTTGCTTCCACAAGCTGGTATTCCTCTATCACAAAGTCTTTCCGCAGGATGGGAATGGCATTCACCCTTGCCTTTTGCAGGTCGCTTGCTGTTCCGCCAAAAAAATGCTGGTCAGTTAACACCGATAAACAACTGGCACCATGTTTTGTGTAGGCTGCAGTAACTTCCACCACATCTGCGGTATCATTGATGATTCCTTTGGAAGGCGATTGTCTTTTGAATTCAGCGATGATACCTGTTTTGCTTTCATCCAGTAAAAATTGTTTCAATGAAAAAGTTGCCCGGTTAAAATATTGACTTTGTTTCAATGCCTCTATTGACACAAGGGCCTTTGCTGCAGCAATTTCTATCTTTTTATGTGCTATTATTTTATCCAGAATATTCATGCCTTAAACAACTTTATACTTTGAACCTTAAACTTTATACCTATTAGATCCTACCCAACCAATTTCTTCAACGCTTCATAAGCCCTGCCGCTTTCCAAACTCTCCACTGCCAGTTGATAACATTCATCATAGCTGCTGTAATGGCCCGTGCAATGCAAAGCCATGGCGGAGTTGGCCAATACCACTGCATTTTGCGGCCAGGTGCCGTTTCTTTCCAGGATAGTAATAAATATTTTTGCCGCTTCTTCCACACTGCTTCCGCCTGATATATCCGCGGGGCTAACGGTTCGTTTACCCAGTGTTTCGGCATTCCATATTTGTTCGCCTGCATTGGTAATTACCTTTGTATCCCCTGTCAAAGAAATTTCATCATATCCGTCCAGCCCATGAATAATGGTAAAATTTTTATCTGTTTGCTGCAAAAGGTAATTGTAGATCCTCGCCATTTCCAGGTTATATACACCCACCAACTGGTGCTTTGGGAAAGCAGGGTTTACCATTGGCCCCAGCATGTTGAAGAATGTTCTTACCCCCAAATTTTTACGGACAGGGCCCACTACTTTTAATGCCGGGTGAAACAGGGGCGCATGCAAAAAACAAATACCTGCTGTTTCTATTTCCTTCTTCAGCGCATCATTGTTATTCTTAAATTGGTATCCCAACTGCTCCATCACATTGCTGCTTCCGCTGATAGACGAGGCTCCATAGTTACCATGCTTGGCTACTTTATTACCAGTGCCGGCCACAATAAAACAACTGAGCGTGGAAATGTTGAAGGTGTCTTTTCCATCGCCGCCTGTACCCACGATATCGATTGTTTCGTAGCCATTAAGATCCACGGGCACACAAAGTTCCAGCAACGCATCGCGGAAACCCTGCAACTCGTCAATGGTGATGGTTCGCATTAAATACACGGTGATAAAGGCCGAGATCTCACTTTCATTATAGTTTCCTTTGGAGATGTTGACCAATACTTCTTTGGCTCCTTCCCTTGAAAGGCTTTTGTGTTCGAATAAGTAATTGAGTATTTTTTTCATTTCTTTATTACACTAATTTTACGAATTACACTTTTACTGCCAGACCCTGATCACTACTCACCAATCACTGGCCAAGCCAATTCCGCATTATCTTTTCTCCATCGGGTGTAAGCACACTCTCCGGGTGAAACTGCACCCCCTGCACATCAAATATTTTATGCTGCAGGCCCATGATGTACCCGTTGTCATCAACCGCTGTAATTTCCAGGTCAGCAGGGAAATTTTTATCACTAACGATCCATGAATGATAGCGGCCTACTTCAATGGGATTATCAAATCCCCGTAACAATGCAGAATTTCTGCTCACAATTTTTATTGGCGTTGCCACACCATGGTACACTTTCTCTAAATTGACCAGTGTTCCACCAAAGGCCTCCCCGATCGCCTGGTGCCCAAGGCATACGCCCAGTATGGATTTGGTGGCTGCATAGGTTTTTATCAATGGCAGCAGCAGCCCCGCTTCAGCAGGAATGCCAGGGCCGGGTGATAAAATAATTTTATCATAATCATTCACCTTTTCTACACTGATTTCATCATTCCTGTACACATCCACTTTATCGTTGATGATCTTTTCAACGAGGTGAACCAGGTTGTAGGTAAAGGAATCGTAATTATCGAAAACTAAAATTTTCATGTTGATAGTTGATGGTTATTAGTTCATTGTTCGTGGTTGATGGTGTTATGAACAATGAACCATCAACCATGAACGTACCTTTACATATTTTCCGCCAAAATGATGGCTTGTTTCAATGCGTTCAATTTATTATTCACTTCCTGCAATTCACTTTCCGGGTTGCTGACGGATACGATACCTGCGCCTGCCTGGTAAATCAGCGTGTTGTTCCTGGCCAAAAAAGTACGGATCATGATGGCATGGTTGCAGCTTCCATCGAAACCAATAAAACCGATGGCACCTCCATAATAACCTCTGCTGGTGGGTTCATTGCCATCAATCAGTTGCATGGCCTTAAACTTTGGTGCACCGCTTAATGTGCCAGCGGGAAAACTTACTGCCAGCAATTTGAATGGATTGGTTTCTGCACCTACTTTTCCCCTCACTTCACTTACCAGGTGAATGACATGAGAGTAATAATTTATTTTTTTATATTCCGTCACTTCCACCTCACTGCACATCCTGCTCAGGTCATTTCTTGCCAGGTCTACCAGCATTACATGCTCTGCATTTTCTTTTTCATCCTGTTCTAATTGTATTGCCAGTTCTTTATCCTGTTCATCATTGCCGGTTCTTTTAAAAGTGCCGGCAATGGGATGCACAATGGCATTTCCATTTTTTACGATCAACTGGCTTTCAGGCGATGAGCCCATCAGTTTGTAATCGCCATAATCGAAGTAAAAAAGGTACGGGCTGGGGTTGATGCTGCGCAGGGTGCGGTATACATTAAATTCATCGCCGGTAAAGGATTGCTGGAACCGCCTGCTTAATACGATCTGGAATACATCGCCCCTGTTGCAGCTGGCAATGCCTTTCTTCACCATTTCAATATAAGCTTCATTGGTAAGATTGGATGTTTCTTCTCCTGCTGGTTTGAATGGAAAAGCAGGCACATCCTTGCTTTTGATCAAACTCTCCACTATGGCCACTTCACTTTTAATTCCTCCGGTTTGATTTTCGCAGATGTATAATTCGTCTTTAAAATGGTTGATGATAATCACGTATTGGTATAGACGGTAACGCATCAATGGGATGCTGTTATCAGTTACAAGTGATGAGTTATCAGTGGTCAGTCGTCTGTCGTCCGTCGCCGGTGGTCTGTCGTCTGTCTTCAATTTTATCGTGTCAAAAAACTGCACTGCATCATAGGCCGTATAGCCGAATAAACCCTGTGCTGCATTGATGGGTTTGTCTGCCGGGGTTACTTCAAAGCGCTGCATAAAATCCCACAGGTGTTGAGGCACGTTAACCGGGTTGATGATCTTTATTTTTTCTGCCACCTGGCCGGGCAGTTTAAATTCAATGGTATGCTTATCCCTTATCTCAATTCCTGCAATGGCGTTGATGCCGATAAAAGAATAACTGTTTTCGCCTGCATGAAAATCGGTACTCTCCAGCAAAATAGTATCCCTGAAACGGTCTCTCAGCCGCAGGTATATGCCCACAGGTGTATACACATCGGCGAAGAGTTTTTTGCAGGTGGTTTGAATGGGTATTTTTTTCATATCAATCTGTCTTTACGGGGATTTTGGTGGATGAAAAGGATTTATTGGATTTTTAGGTTTGGGTTATATTTTGGATTTTCGAGGCGTTTAAATTCCAAAGAGGCTGTTCCAAAATTTATCAATAATCCTATTTCGAGATTATATGCTTCTAAATAATTCCTTGCCTGCGAGTAATGCGTGGCTTCCAAAATCTCCCTTGCTTTTAATTCAGCGCTAATTATTCCTTCAACAAAGAAATCTACTCTTCCATCACCTATTTTAATACCATCATAAAATATCGGCATTGAAAACTCTCTTACAAAACTTAATTTCCATTTTACCATTTCTATTTCCAAAGCCCGTTGATAAATTACTTCCTGGAAACCGTTGCCCAATGTTGCATGCACTTTCATTGCAGCACCAATTATCTTTTTGGTAATCTCAGCATATTTAAACTCTTTCATAAATTATAGATTAAGCATAATTCCTTCTTAATAACAATCAACATCCAATAGATCTCTTTCACTAATCAGCAAACGGTTTCAAAACCATGAACGCTTGTAATCCTCCTAATCCAATCAATCCCCCAAAATCCGCGTTCAGACAAATTAAAAAGCCCCAACACAAAAGTGTCGGGGCTTAAATATATTTTACAAATTTACCAGCAGTGCGACACATTCAGGAGAAAGCCTGCCACCAGCAACTGTTACTATTTGTTTTGATTAACTTCATTTGAATTACAAATATGGATACAAAAAAATTAATAAAAAAATTTTTTAGTAAATTGTATAGATTTTATACCATAATATCAATAAAATATTAACTCATGAAACTCATAATATTCGGCGCCACCGGCATGGTAGGGAAAGAACTGGTAAAGCAGGCATTGTACAACGGCAATGAAGTAAAAGCTTTTGGAAGAAATGTTTTTACGGAAGACCTACCCACAGATGATCACCTGGAATTGCTGCAGGGAGCTTTGTTTGATGAAAGCCAGGTATATAAAGCCATTAAAGGATGCGACGCAGTGCTGTCTGCATTGGGAGGAACTTTTGACGGAACAGATAAAACAAGGAGCCTGGGAATGAAGAATATAGTTCAGCAAATGAAAAAGGCAGCAGTAAAAAGAATTGTTGCGGTTGGCGGGATGGGGGTATTAAACGCCGGTGAACATACTTTATTGATGGAGGAAGAAGCCTTTCCATCTGAATATGCTGCAGTATCGCAGGAACATTTGAAAGCTTACCAGTTCTTAAAAGACAGTGGCCTCAACTGGACCTTCGTTTGCCCCCCTTCCATCTTACCCGGCGAACCTTCCGGTGTTTTTAACAGTAATGCTGATTATCTTCCCTCACCCAATAATTACAAAATAACTTCCGGTGACTTAGCATTATTTATGCTTAAAGAACTGCAGCAAAATCAATATGTGCAGCAGCGGGTGGGCATTTCAAATTAAGGAACCTCCAGTCAATGCCAGGAAAATTCGGGCAATATATTAACAGTAATTGAGCTGCCATTGGAAAGCATGGCACCATTTTTTATACTACTGTACTAAAAAAAATAAATGAAGCATATCTTACTACTTGTTTGTATTCTTTCCTTTTCCATTTCCAAAGCACAAAAGGTAGACAGTATTTATGTGAACCTGTACACCGACAGTTTAAAAAGAGGCACCTACAATTATATCAATATAGATGGAAAATTATCGAATGGACAATATTTACCATTAGATAGCACCAACCTTATTTTCAGTTCCTCTGCAGGTAAGTTTTCCGGCAATAGTTTGTGGATTGATAAAGATTTTGCTGATAACAAAGTAACCATTAAAGTAACCTTAAAACAAAAACCTTCCCTGCACAAAGAATTTGATATGTACATCAAACAAAAATCTGACGGCCCTTTAAAAACGGTAGACGAATTGATGCATGAAATGAAGAAAAAGAAGCAGAAAAAAAACCAGTAGCCTATCACGCAAAGAGGCAAAAAATACAAGAAGACAAAGTGAAACATCTATTTCTTTTCTTCGTGCCCGTTGCCCCCATTGCCCCGTTGTGTGAAACAAACAGCTATGCAAACTTCTTGGCATCTTCCAAAAACTTAGCCAGACCGATATCTGTCAACGGGTGCTTTAATAACCCTAATATCGAATCAAGCGGGCAGGTGCACACATCAGCGCCTGCTTCAGCACATTTAATGATATGGTTGGGGTAGCGTATAGAAGCTGCTAAAATTTCGGTCTTGTATCCCTGAATGGAAAATATCTGGCGAAGCTGGTGGATCAGTTCCATTCCATCCCAACCGCTGTCGTCTATCCTTCCAATGAAGGGTGACACATAGGTGGCACCTGCTTTTGCAGCCAATATAGCCTGACCGGCAGAGAACACGAGGGTGCAGTTTGTTTTAATACCATTATCGGTAAACCATTTTAATGCTTTGATACCATCTTTTATCATGGGCACTTTTACCACAATATTTGGATGTATGGCGGCCAGCTTTTTTCCTTCTGCTACAATACCATCAAAGTCTGTAGAGATCACTTCGGCACTGATATCACCATCTACCATTTCGCAAATCGTTTTGTAATGTGCCATCACGGCCTCTTCCCCTTTAATGCCTTCTTTGGCCATTAAGGAAGGATTGGTGGTAACCCCATCCAGGATACCTAAATCGTTTGCTTCTTTTATCTGTGCCAGGTTGGCGGTATCTATAAAAAATTTCATACCCTTATCTCCGCTAACCAGCAGAGGGTTAGCATTTTTTAAATTGTTAGAGAATTTGTTCTGCGCAAAAGTAAAATAATTAAAAGACTAGGAAGTAAATAATTTATATGCTGAATAAAAAAGTAAACCTGATAAATGACAAGGGATAAAAAGCCCTTTCAGGGGACGGAGGAAGTAAAAAAAATCGGCAAGTTACTTACATCGCACCGCTCAACCATTTACCCTTGCTACCTTCCGGTCCTGGGGGAGTTCAACAGGAGCTGGCCGTATAAGACTTGCCTGCTGCAAATATAGGGCAAGTGATTGAAGGATAAAATATGAATGACGAAAAAATTTACATTTTCTTTAGTTGGGGATGATAGGGTTGATAAAGTTGATGGTTAATGAAGTTGATGAGGTTGATGGAGTTGATGGGTGTAACGAGGTTGAAACTATTGAATAGTCTTGG
>JAYVUL010000391.1:0-26394 GCA_043787935.1 Chitinophagaceae bacterium | reverse complement strand
CATAAACTCCAATGGCTGCAAATGCCTTCCTGTTGAACTATCTTCTATAAACGGTATTCTCTCACCGGTATCACGGTACCCCCTGCGCTGGTACCAGTGTATTAAGTCTTCCCTGGCCGCAATAACTGACATATAAATGGCATTGCACCGGTGCAGCCGGGCATAATCTTCTGCAGCTTTTAATAAATGTTTACCAATGCCGCCGCCCTGAAGTATTGGTGAAACGGCTAACATGGAAAGATAGATTTTATTACCCTTTTGCTGCAGGTTTACGCAGCCAATGATCTGCTGCTGCTCACTGGTATATTTTAGAATGGCCGTGTGCTCAATATGCATGAGGTGCCAAAGGTTTTCCCGGTTGGTGCGGGTTTCACCAGCAATAAGGTGATCTTCATTTGTCCATCCCAATTTTGAACTTTCTCCCCTGTAAGTGCTGTTAATTAAAGTGGTAAGAGCAGCAATATCTGCACTGGTTGCTAAGGCTATATTTGAATTTGAAAACGCTGGCATGATCCCAGCGAAGGTAAAATATTTTGCCCTGCAGTTATACATTACCAGATGATGATTTTGCAATAATTTTTATCCTGTTCCACGTAAACAGGCAGCGGCAGAAATTGGTTTACTAGTTTATTTATTTCCCAACGCCTGGATAAAAGATACCTCATGAAATGCAGGTAAACCAAAACTGGTACCAATACCCTTGCAAAAAGAAATGGAAACAAAGTGCTGTATTTTACAGCCTAACACTGTTTGGTATTTCGGATGGACTGATAGTTGGACTGGAATCATGTATGCGGTGCAATTCTGAATAAATACCGCCCTTTGCCAATAAGCTATCATGCGTTCCTTCTTCTGCAATAACACCTTTATTGATCACAATTATTTTGTCTGCAGTAAGCAGCGTATTCAGCCGGTGTGATATAGTGATAACCGTCCGGCCTTTCATCAGTCTTTCCAGGGCTTCACAAACCACTTTTTCAGATACTGTATCAAGCGAAGCAGTAGGCTCATCAAGAATCAGTATGGGAGCATTGCGAACAACTGCCCTTGCAATTCCTATGCGCTGGCGCTCACCACCGGAAAGGGTTACCCCTTTTTCTCCAATAACCGTTTTATACCCCTTCGGAAGTTTGATAATGAAATCATGGGCATTAGCAAGTTTAGCCGCGGCTATAATTTCCTGTTCGGTTGCAGCCGGCCGGCCATAGGCAATGTTATCCTTTACCGACCCAAAAAAAAGCATAGTATCCTGCATCACAAAACCAATTTGCCGCCGAAGACCATCAATCGTATAATCTGTAATATCAATACCATCAATCAATATACGCCCGGAAGTGGGATCATACAAACGTGGAATAAGGCTGGCCATAGTTGATTTCCCCCCACCTGTAGAACCACAAATGCCGATCCTGCAACCCGCCGGAATTGTCAAATTAATATCTTTCAAAACAGGAGCTTCCGGCTTGTACGCAAAACAAACCTGTTCAAAAACAATATCGCCTGCAAATTTCCCCGGCTCTTTTGCACCGGGCTTTTGAGGTATGATGGCATTCGCTTCAAAAATCTGCCGGATACGTTCCAGTGCTACGGTGGCCTGTGCAATATTTACGGTCATTTTTGCAAGGTCCTTCACAGGGCTGAAAAATTTATTGAGGTAGGAAAGGAACACTGTCAATGAACCAATGGTCATAATGCCTGCAACAACCAGCCTGGCACCACGCCAAAGCACAAAGGCGGTACACAAAGCCACTGCCATAGTAAATACCGGGGAAATAAGCGACTTGATCCTGCGGGCCCTGAGTGCCGCATGAACGGTATCCATACTTACTTTTTTCAACCGCTCTTCTTCCATATCCTGCCGGCCAAAAGCATTCACCGCCCTGATAGATTCTAATCCATGCTGCAGCACTGTAATCATTTCAGCCTGGTCATTTCTTACCTCGTGGGTTGCCTTTTTTACTGCCCTTTTAAAACGAATAACAAACATTAGTAAAAACGGCGCTACACCAACAGCAATCAATGCAAAATCCCATTTCAAATAAAGCATCAGGCCAAACATTCCGGCAATGGTCAACGCATCAACCAGTATGCTCAGTAAGGTGGCCGAAACAAATTCCTGTATGGTATTGACATCTGCGGTAATCGTACTCAGCAATTTGCCCACCTGCTGTGTATCGTACCAGGCCAGGGATAGCTGTTGCAGGTGATGGTAAATACGCCTGCGAAGGTCATTTGCCATATATTGGGCTACACTTTCCGTGAAGTAATTATCGATATAGCCGGCCAAACTGCCAATTGCGGTAAACAACACCAGGGCAATACCACATACACCGGCAAGTGATGCGGTATGCTCACCCGGCAGCAGTGTATTCAACCAGTTGAGCCAGTCCGGCAAACGTTTATTTTCAATAACATTATCAATAATAATTTTTAATGGCCATGGGGCAGCAAGGCTCATTAAAGTTTCTACCAGCATAGCAATGAAAATAAACAGCAACCATTTTCTGTATGGCATTACCAGTTCCCATAAAAGCATAGTGAGGCTTTTATGCGGCAGTTTATTTTTCGTCAGTACCTCCACAGGCTCATTATTATTTGAAACAGGTGCTGCCATAATATTTCTTTTTGACGAAAAAACCGGAATTGTGCAACCATATAAAATTGATGCTGCCGCAAATCATTAATAAAACCAGCAAGTTCCCCTTCATCCTTTATAAGTTATTTCTTTTGGATGCGGATGGGCATAACCAGCAAGAAAATGGATAATGCCAGACCACATTCCAACAGGGTGTTCAAAACACACTACTTCATTTTTTTTTGATGAACCTCCTGTTTTTTATATTTTTTATTATCAACATTTTTTTGCCGGAAAGTCAGTATAAAGGTAATCAATTCAATGGTTCTCTTACAGCAACAGCGGGTTAATGGAACGGTACAATGACAGGAAGAGCAGAACTGCTTTCCTTGATGATCAGGCAAATTAAAAGAACTACCTTACCCGTTTCAAATAACAATATGAACAACCCATTTGATCTGCTGATTGACAGTTACCTTGATAACCATATCGGCATTGATGCCGGATTTTTAAATGAAACCTTATCAAACGGGCTCCGGCAAAATATACTTCAATTGCAACGGGATGATTTGATGGTAGCTGCAGGTATTGGCAATAACGAAGTAAAAGATTCCCAACAAAAAATGAGAGGAGATAAAATTTACTGGATGGATAAAAGCCATAACAACATTTATGAACAGGAATTTCTGCAACACGCAGATGATTTTATTGAGTACCTTAACAGGACCTGCTATACCGGCATCAACGGATATGAATTTCATTATGCCCTGTACGAAGAAGGCCATTTTTACAAACGGCACAAGGACCAGTTTAAAAATGACAGCAACAGGAAATACTCCCTCATTACCTATTTAAATGACAACTGGCTGGAAGAAGATGGCGGGCTATTGCAGGTTTATCAAAATGAATCCGTAAAGAAAGTGCTTCCCCAATCCCAAACCGCCGTATTTTTTAAAAGCGATGAGATGGAACATGAAGTAACTATGACCCACCGCAGCAGGATGAGTATTACAGGATGGCTTAAGCGGATCTAAGGTATTTTTTTCAGCACCCTTTTTTATCCGTTTGCCAAACAGGCATCCCGAAGCATCTTCATATAAACCAATCCTTTTTTTCTTGCAAAATCAATATTACGATCCGGAATAGCTTCGGGGTGGTTGTAATGTTCCAAAGCTTTGTCTATACTGGCTTCCCTAAGCAGGTGCAGCATGGGGTAAACTGAGCGGTTGGTATAATTAGCAGGATCTGTTTCGGATGAGTTTGCAAAAAGGTACAACGGATGAAAACTTGCCAGTTGATAAATTCCTTCATATCCATTTTCAAGTAATAGGGTTTCGGCTCCGGATACCAGGTCAAGGTAATCTTCAAATTGCGAAAACGAATTGGGAAAGATCAGAAAAATGGTTTCGATATTTATTTCATTATCCAGTCGGCTTAATTCCCTTACCAGGGCTTCGAGGCAAATTGGCATTGTTGTACCATTTTCTACCTGGTAATGTACCGTTTGCTGTTTGATAACATTGGCAGCAAACGGACAGAAATTACATCCTACCACCACATCCGTGATCCATGCTGTTGTTTGGCCGATGATTAGTTGATCAGAGTCCATGTTATCTATACTATTTGCAGGAGGCAAAATTAACCCTATTTAACAGCACCACAGCTTCATAAAATTAATAAATGGAGGCCATGCTAATAACCTACAATACACATGGTTGCTGAAACAGCAACCATGTGTATTGCAAAATATGTTGTAAACTTTTTTATTCTGTTTTTTATACTATTTCCAGCCTACTGGAAATTTCATTGCAGCCTACCCCATTTAATTTGCTTGATTCAACATTCCGTTAGCATCCAGTCTAATTATAAAAATGCTGTGATAAGGAATTTGAAATTACTTTAAACTCATTGTCCTTGCGCACAATCTGGTAGCAATTATTAATGGCCCTGATATTGGGATTAGACAAATGTTTTTCATTGTAAGGGGCAAGTAAATCCTGTTCGCCCAGCACCTTTCCTTCGGGATCAATTATCCGGGTAAATACCCTGTACTGAAAGTGCCATGGATTTAATTCATTAGCCGCATCCTCGAAAGAATAAGTATCATTAAATCCTTCAAATATTAATTCCGATGTATGATTAATATGCTGTATCAGGTAATCAGTGATATTGATAAATTCATTCAATTCAGGATCACCGTGAACAATTCCGGTGTCCCATACTGTTGCCCCGTTTAAAAAAATGACCAGCCTGTTATCTACATGTTTAACATTGATCCAGTATTCCTTTTTCATTTTACTTAAATTTTAATCTTGGTAAATTGGTTATTTATTTTAAGGCATAAAATTGAACTTTTAAAACTATACTGCTCATGAGCAAAATCAGTTACATAACTGATAAGTGTTAATGCTTTCTCTGTGAAAAATTTGCCCGGTTTTTATATTGGCCCAAAACCAGCCCGGTGAAAAAGTATTCCCTGGAAAGCTCTGTAAGGAATAATTTTTACTCTAGAGTGGTTCATTATAATTTCATACACCAATGAATACTGTCCTAACTTTACGCCTGCAAGCAAAAATGTTTACTTATTCAAATCACCTTAGCTTATCAACTTTTGTATGAGCATACTACTTTCTCCTTTAACCATCAGGGGCATCACACTAAAAAACAGGATCGTAGTTTCACCCATGTGCCAATATTCTTCTGTTGATGGCTTTGCATCCGACTGGCACCTGGTGCATTTGGGCAGCCGGGCCGTTGGTGGTGCCGCACTCATCATATAGGAAGCAACAGCAGTATCTGCAGCTGGCCGCATTACCTATGGCGACATGGGCATCTGGAAAGAGGAACACATCCAAAAGTTACATTCCATCGTTTCCTTCATCCACAAGAATGGCGCTGTGGCAGGCATACAACTGGCGCATGCCGGACGCAAGGCAAGTAGTGAAAAACCATGGATCAGCGACAAACAAATTTCTTCCGGCAATAATCATTGGCAGACAGTAGCCCCCTCTCCCATTCCTTTTCGTGATGGCGATATGATACCGCATCAACTGACCAAAGATGAAATTGCTGAATTGATCAATGACTTTAAACAAGCCGCCATACGTGCGCTAAAAGCGGGATATAAAATAATAGAAATACATGCAGCCCATGGTTACTTAATCAATGAATTTTTATCTCCTTTAAGTAACCACCGTAACGATGAATATGGTGGCAGTTTTGAAAACAGGATAAAAATTTTATTAGAAATAGTTACTGCCATACAAACTGCCTGGCCGGCAGAACTTCCTTTATTTGTGCGCATCTCTGCTACAGACTGGACAGAAGGAGGCTGGACGATTGATGACTCTATTACACTGTCAGCGATTTTGAAAAAAAAAGGCATAGACCTTGTGGATGTTTCTTCAGGTGGTGCCATAGCCACAGCAAAAATCCCTGCAGAGCCGGGCTACCAGGTACCTTTTTCAGCAGCCATCAAAAAACAAACGGGCATACGCACAGGAGCAGTAGGTATTATTACCAATGCAAAGCAGGCGGAAGAAATTTTACAACAGCAACAGGCCGACCTGGTCATCATGGCAAGGGAACATCTCTGTGATCCTTATTTTGCATTGCATGCTGCAAAAGAATTGAATGAAGAGATAGAATGGCCGGTGCAATATGCAAGAGCAAAAAGATAACGCTGACTGCGTGGCCAGCCTTAACATGGCGCGCAAACCAAAAGCGAAGTATTTTTTTATTTTCCCCATCCTCCCTATTTTCACGCCATGCCAGTAACGCATCCGCAAATAAAAAACTTATTACATTGTATCGACCTGGAAGAAAAAGAACAGGTAAAAAGATACAGCCTGGATCAGCAGCATACACTTAAATCATTGAAGGCAGAGGGTTTGGCGTTGCATCCCATTGTTGTTACCAGGAAGAACTTTGGTTATGCCGACCACCCCGAAATTACTTTCCGGTTAAATTTTCCTGCAGAAATAAATTTGTTTAAAGATGGCGCAGCCATTGAATGTTTTTATGCAGGTGAGGAAGCGGTAAAAGGCGTATTGATCAATATAGAAGGGAAGACCGGCGAGTTCCGTCTGTTTGCGCCTGACTTCCCCGACTGGATTGAAGATGATGGCGTGGGTATCAAATTAGCCCCCGACCAACGCACCACCACCATCATGAAAACGGTGCTGAATAATTTAGAGAACAATAAAGAACTGTTTGAGTTATTTAAACGGTTGCATGGTGATCCATCAAAAGAAAAAGCTGCGGCATCCACGATACCCATTTCACTTTCTTTCAGCAATAAAAATTTAAACGGCAGCCAGCAGCAGGCAGTAGCAGCCATCACCCAAAACGAACAGCTCACTATTGTACATGGCCCGCCGGGTACGGGTAAAACCACTACCCTTGTGGAGGCAATAAGGCAACTGGTAAGCGCCGGAGAAAAAGTATTGGTAGCTGCACCCAGCAATACCGCCGTGGATAATATTGCCAAAGGATTGATCGCACAAAACTTACAGGTACTGCGGGTGGGCAATACCAGCAAAGTGGAGGAAACTGTTTTTAAATATACGCCAGAAGGAAAACTCAACAACAGTAAACAACTGAAAGAAATAAAGCAATTAAAAATAAGGGCAGAAGAATTCCGGAAGATGGCGCTGAAATACAAAAGAAGTTTTGGCAAGGCAGAAAGAGAACAACGAAATTTATTATTTAAAGAAGTAAAAAATATCAGGACGGATATTAAAAAATTGCAGGCTTACAACGAAGAAAAATTATACAAGCAAGCTGAGGTGATATTGGGAACGCCGGTCGGTTTGTATGATGCAAAAATCAATCACTTTAGTTTTCATACATTAGTGATTGATGAAGCGGGACAATGTATTGAACCGCTGGCGTGGACAATTTTTCCATTGGCGAAAAAGTATGTGCTGGCCGGTGATCACTGGCAGCTGCCTCCTACTGTGCTAAGCAACGAAGCAGCCAGGCTGGGTTTAAACCGTTCTATTTTAGAGGCAGGTATTGCAACGGCTGATAATATTTTTTTGCTTAACACACAATACCGGATGAGAGAAGCCATTGCCGGCTTCTCCGGTAATTATTTTTATAATGATCTTTTATTAACAGCGGCGCACCTTGCCAATACCGGCGTTCATATCAGTTTTATAGACACGGCCGGTTCCGGCTACAATGAAGTGAGAGGCAGCGATGGTACGAGTTTGCAAAATGAAGGTGAATTACTAATTGTACAAAAGCTGCTGGATACAGAACAACTGGACCCGTTACACACTGCTTTCATTTCTCCTTATGCCGGGCAGGTGGCTGCCGCAAAAGAATTGTTACCAAAACAATTGCGCATAAGCACCATAGATAGTTTCCAGGGGCAGGAAAAAGAGATCATCATTGTATCACTGGTAAGAAGCAATGATGATGGCGATATTGGTTTCTTAAAAGATTACCGCCGCATGAACGTGGCCATCACCAGGGCCAAAGAACAACTGTTTGTTATTGGCGACAGCGCTACTACCGGGGCCGATGCTTTTTATAATTCGCTGTTAATTTATATAGAAAAATACGGCACTTACCGAACGGTGTGGGAGTTTGAGATGGACTAACGGAATAAAAAGGCAGCTCCGGAATAATGAATGAAAAGGCTGCTTAAAACCTGTCTTTCACATAGGTGATGGCTGTTTTTCCATGAGGCACGGCTCTGCCTTCTTCATCCACATTTACAAAAACTAATTTTTCTATGGTGAGTATTTGCATCCGGGTGATCTTGTTCCTTACTTCGCAACACATCGTGAGCGAAGTTTTTCCAAAATGGGTGGCAATGATTCCTATTACGATAATATCGCCCTGTTTGGGTGAAGAGATGAAATTAATCTCAGAAATAAACTTGGTCACCACCTTAGGATTCTCCAGTTGAATGATGGCATACAATGCAGCTTCTTCATCAATCTACTGCAACAATCGTCCGCCAAAAAGGCTGTGGTTTGGATTCAGGTCTTCAGGCTTAACCCATTTCCTTGTGTGAAAGTTCATGTTGTTTTCCGCATCTGCCATAGTTGATTGAATTTATTATAAACCAGGTTTATGATTAAAGGTACATAAAGCATTCACCAATTCAGGAGCAGATCCATAACCATGTTACCGTAACCATTCATTTCCATCTGGGTAAGCAACCCATTTTTTTAAAATATTGCCGGTAAGTTTGTGCTGACATAGTTACTATTTTCCTGTAAATAAAACAGTATGACAAAACCAGCAAATGTTGATGAGTACATTGCAGGGTTTTCGAAAGAAATTCAGCAACTCCTGGAAAAGATCAGGGCAACCATTAAAAAAGCTGCTCCACAGGCAGAAGAAGTGATCAGCTACTCCATGCCCGCCTACAAATGGAATGGCATGCTGCTTTACTTTGCAGCCCACACAAAGCATATTGGCTTCTACCCTGCCGGCTCCGGTATTGCTGCATTTAAAAATGAGTTGTCCAGGTATAAAGACGCAAAGGGTTCTGTTCAGTTTCCACTTGACAAACCTTTGCCAACAGGGCTGATAGCCAAAATCGTACAATTCAGGATGAAAGAAAATTTGCAGAAAATAAAGACAAAAAAGAAATAATGCTTTAACCCGGCATTGTTGTTGGCAATTAAGAATTAGTTTACTCATTAAATTGTACAATCCGTATGGAATTGACTGAAACTATAACCAGCCTTCTCAAAATTGCATTTTTAAAGACAGCGAAAAAAAAATCTACCTCAGTCTTTCAACCTCGATAGATTTTAAATAATTAATCTATTTAATGCCATTTACTCCACCAGCACTTCATGTTTACTATGTGCTTCGGTCAACTTGCGCTGCACCTCGTAGGCTACCGGTGCATACGAATCAAAATACATATTGAACCTTGCACGGCCCTGTGTTAAACCACGCAGAGACGATGAATATTGATGCATTTGTGCCAGCGGCACTTTGGCAACGATCTTTTGAAAATGCCCTTCTGCTTCCATGCCTTCCACCACACCCATACGGGTTTGCAGGTCGCCCATTACGGCGCCCACCATTTCATCAGGGCAAAGCACTTCAACTGTATAAATGGGTTCCAGCAATTGCGGCCCCGCTTCCATAAATGCCTGGCGGAACGCCTGCAACCCGGCTATCTTAAAGGAGATATCATTACTGTCTACATCATGCATTTTCCCATCGTACACACTTACCCTTATATCCCGTGCATAGCATCCCGTTAGAGGGCCGTTCTGCATTTTTTCCATCACCCCCTTTAGAATAGAAGGCAGAAAACGGGCATCAATGGCCCCACCAACAATGCAGTTGCAGAACACCAGTTTACCACCCCAGTCGAGGTTGATTTCTTCTTTATTCCGGAGGTTGAGCCCTTCGGGATTGGGCATGTTATCGTACCAGGGTTCAATGCGCATATACACTTCTGCAAACTGCCCGGCGCCACCGCTTTGTTTTTTGTGGCGGTAGTTGCTTTCGGCTTTGCGGCCAATGGTTTCCCGGTAGGGAATTTTTGGCTTCTCTAATTTTACTTCCAGTTTATGTATGTGTTCAATTTTCCATTGCAGCACTTTCAGTTGCAGTTCGCCCTGGCAATGCAGCAATGTTTGTTTTAATTCGGGTGATACTTCCACCCTTACAGTAGCATCTTCTTCCTGTAAGGTGTGCAGCGCCTGCGATAGCTTTTCTTCTTCTCCTTTGTTTGCGGCACTGATGGCAACAGTAACATTGGGATGTGGAAACCGGATGGGTACCAGTTCAATATTGGCGCCTTTGTCGTGCAGGGTATTGTTTACATGTGTGCTGCGGAGTTTGATAGTGGCGCCGATATCACCTGCTACTAATTCCTGCACAGGTAAACGGTTGTGGCCTTCCAATAAAAACAGTTGATTGAATTTTTCTGTAACGCCCGTGTTTTCATTTATTAATTCGCTGCCCACCTTGATGGTGCCGCTGTACACTTTAAATAAGCTGAGTTCCCCAATATGTGGCTCAATGATGGTTTTAAAAATAAAGAGGCAGGTGGGGCCATTGGCATCACAGGGTAAAGTGTTTGTGCCGGCAGTGGTTTTTTGCGGCGGCATTTCTGTTGGTGCCGGGCATACATAATCTACAAAGCTCATAATGCGGCCGCAGCCCATATTTTTTTCTGCCGATACACAAAAGAGCGGAAAGATATCATGCCGGATCATGGAGGTATGCAGCCCTGCTTTCATTTCTTCCTCGGTGAGTTCACCCTTGTCGAAATATTTTTCCATCAGGCCTTCATCGTTGGAGGCAATGGCTTCAATGAGTTCTTTGTGGAGCAGATCGGCCCTTTCTTTTTCACTGGCGGGGATGGGCAGCTTTTGCGGCTTGCCGCCTTCAGGGCCGTATTGATATAGTACCATGTTGAGTACATCAATGATGCTGTTGAATGCAGCGCCGGTTTGCACAGGATATTGCACTGCCACCACATTGCCGCCAAAATGTGTTTTAGCTTCTCTCAGGGTACGGTCAAAGTCGGCTCCCTCTGCATCTACTTTGTTTATTACAAAGATGGTGGGGGTTTTAAAAGTGTCTGTATATTCCCAGATGATATCGGCTCCCACTTCCACGCCTGCAACCGCATTCAATACGATCACGCCGGTATCAGCAACTCTCAATGCACTGATCACTTCGCCAATGAAATCATCGTAGCCGGGGGTATCAATGATATTTATTTTATATTCTTTCCAGGGGGTGTGCATCAGGGAGGCAAATACAGAACTCTGTCTTTCAATTTCCAATTCGTGGTAATCGCTGACGGTATTTTTACCGGCAATTGTACCACGTCGCTTGGTAATGCCTGCTTCAAAAAGCATGCTTTCGGCAAGAGTGGTTTTACCACAGCCTGCATGCCCCAGCAGGGCGATGTTTTTTACATGATTAGAATCGTAGGTTGGCATAGCAAAAGTTTGTTAGATGATAAGATCATCCGGATAAGCAACCAGCCAATCTTATTCAGATTGGCTGGTGTTTATATGGATCGTTATTGTTTTATGAATTGATGAAACTCCTGTTCTAATTTGTCCAGGTCGGCCAACAGCATGTCTAGTTTGTCTTTTATAATATGATGGGGTATCCGGTGACCGATGTTGGGATAGCGTTCGGCTTCATTAACATGAAACCTTATCTCATGCTTAAGATCATGGATATTGATGAGCTGGATATGGAACTGGCTGTGGAAGTGTTCTATCCCGACCAATATTTTCGGATCCGTTTTTGCCGGGGCAAAATAGTACAATTCATTTTTGAGTTTATTGATTTTTTCACGGTAAGATGCCAATATATCATACCATTTGTTGCACTCTTCTATGAGTGGTTTTTGTTGCGCTGCTGTAATCATCTTGATAAGTTTTTTAAGTTTGGCAATGGTTAAACAATGTTGTCACAGTTTTATTTCAACACTAAAGGTAAATACAAAGTGAAAAGAAATTATGATATCTGTCATACCGGGTGATAATTATTTTCATTTGTTCAAAAATGTTTTTACCCGCTTATCCTGGTGCAATTAATTTTTTGTTCAGGCCCCATTTCCAAGGAATAAAACTGTTATTCCGCCCACGCACTGCCCGGCTTTCTACTGCGGCCAATTCACCTTGTTAATCTCCCTTCCGCACCCGGTATGACAGTATGGTTATTTCTTTCTTTCCCAACAAAATTCCTAATTCCTTTATGAGCAGCCCGGCAGCATCATTTGGAATTGATGGTAGCAGTAAAATAAATGAGGGTTAATGATCAGCGGGCATAGCTAAATTATACCAATATTTTTTACATTTTACCCATTGCAACAACTGCAGTAGGTATTTCAGCAGGCACCACATTGGCAGGTTCCATTGACACTGCAAAAGCCTCCGCGGCACCAAAGGATTTCATTTTCTGTATATTATAGCGGTTCCCTTTCTTTGTGGTGATAATGATACCTGCATTTACCGGCTTACCATCTACTATGGCCCATAGCTCATACTGTTTGTCCTGCGGAATTTCCGGCAGGTTGCCCGGATCTACAAATAATTCGCCCGTATTTTTCATCCAGAATACTTTGGCTTTTGCTTCCGGCGATGCTGGCTGTTCATGTAAAGCTACCGGTGTACTGTATATACTTTGTACTTTTTCCAAATAGCCTTCCATTCCGGCAGCTTTCTCCTGCAGCTTGCTTACTGTGGCCTTATTTTGCTGCAATTCTTTATTGATAGCATTATTTTTATTGACCAAAAATATATTCAGTGCAGCACTGCCAAATAATAGAACAACAGCTGCAGCAACACTTTTTTTCCAGAATGAGGAAACAGGAATTATTACAGCAGTGCTTTCTTTAACCACATTGGTTATCGGTACCACCTTTGCTTTTTCCTGCTCATTTATTTGCGCAAATATTTTTGCTTTCACCTGCAACGCTGGCGCTACAGCATTTGCATGTGAGTACATTTCCATACTTGCCTCTATTTGGGATACCTCCTCTGCCACTTCAGGGTACTGTACCATCCATTGAAGCACCTCTGCAGACTCCTGTGCTGAAGCCAGCCCTGTTGCATAAAGTTCTAATAAACCGGATGATATGATGTCTTTTACTTCCACTTTACGTGTATTGCAATTTTTTTCTCAGCAATAAAATAGCTGTCCTCATTTTTGTTTTAACGGTACCCAAAGGGATACCTAATTCTTTGGCTATTTCATCCTGGGTAAACCCGTTAAAATAGGCCATATCAATAATTTGACGTTGATCTGCTTTAAGCATTGAGAGTTGATTTGCCAGGCCCAGGGTATCGAATTTTGCTATGTTTGAATTGCTGTCCTGCAAATTAATTACGGTATTTTCATTACCTGAGATTTTACTTTGTTTTTTATATCCTTTACTCCGCAGGGTATCGATGGTTAGATTCCTGGTGAGGTTTATCATCCAGGTAAAAAGACGGCCTTTGGTTTTATCGTAGCTGGAAAAATTATTCCAGATCTTTACAAAAGCCTCTTGCAGAATGTCTTCTGAGAGTTCCCTGTTATCTACCAGCCGGTAAATGACTGCATTTAAAGCCCCTGCATAATTATCGTAGAGGTAAGAAAATGCCTGCTGGTCTTTTTGATACAACCCTGCCAATAATTCTTCTTCGGTATATTTAATTGCTTCTCCCAAAAATGTTTTTTTGATACAGGTTGCTAAACTAATACATTTTAAAATAACTTACACCATAGCAAAAACAATAAATGTTACAAAAGGTTGTTCCAATATTACCTGCACAAAATATACGGTCTACACTTGACTTTTATGAAAGCAAACTTGGTTTTACCGGTATCAACCTGGGCAATTATGCCATTGCAAAGTGCGGCCTTGCAGAAATACATTTTTGCCTGGTAACAGAAAAGAATAAAATGCATCCCGCAAGTTGTTTTATTTATACTGATAATGTGGAAGACCTGTTCACTATTTTTGCGTCAAGAGATTTGCTCTTTCCGCCCGGGCAGATTGCAGATTTCAAATTTGGCAAAAATGAATTTACCATACAGGACAACAATGGAAATATTATCAGGTTTGGCAAACAGCAGTAAGCAAAATAAAATGGAGACCATCACCATAAGGCCGATACAACATACAGACAACGCCCCGCTGGCAATCATCATACGCAATGCCTTAAAAGAATTTGGTGCAGATAAACCGGGCACTGTGTACTACGATGAAAGCACAGATCATTTGTTTGAATTGTTTCAGCAGCAAAAAAATGCAGCTTACTATACAGCAGTTGATGGCGGTACCATTTTAGGCGGTGCAGGCATCTACCCTACAGATGGCCTGCCACCAGATACCTGTGAACTGGTAAAAATGTACCTGGCTCCTGAAGCAAGAGGAAAAGGACTGGCTAAATTATTAATGCAGCAATGTTTGCAAACAGCCAAAGAAAAAGGATTTACAAAACTGTATATAGAAACGATGCAGGAATTGGCAACTGCGGTTGGTATGTACGAAAAATCCGGGTTTGTTTATTTACCGCAGCCACTTGGCAACAGCGGGCATGGCGATTGTGGAATCTGGATGCTGAAAGAACTCTGATGTTTAGCCATCCAGCACCTTCACCTCATACACCGGGCTGAATAAATACATTTTTCCGGTTGCTATTTCAAGGCATTTTATCCGCTTGCGCACTTTTTCCATTTTTTGAAATTCCCTGCCCCCTTTTATGCCGAACCTGCTTCCGGCAGGTAAATTTTCTATCAATGCCACTCCCGCCTTTTTTTCATCGTACTGGTGCAGTACCCTCAGCAGGCTGGTATCGGCACAACTGCTGGCGGCAGGGTTTTGCAGTGTTTTCAGCAAGGCCTTATAAATATCAGCCGGAAATATTTTCTTTAATAAAAATTGCGCCAGTATTTTACTGAATTCATTTTTCCATTCGGTGCCATGCGCCTGCACCCTGTGGCCAAAACGCTCGTAGGTAAAAAGATGAGCCAGTTCATGCAGGAGGGTGATAAGAAAAGCATATTGATTCAAATTGCCGTTTATACTGATGCGGTGGTTCTTCTCGGCAAATGAATTGCGGTAATCGCCCAATACTGATTTTCGTTCACGGGTGATAGTGAGGTGAACTTTATAATGGAGCAGGTAATAAGACACTTCTTCAAAACTCCCTTCAGGCAAATAGGCCCTTAACTGGTGCAATGGGGCTTCCTGCTTAGGCATATTTTTTTCTGTTCAGTTTGGTGGCCAGTTTTACTTCCACCGCAAGGTAAATGAGGTATAAAAACATGGATGCAAATACAGACATCTTGCTGTAATTATTTTTCATCGCAACTACATAAATGGCTACCGCCACAATACAAACCGCCATTTTAATCATCATCCCACCCATAACACTTCTTATATACACATTGGGGTTGCTGTTTTTCAACGCTTTCTTCTGCATAAAATAAGCCAGCAGGCTTATCACAAAAAACAAGGAATTGGCTAGGATGAGTACCAGGTGATGAAGCCCGTATATTGCCAGCCAGGTTTTACCGAAAAGAAAAAAATTATTAAAAATGATGAATAATAAAATAAAGGGCAGCAATTCTTTTGTCCTGGTTTTCATCCTCAGTTATTGGTTAAAATTTAATTGTTTACAACATTGCCTAACCCGGCATTAAGCCCTACTACATTTGCGCCCATGTGGCAACTTCCGTTAAAACTGGCAGTTGGTTCTACTTCCAGTTTACCGGTAATTATTTCACCGGATACATTGCTTTTGCCCCTCAGTTGCAGCAGTTCATCAATTTTTATATGACCGGTTACCTTGCCCATAATATCGGCATGCTGGCCAATAATATCTCCTTCTACAATTCCCTCCTGGCCAATTAAAACTTTTGCTTTTGAAGTCAGGTTTCCGATTAATTTCCCATCAATCCTTATATCACCGCTGCTTTCAATATCCCCGGTGATAATGGTTCCGGCACCAATAATAGTGGTGCTGCCAACTGGCGTTTCTGTAGTTTTTGTTTTTGCATTAAACATAGATCAGCATTTAGGTTTTTAAATAAATATGGATATAGAGAAGGATGCATTACAAAGCAAAATAGTGTTTTTTTGGTGAATGACGGTATTGAGCCGACCATGGACCATGGACTATGGACTATGGACTATCAACCTTCAATTATCAACCCCACCCTACTCATCACTCTTCTCCACCTTCGGCAAGTCCAGCTTATTGGTATCTAATTTTATCGCATTGCCTGCGAGTACTTTTTTCAGATCGTCCAGGTACCGGTCTTTATACTTCAAAGCGCTTTCAATTGAATCGGTACGGATTTTTAAGGACCGGTATTCCTTCACCTGTTTAGCATCGCCATACCCCACCCCGGGCAAATAATATTTGATAGGGGTAAAAACAATCAATGCCACTGTAAACACCGTTAATATAACGAAGGCGCTGCTTAAAATAATATACACACTTAACCGGCTCAGCCTGAACTTCACCACCTCCTCATAGGTATCCTCATTCATCACCACCAGCCGGTATCGGTTGCGTAAGCGTTTGAGTGTACTATTGCTGTCTAACCTTGACATATTTCTTTATTGGGTGTTAAAATTAAGAAACCCATCTCATTCTACTTACTAATTGCTAAAAATATCCGATATTTAGCCGCATTTTATTAACCATTCACCCATGCTAAAGAGGCTAATTTTTACGGCAATATCCATATTACTGGTTTTTACCTTTTTTAACCGGGTAAAGGCACAGCCGCCTACGTGGACCCTTAACCTCATAGATTCTTCCAAAAGATCGGAGAAATTTGTAGAAAGAAAACTGGGGTCGGAAAAAATGGCCGAGAAAAAATTCAATTTATACCGGCGGGTTGTTCAAAATAATTTCACTCATTACAATTATTACTTTAATGCCAATAATAAAATCAACAGTGTATTGGAAAGGGCCAAAGCTGCTCAAAAAGATGACTTTACCAGGCTTATCTCTTACTACCCTTACAGCCTGGAGAATACTGCCGGCCAAAAAACAGAACTGGACTCCGTAATTTATAAAGCAACGGCTGGTATTCTTTTACATGATCTCCGGAATGACTGGATCGATAATATGTACCTGCTGATGGGCAAGGCTTATTTTTTAAGAAAAGATTTTGACACCGCCGCAGCCACTTTTCAGTTCATTAATTACAATCTTTTTCCCCGTAAAAAAAATGAAGATGGCGACAGGATAGTGGGTACCACTGAAGATGCCAGCAGCAGCAGAATAAGCATCGCCAATAAAGAAAAGCAAAACATACTGCAAAAATTCACCTCCCTGCCTCCCAGCAGGAACGATGCCCTGATATGGCTGGCCCGCACGTTGACAGAGCAGGATGAATTAGGTGAAGCCGCAGGCTTGATACATACTTTACAAAACGACCCCAACCTGCCTAAACGGCTGGAAGATGACCTGAATGATGCTTATGGCTACTGGTTTTTTAAACAGGGTATTTACGACAGCGCGGCAGTATACCTCGAAAAAGGGCTGAGCACTGCCGTAACCAAACAGGATAAGGCAAGATCGGAATTTTTGCTGGCCCAGTTGTATGAGCTTAATGGGAAATATGATAAGGCCAGTGAATATTACAATATTGCTTCTGCACACACTACCGATGCCCTGCTTGACATTTATGCCCAACTGAACAATGCTAAAATGAGAAAGGGCAACAACCTGGATGAACTGGACAATGGTATCAGTAATTTACTAAAGCTTACCAAAAAAGATAAGTTTGAAATGTACAGGGATATCCTTTATTTTTCTGCCGGTGAACTGGCCTTGAAAAAACCAGATACCACACAGGCCATCCCTCTTTATAACAAAAGCTTAAAGTTCAACGAGAATAACATCCCCTATAAGAACAAAGCATTTTTACAATTGGCCGACATCGCCTACACCCGCAAACAATTTAAAGAAGCTTTCAGGCTTTACGACAGTTTGCAATCTGGTGATACCACTTTAAAAGAAGCATTGCTTAAAATTCAAAACCGGAGAAATGCGCTTTCTAAAGTGGTAGAAAAAATAAATATCATAGAAAGGGAAGACAGCCTGCAGATGGTAGCATTGATGGAACCCGCAGCAAGGGCGGTTTTTGTAAAAAAACTTTCCAGGCGGCTGCGTAAAGCGCAAGGGTTGAAAGAAGAAGACAGTAATAACAATGCAGGCATCAACGACCTGATAAGTTTTGATAAAGACAAAGATAAGCCGGCCGATCTTTTCCCCACCGGCAGCAATAAAAGCAGCGACTGGTATTTTTATAATGCTTCCTTAAAATCTAAAGGCTTTGCAGATTTTAAAAGAAAATGGGGAGTAAGAACCAACACCGATAACTGGCGCAGAAAAAGTGCCGCTGCAACAGATGACAATAAATCAAGGAACCAGGATAATATTGGCCTCGTAGGCAGCATGAACCCTGATGACGATACTCCTATTCCAATTGTTACAGACAAAGACAATAAAAAAAACACAGCCAATAAGAAGGATGCCTTTAAGGATTTTAAAGGAACCGAAGCAACCAGCCAGCCGGAAGACCTTAGCTATGAAGGACTAATGTCGAATTTACCGTTAACACCCGAAAAATTAACTGCAAGCAATAATCTGCTGGCTGTAAGTTTATTTGAATTAGGAAAATTATTTCAGCAGGAACTGGAAGATTACCAGGAAGCAATTAATACCTACGATAAATCACTTAGCCGTTTCCCTGATTCTGTTTATGGCGGTGAAATTTTCCTTAACCTGGCCTATTGCTACAGTAAATTGGGCAATACTGCACAAGCCGCCCGGTACAAAAAAATTGTAAGTGACAAATATGGCAACAGCAAAGCGGCACAACTGCTTGCTGATATCAGCGCACCAAAAAAAGGAGAGAAAAATGCAGCAGGCACCAAACGGTATGAAGCCATTTATACTTTATTTATTGAAGGGAAATTTGAAGCGGCTTTAGCGGAAAAGCAAAAAGCCGACAGCCTGTACGGAAAAAATTACTGGTCGCCACAGTTGCTGTATATAGAAGCCGTGTATCAGGTAAAGCAAAAAAATGACAGTGCGGCCATTAAAGTATTGAATAATATCATTAGCCTTTATCCCAATTCCCCCTTAACACCAAAAGCTGCGAGGATGATTGCGGTATTGGGCAGAAGGGCGGAAATAGAAAAATACCTTACAGACCTGAAGGTGACAAGGTTAAAGGAAGATGAAGTAATACAAGTCAATGACAGGGTAGCGATGGTGCGCAACGATTCTACCCTTATCAAATCACCTAAACTGTTTGACAGCAGCAAAACCATGATAACTGCTGCAGACACTGCACGTGCAGGAAAAGACAGTTCATTTAAAACGGGCGCCGCCTTTTTAAACAGTCCTTACACCTTTAATGCTGGCGCACCGCACCAGGTGATCATGCTGCTGGACAAAGTGGATGGCACCTACATCAATGAATCCAAAAACGCCTTCACCAGGTATTTGGGTGATTATTTCAGGGATGTACAGATTACCCTTACCAGGGATGCCATTGATAACAATTATGCCTTGCTGATCTTCAGTTCTTTTACAAATGCTGATGATGCACTGCAATTTTTAAATAAGATTAAGAAAGCAGCGCCGGATGAAATATCGTGGTTACCTGCGAATAAATATGCTTTCCTGTTGATTGATAATGATAACCTGCAAAGAATGAAAACAACCAAAGACATTGCAGGGTATAAGAATTTCTTGAACAAACAATACCCCGGCATAGTCAAATAGGCCACCAGTATAATTATTTCCATTTTAATGAGCAAAAAAATACAGATGAAGAAATCAGTAAAAATATTGTGGAAGGTATTTTTTTGGGGCCTGCTGGCCGCAGTGTTGATATTTGCCTGTGCCAATTTTGGTTTGTTTGGCAAGATGCCTTCATTAAAAGAACTGGAAAACCCGGAAGCTGATTTGGCGAGTGAGGTATATACAGCCGATGGAAAACTGATGGGGAAATATTATGCAGAAAACCGCAGTGAAGTAAAGTACAATGAAATATCACCCAATATAATCCAGGCGCTGGTGGCAACAGAAGACCAGAATTTTTATGATCATTCGGGTATTGATGCAAGGGCAGTGGCCAGGGCTGTATTAAAATTAGGTACTGATGGTGGTGGCAGCCCCATTACCCAGCAGCTGGCAAAAATGATGCTTGGGCAGGGCCACAGCAATGTGGTAAAAAGAGGGCTGGAAAAAATTAAAGAATGGATAATAGCGGTGAAGCTGGAACGCAATTTTACCAAAGAAGAGATCATCACCCTTTACCTCAACAGGGCCCCCTGGGGCAGCAACTATGGCATCCGGAATGCGTCAAGAACTTATTTTCAAAAAGACCCTTTTGAATTATCAATTGAAGAAGCTGCCGTATTGGTAGGCATGCTTAAAGGGTTTATTTACGATCCTATCCGTCATCCATCTGCTTCCCTTAACAGGCGCAACACGGTGATAGAAAGAATGGTTGATTGCAAACAACACTATTTAACCGGTGCCCAGGCTGCCAAATTAAAAGCCAAGCCATTAATCACCAATTATAAAAGGCCGGATGAATCTGTAGGTATTGCCCCCTACTTCCGGTTTGTGCTGGCGGATAAATTAAAAGAATGGTGCAGGAATCATAAAAATATAAAGACCGGTGAAAATTATGACCTGTACAGGGATGGACTTAAAATTTATACCACTATCAACTCGAAAATGCAGCAGTATGCAGAAGAGTCGGTGGTGCAGCACATGCCGGTGATTCAGCGCAAACTGAACAGCCTCATTAAAAGTAATGGCGACAGGTTGTGGAAAGACAAAGAAAATATTATTGAAAACGCCATGAAAGGCAGTGAACGCTGGAGGGCTTTAAAAGAAGATGAAGTAACAGAAGCAGCTATCCGTGCCTCGTTTTTAATACCGGTTCGAATGAAAGTATTTGCGTGGAATGCAAAAAGGGAACTCGATACGGTGATGACACCAAGGGATTCAATTAAATACCATAAACAATTATTGCAAACTTCTTTTGTGGCAGCAGACCCAAAGACCGGTGAAGTAAAATGCTGGGTTGGCGGAATAGATTTTAAATGGTTTAAGTACGATCATGTTACCGCATTAAGGCAGGTAGGTTCAACCATTAAACCACTCATTTATACTTTGGCTGTTCAGGATGCCGGTTATACCGCCTCTACCATGATTGACGGAGGACCGGTTAAATATGGCAATGAAATGAGGACCTTCAACGGCGGTGGCGGTACATTAGCCAACTGTCTTGCCTTTTCAAAAAATACAGCCTCGGTAAGGCTGACGAATTTGGTGGGTGTAAACAGGGTAATTGAATTTGCAAAAAGTGTGGGTATCAGGGCCAAACTTCCGCCTTTTACCTCCATTGCACTTGGGTCTGCAGAAATACCAATGCTGCAAATGCTGCAGTCATACAGCATGTTTCCCAACAAAGGGTTTAATACAGAGCCCATGTTCATGACCAGGATCGAAGATAAAAATGGAAATTTATTAGAAGAATTTACCACTGAAACAAAGCAGGTAATTAATGAGCAGGATGCTTATACCATGGTACAATTGATGGAAGGTGTGGTGGAAAGAGGCACGGGCAGATCGCTGAATAATTATGATATACCGGCACAAAAAGCAGGTAAAACAGGCACTACCAATGATAATACCGATGGCTGGTTTATTGGCTATACCCCTGAATTGATTGCCGGCACCTGGGTTGGTTGTGATGATCCCTTTATCAGGATATATTCCGGCACCTCAGGCGGTAATGAAATGGCACTGCCCAAATGGGGATTTTTTATGAATAAAGTATATGCGGATAAATCACTTCCATTTGGCAACCTGCTAAAGTTTGAAAAGCCTGCTTCCTTTGGCAAGGAGCCTATTTCAGCTGAAGCATTTGCCAACCTGGTGAATAGTGGTGACACTACAAAATATGAAGACAAAGGAAATGGAGATGCCGGTGAATATTTAAACGAACCGATGACTGAAATAGCGCCTATCGAAAGTGAAATTGAAAAGCCTAAAAAAGATACCGGTGTAAAACTAAAAACCGAATTACCCTTAAAACCATCAGAGAAAAAAGACATCAAACCCTCCACAACGCTGCCTGCATCAAAACCAGGTGATAAAAACAAAAAAACCGGAACCGGTGATAAGCCTAAAAATACCAACAGCAATGATTATTAATGGTAATTACCTGGAGCTGTCAGGAACCTGAAATCAGCAGGTGAAACGGAGGAGGAACTGCGGTGGAGTTTTTATTGAAAGAAAATATCAGTTCTGATTTTTTCTACAATTTCCTGGGTCACTTTTTGGCCCGGATGTTCTTTTTTATACTTTTCAATCTGCCTGTTCAGCTCTTCTAATTTTGAATTGTATTCCATGTTGTTCAATTGTTCGGGTAACACTTTATTGACAAACTTGTAATAGGATATCTTTAATTCACTGAACATAACGCCAATCACCAAAAAAACAAAATAAAGGGCCACATAATCGGTTACCGAAAATCCATAAGTATACCAGTACCAAAAACAAAACAACAATGGTATGGGCAGAAATATCCATTGCCTGAATTTTGATATTATAAGGCCTATGTAATAAAACAGTATGCCAAACAAGGCAAACCACTTTTCTGTTTTAAAAACAAATAATGGAATAATAATTAAAGGTACCAGTATATAAAGAAGAAAAAAATCAATCAACTTAAGTTTCATATCCTTATTTTTCATTTCAGCGATGCTTTTTTAATATAACCATTCCGCAATCTTTTAGCATCATCAACTTTAGTAACGTCTGCTCACTAATTTTTATTTTCAGGGTTCAAAATTAGTTATTTAATTGTAGTGAATCAACAAAGAATTAAACTGCCGGGAAGAAAATAAATTTGCCCCTTTAAATTTAAAAGGCTATAAAACCTTAGTTTACTTTTACTTTTAATGAGCAGCCGTTTTTAACCGCCCGTTATATTGGTATAACCTTCTTTAATTTTACCTGAAAACAAGATAATATTTAACCCTTAGGTACGTAAACACAAATAAAAAGGTTTGCAGGCATCTAATATAAAATTCATTAAAAATAGCTGCCCGCTCTATAAAAAAAAGTAAGGAAATGGAATGCC
Organism: Chitinophagaceae bacterium; assembly: GCA_043787935.1. Classification (GTDB taxonomy): domain Bacteria; phylum Bacteroidota; class Bacteroidia; order Chitinophagales; family Chitinophagaceae; genus Ferruginibacter. The sequence continues at coordinate 3,179 of JAYVUL010000391.1, read as the reverse complement.
GGGTAGCATCCCTTTACCAGCTGCATATAAAGCTGTTTCTATCTCATCAGGTACATTTTACCGTAACCGGCTTTAAAGAATTTGTCGGTTGTTTTATTTTCTTCAGTAACGTATTTATCCAATGATTTTCCATTTATATTGGTGATTACCCTGTACAGGTACACCCCATTTGCCAGTTTACTTCCATACATGTCTGTGCCGTCCCATTTAAAATCAGTAATGTTTCGGCCAATATGCAGTTCGCCCAGTTCGCTTTTGGTGATCTCCCTTACCACTTTACCGGTGATGGTCAATATCTGTATCCTGATATTCTGCGGCACCTCGCTGCCGGTAATGGTAAATACGAATGCAGTAGAGGTAGTGAAGGGGTTAGGGTAGTTCAGCATATTGCTGATCATTGGTGTATTAATAACGTTGAACGTTACCCTGTACTCGAGGTTGCCGGCCTTATTGCCCACTTCATCCCTGCCCGAAACAATAAATTCATACTCTCCATCTTCAGGTAAGTAAGGCGTAAAGTCGATGGAAGCGGTATTGTCGCCCCCATTTAAAGTAGCCGGGGTAAACCTAAGCGAATCTCCAAAATAAAAATTACGCAAAGTGCCGTCAGGATATCGGACAGCTACTTTAAGCAGCGATGTATCACTTAGCGCAATGAAACGGTTCTCATCTTTCAATTTCACCAGGATATGCGGCTTGGAGGCTACAATATCCCTGTTTAAAATATGCACCCCGTCAAAAGTCACATCCAGTAATGGGTTGGTTTTGTCTGCATTAACTAAGAAATCTTTATAAATAAAATTATTATACAGGTATTGTTCCGGCTGGTTGTTATCGGGGTTTACCATCACATACAAGGTATTAAGGCCCGGATAATTCTTTGTGTCGATGGTATAGCTTACCACAAGGGTGTCGCCCGAAAGCAGTGGTTTCTTTTTGGGAAGCGAAATAATATGCGGCACATTATTGCGGTCTGTAATAATAAATTTAATCTTCAAACTATCAAACGCAACCGCACTGATGTTTTTAAATGCCAGGGCAAAATCGATTTTTTCTCCCTGCTCAACAGAATCTTTCATTTTAAATAAAAGATTGGGAGCCACGGCACCCTCCGGAATATAATCTGCATTTATTCTCCAGTATTTTAATTGAACAGGAGTGGCATTCACTTCATCGGAATTAAGCATTCTTAATTTTACATAAGGATAGGTAGCTGCGCTAATGAATGTCAATGAGGTATCAGTAGCAGGGCTAACGGTAGCCATTAAGTTTTGTGTACCATCCGTGCGGATACCATATACCTGGATCCTGGAGGAATCACCAGGCTTCACATCTGCTGTTTTACCCCGCCAATGCAGTGAGGTCCAGTTTTTAGCGGGCCCAAATGAAGGCGACTCTATTGTTCCGGACTTATACCTTGAAATGACGTGAATATTGGCTTCCAACTGATCATTTGCCGTTCTGCCCATCACCTGGGTTGGAGTAAAACTATTTACATTTTTTCTGTAAAAATAAATAAACGGAAGGTTGCGGCTGAAACTGTCAATTTGGGCAAACCCGATTGATTTCAGTTTATGATAAAGGGATCTGCCGGAGCCTAACGAAATGGTATCAGCCTTCCAGCTATTTATAAAGGAGGTATTCGATGTCATACCCAGGTTAGTAACGGATACGTACATGCCATCAGGAATGCTGTCTAAAAAGTCCATGGCCCTTTTTCTATACACCGGGTCGGCATATGGAAATTCAAAAAACTTCCTTTCCGTAGCAGCGCAAATCGGCCAACTGCCAAAGCGCCCGTTGAGGGGAGTTACATTGTAATTTACCCAGGGCTGAAAGGTTAAACTATCATACACCAGGAATTGTATTGTGCCGTATTTGCAACCATACTGTTCAAATTGGTCAAAATCCAATATAATACTTATCCTGTCGTAGGTAGTGGCCGGAAACAGGCCTGTTTTTATCTGCAGGTTACGGTTTACCCCTTTAAACCTGAATACACCGTCCCCATCAAGCCCAATAGTATTGCTATACGTGCTTTTTTGATGCTGGTAAAAATGAGACTGGTTGAACCCACTACTGCTGTTGGCAAGATAAATAAAGGAATAACTGTTCCATACCGGGGGTGTATTATTTAACGGCACCATGGAAGTCCGCCAGTAATAAACAGTACTGTCTGTAAAACTGATATCAGCCGGAATGAACTGTATAATTCCTCCCACGCCTGTGTTCGTGTATTGCTTTTTGAATGGCGAATTATATAATTCCGTAGTGTCTATTTCCATCAGGTACTGCCTTTGCCCTACCAGGGGATTGGCTGTAGATGCGGTGAAAGTTATATTTTGCTGCGCAACAATGGAATAGTTATATGGCGAAACAGGACGCACCTCATCTTCTAAAATATAAAAATCTCTGGTAAGGGTATTATTGGTTTCACATGATTCATTAACCCGGTTATCTTCATCCAGTGTAATGATAAGCTTGTTAAGCCCTTTATCGGTAATCGGGTTAATAGGAATGGTAAGCAACAGCGAATCCGCATTTAAGGGGCCAGGAATTAACTGGTTATAAATTACCTGCACTGAATCGTTCGGCAATTTCCTGGTAATAATAACCTTAATAGAATCAGTAACAGCAGCGCCGATATTCATCATCTTTACCTTTAAAGAAAAACTATTATCGGCCACCGTTAGCTGGTTAGGGCTGATTTTTACCAACTGGTCTTCGATAACATAATCAGGCTGGGTGAAATAATTTATTTTTATTGCAGGATCACCATGAAGGTTCAATTCTTCCAGGTGTATCCTCGTATAAAAGTCGAGAGATGACGGGGTACTGCCCAAATCCTGGAGTGTCTTTTTTATCTGGTTGCCAATTGATTTTCTATAAAGATCATATGATACCGCATGATACAATTGGTTATTATAAAAATTTAAGAATGGAGGTATCCCCAGGTGCGTAGTAGCCAAGAATCCAATACTTCCTCTTTTGTCTGCCAGCACATATTTTTCTGAAATAGACATGATGCCACTGGCCCTTAACGGATCAAATGTAAAGAAGTTGCCGGCACTGCACCCGCTGATATTAAAGAATGGATACTTACCCTGGTTGTTAAACAATTCAGGTGTGGTGAGGTTAAATGCCAGTGTATTGGAAGAGGAATGCCCGAAATAACCAAT
>JAYVUL010000390.1:0-2305 GCA_043787935.1 Chitinophagaceae bacterium | reverse complement strand
TCGGTGGATATTGCACGGTCTGCTGTTTCCAATTCTAAATATATCATTGCACAAATAAATCCAAAAATGCCCCGTACACATGGTGATGGTGCTGTGCATACCAGCCGGTTTACACATTGTGTATTTCATGAAGAGGAATTACCACAGATAGACTACGGCGTAAAAATGGGACCGGATGAAATAACCATTGGTAAGTATGTAGCAGAGTTGATTGATGACGGCAGCACCTTACAAATGGGCATCGGAACCATACCAGATGCGGTTTTTAGAAGCCTGCACCACCACAAACATTTAGGCATACATACTGAAATGTGCAGCGATGGCGTGGTAGAATTATTTGAAAAAGATATTATAGATAACAGCAGGAAAAAAATACATCCTTATAAAGCAGTTACCGGTTTTGCTGTTGGTACCAATCGCCTGTATAATTATGTAAACAACAATCCAGCATTTGCATTCCTTGATATTGATTATGTAAATGATCCACATGTAATTCGCCGCAATCCAAAAGTAATTGCCATCAACAGTGCCATTGAGGTGGATATTACCGGCCAGGTATGTGCAGACAGTATTGGCTCAATTCAGTATAGTGGTATTGGTGGGCAAATGGATTTCATGCGTGGGGCAGCTTTAAGTGAAGGGGGCAAACCAATTATTGCATTAACCTCCCGTACAGGCAAAGGTGTTCCCCGTATTGTACCATTCTTAAAACCCGGAGCTGGTGTAGTTACCACCAGGGGCCATGTGCATTATATCATTACTGAATATGGTGTGGCTTATTTGTATGGAAAAAACCTGCGCCAGCGGGCAAAGGCATTGATTGATATTTCTCATCCGGATGACAGGGAATGGCTGACGAAGGAATGTTTTGAAAGGTTTAAGATATTTTAGTTTCACCCTTAATAAGTTTTACCAACCCATCCACAACATCCCTACGCCGCAAATAAAAATAGTAACTCCGGCAAGTAAATGCACATACCGCTCTAATTTTTGTGTGCTGGTAAAGGCAAAACCAAAGTAGCCGAGCAATACCATCATGAGCATGGTGGCAAGGGTGCAGGTGGTATAAATAATAATAAGCAGCAGCATACCCCACCAGCTATTTTGTGCGGCAGGAAAATAAAGCAGGGGTATCATGGGCTCACATGGCCCAAGGACAAAGATGATGAACATCACCCAGGGGGTTACACGAAAACGTTCCTGCGACGTTACAGCATTTTCATGGTTGTGTTGATACACATAAAGACCGCCATCATTGTCCATATCAAAATGCTTGTGTGGCTTGTTTTTGCAGAGCCTGTAAAAACCCCAGGCTGTGTAGCCAATTCCAAATGTTAGCATCACCCAACCGGCAATGCCGCCCCGTACATTTTCGAACCAGCTTATTTTAGAAAGTGACCAGCCCAATGCTGCTCCGCCAAGACCCAGTGCCACTGAGCTAAGTACATGGCCGAGGCCGCAGGTAATTGTCCAGCCGATTGTTTTAGTAATGTTCCAACCCCTTGTTTTGGAAAGTGCAATGAAAGGCAGGTAATGATCAGGACCTGTGAGTGTGTGCAGGCATGCAATGGAAATAGCTGTGATGATGAGTGCTTGCATTTCAGCCGGCATGTTGCAATGTTTTACTTGTTTGTGTCTGCAAAATTTGGGCTACCCGTAGCAGGCAGTTATACAGTTGCTCTGCACCATGTCCAAGCAGGCGGATGATTAGCCCGTTTGCCGGTGCAATGCTGATACCGAGTTCCATATTTTTTTCTGTTGACAATAATTCAATGATGGTTGATTGTAAAATTTTACAATCAACATTTGGCTGCAGATAAATCATACTGGCCTGGTGGGTGTAGCCTTCCAATTGCCCAATGGCGTGTACGTTTATAAGTGAAGGCTGCATCAAAAGGTTTTCTTTTATCAGTAATTTATCATTGATAAAAACTTGTGTGATGCTGTGGTATATGGAAAACAAAAATGCTTCGCCGTTTAACTTTCTTCCACAGGTGAGTACTTCGCTAAAAGTAAACTGGCAGTTGTTTCCAAGATAAAAATTATTGTATGTGCTGAAGATGGATTGCTCATGCGGCACGGATGGGTGTGGCAGAAAACAGAAGAAAGAATTGTCTGCCACATGCACATTCAATTGTTGTGTTGCCCCACCCTTCATGTGAAAGAGGCGCTGGTAGGCTTGTGTATGCAATTGCAATGAACAGTTTTGCTCCACTTCAATTTTCATGTTGTATTCATCGCCATCTAATATACCGGGTGATGAATTCATCAATGTCAAATGTAATTGTTGTGCAGTTTTATCTTC
>JAYVUL010000389.1:0-20986 GCA_043787935.1 Chitinophagaceae bacterium | reverse complement strand
CGATTTCGTTTCTTCCGGCAATTCATCTCCTTCGGTGTGAATGATATTTTCCCAGATACCGCTGAAAGGGGAATTGCGGTTGAGGTATTTATTAATTTCTGCTGCCTGTAATTTCCGGATTTGTTGAAGCAACATTTTATCATCTTCACTAAATGGCTCTGTATTGATGTATTTTGTAAGATCAAGTTTTTCAATTTTACCAAGAAACTTTTTGCTGCCGTTGTCAAAATCACCCTGGATGGCATCCGTTACAAAATAAGGGTAGGCTTCTGAATTAAAATTAAATACGAGCCCGAGTCTTTTTGTTGGTACCAGTTCTTCCTCTGCTATCGCTGTTTCTGTTATTGCAGCCGGCAGGTCCTGCATATAGGATGGCCTGGCAACGGGTGCAACCGTAGTTACCCTTTTTATTTCAGGGTCCAGCAATTTTAAGAACGGCTTTCCTTCTTTATAAATAAATTCAAACTTGCCGGTAAGGTCATCCGCTAAACTGTAGCCGTATATCTGTAATAATTTATTCTTTTCTTTATCCCAGTTACGGATGCTGTCAAAATAATAAGGCCCGTAGCTATGAAATAATTTCTGTAACAATGCCACTTTGTGGATACAGAGGGGGTGGGCTTCTTCATCGCACTTGCAGGAGGTATCAAAATTACGTTCGTCATTTTTTTGCACTACCACCGGGTAGTTTTTTCCCTCTTGTTCCACAGCAGCTTCCACCCGTTCGTTGGCTGCAACAAAGATTTCCACTTTGCCTGCTGTCACTATTGCTTCCGCGGCATCATACATTTCAGGGGAGGAAAGCACCCGGATGACCTTGATGTCGATATGCTTCATTTTGGCAATGGTGTGCAACTGGTTGTACCGGAGATTGCTGGTGCCCAGCATGTTTTTATCTATCAGTTCCTGCAACTGAAATAATGCTGCCGCTTCGTGCCTGCAGATATCGCTTAAATTGTAAGGGCAACTGCAGCGCATTGACAGCGATTTAGGATCGTTGTATTGCTGTATGCCTACCCTGTAATATGTGCTGTAGGTATCATCTTTTACCCTGAATATTGCAGAGTTCATCAGGTCATCATGTTCTGCCAGTTCTACATAACCGGCGGCATGTATTTTTTTTGCACGCCGGATAACCTCATCGGATCCGGTATTGTAAACGTATTTAATTAAATGAGATAAAGCCAAAGTGATGCACGATTTTAGATGTACGATTGATAATAACCTCTTTTTTACCAATAGGGCGGTTGCGAAAAAGGCAATTTGCAAAAGTAAAGAAAAATAAGTGAGGGTTGGAGGGAAAATGGAATGTTTATATTTGATTCACAAAAAGAACACTGCAAAAACGCAAAACAAAAAAATCGGAATGATCCTGCGGCGGTTTACTTTGTTTCTTTGTATTCTTAATGCCGTTGTGTGAAACCCCCTGCAATCAACTTGCCGTTATCGTATAAACAAAGCACATTGGCCACATCCGGAGTGAGGCAGTAGCGGATGTCTTTTTCCAGGCCATAATTACTTAGCCGGTGATAGTGGGAGGCATTTTTTCTTTTCATAAAGGCATACAAATCTTCTGAGGCATCGCGGTACATTGTTTCTGCCATAGCAGAGGCATCGCAATTAATATCAAAATGATCTTTTATCCTGCTGATTACAGCACCTGCAAATAAAGTGTCTTCTATATTTACCCTGTCTTTCCAGGCGGCACAGCCTAAAATGACCGGCTGCTGTTGTGAAATTAAATAATCACATACAGCAGATATGTTGGGGAAAGAACCGGTGATAATTCCTTTGGCACATTTATCCAGCGCCATATGCAGCAATTTAGTGCCATTGGTGGTAGTAAGCACCAGTGTTTTACCGGTAATAAATGATGGTGGATATTCAAATGGAGAGTTTCCGTAAGCTAAACCTTCTGCTACTTTTCCATCCCGTTCTCCTGCAGTGATACCATCAATTTGTTTCCCCAACCGGATGCACTCCGCCACACTATCTACGGGGATTATTTGCCTTGCGCCGTTGTGCAAAGCGGTTGCAATAGTGGAGGTTGCCCTTAACACATCGATGATCACGACAATGCTGCTGCTTACATCGTACAAGTGCAGCAGGGCCGGTGAGAGGCAGGTATATAAGAAAGGTTTTGGGTTACTCATTACAGCTAGTTTATTAAAATGGCTTTCCACTTAGTTGTTTCAGCATATTTTTTTATCACGTCATTTCTTATCAGCAATAATTTTTCAAGGTAATTTTCAAGGTAAAATTTATTTACCAGCTTACCCAATACACCATAAGGGCTTTCAAACTCCACCAGGTCGATCATAATAGTTCCATTATCGGCTGCTTTAAAATGATGGTCATGCTTAAAACTTTTAAAATCCCCTTTTATCATTTCATCCGCAAAAAAATCCGGCCTTTTCATTTCAGTAATTTTTGCTGTGAATTGCCTGAGTTTAAATAAATGTTTTGCCTGCCAGGTGACCGTTTCATTTTCATTAATCAAACCGTTCATTACCCCGGCTATTGCTTTTTCGCCGGTTTGTACCGTAGAAATTTTATGCAGGTTGATGCTCCTGCTCAGGTCAAATACCCTTTCTATCGGGGCGGCGATGAATGTTGTTAAATGTATGTTGGCCATCAGGTAATGTATTCTCCACAGGTTAAGGCGGGAGAGGGCCTTAAGCAAAGGGAACCTTCACCACTTTAGCTTTTAATAAAGTATTGCGGATGCTGATAAATATTTCGCTGTCTATTGCTGCAAATTTTGTATCTACATAACCCATACCCACAGCCTTTCCTAAAGAAGGCGCCATAGTGCCGGAAGTAACCCGTCCGATAATAGTACCCTCAAAATCTTTTATAATGTGATCGTGGCGGGCAATGCCTTTTTCCTGCATTTCAAAGCCAACTAATTTTTTTCTTACGCCTCCTGCTTTTTGTTTTTCAAAAAAGGCCCTGTTGGTAAAGTCTTTGGTGAATTTTGTTATCCATCCCAGGCCTGCTTCTAAGGGAGAAGTGGTATCATCAATATCGTTTCCGTACAAACAAAAACCCATTTCCAGCCTCAGCGTATCCCTGGCTCCCAAACCAATAGGCTTTATACCGGCGGCTTTACCGGATTCAAAAATAGCCTCCCAGATTTTACCGGCATTATTATCACTGTCTTCAAAATAAATTTCCACCCCGCCCGCGCCGGTGTAGCCCGTTGCGCTGATCAGTACATTTTCTACCCCGGCAAATGTGCCTCTCACAAAAGTGTAATACTTTAAATTAAGAATATCATTATTAGTAAGTGGTTGTAATATTTTAGTGGCATTGGGTCCCTGTATGGCCAGCAGGCAGGTTTTGTCTGAGATATTGTGCATCTCAACTCCTTTGTCGTTGTGCTGGCTTATCCAGTTCCAGTCTTTCTCAATATTACTGGCATTTACCACCAGCATATAACTCATATTTTCTTCCAGGCAATACACCAATAAGTCATCCACAATACCGCCATCATTGTTGGGCAGGCAACTGTATTGTGCTTTGCCATTGGTTAGTTTGGCGGCATCATTGGTGGTTACCCGTTGTATCAGGTCGAGGGCATTTTCTCCTTTCAAAATAAATTCACCCATGTGGCTTACATCAAATACTCCGGCATTGTTGCGCACCGCGGCATGTTCATCATTGATTCCGCTATAACTGATAGGCATGTTGTATCCGGCAAACTCAGCCATTTTAGCGCCCAGGGCAATATGCTTTTGGGTAAAGGGAGTATTCTTCATTAATTGAAATTATTTGGTGAAAGATTGATAATGGGCAAATGTAAAGTAAAAATGAATTTGTGTGCCGCATATCACTGGTATAAAAAGCTTGGGAACGGGGTGTTAGCCAAAAGGCAAGGCTCCGTCAATAATGACAGAGCCTTTTTTGTTTCACTTCAACTCAACTATTGAAACTATTTTAATCAAGATTGGTCAATTGAATAAACAAGGGCATTTGATAGCTGCTTAAAGTTCCGGTTGCGCCATCACCAGCCTTGGTTACTCTTTTGTCTTCTATTTTGTCTAATTGTTTTTTTGAGTTTTCTATCACTTTTTGCAATGAGTCTTTGGTGCGTTGTTTTTCATTTTCTGATTGTTGTTTTACCGAATCCGGTTTGCCTGAAGCCTTATTGTCGTAACGGTAGCTGTCGCCGCCTTCGCTCTGCATTTTGATACCGTTTTCGTCTACTTTAATTTTATTGCCGTTATCATCAATTTCAATACCATCAGGGCCAATTTTTACTTTCTTATCATTTTGATGTTTCCATTCATCTGCAGGCTTTCCGCCCAATGTATAAAGGCCATCAGCTTTCATGATATAATCCACCCCTTCATCCCAGCCATTTTCTTCATCATCGATATCTATATTAAAATTATCATCGTTCCATGGGCCGCCGAAGCGAACTGTATGGCCCCAGCCAACATTCCGGTTTACTTTTATTTGTTTTCCCAATGGCACATAAACCGTCATGATCACCCGCTGGTTCCTGAATTTATCCGTCTTATTAATACCGATACCTTTATCTAAAACGATCAGTGAATCTCTTTGGGCGATATTAAATTCGATCTTATTGGCCAGGGTGTCTGCAGCACGTTTGTTGCGGCCGTTAGCCATTTTAACCATTACCACCCTGAAACTGTCGTTAGGTGATTTTACAATTTTTATTTCAATATTCTTCACATAAGCCGTATCATCATCCAGTCCTTCAAAAGGCTCCATGGTGAATGTATTGTACCGGTATAATTTTTTTTCCGGAGAGTTAGTGGTTATTTCCAGTTTATTTACCTTAGGGTTGGTCAATGTTATTTCCTGTTCAACGATGTTACTGGCAGATTTAAAATCCTTGCCAACGAAGGCAATTAAACTGATAAAACAAGCCCAGCCGATAACCCAAAGACTGATGAAAGTAAAACGTAAGGCGGTGCGGTTACTTTTCATTTTTGCCAGGCGGCGGATAATCCACGTAATAACGCCTATTACCGGAACAGCTATAAAGAATAGCAGGGTTCCCCAGGCCAGTGCATTTTGCCAGCCATCGGTTAAAAGAAAGTCTTTTAAAGGAAAGATGCCGATAGACACCACAGCCAGAGCAAAAAGGGCTACCACCAGTGCAAGACTTACACAGCCGATAATAAAGTAGGCAAATGCCTTTACAATAAAGATGATAACGTCTCCCAGCGACCTTCCTCCTCTTTTGGCAGCAGACTTAATTTCTGATCCCATCACTTTTCCTTTTTCATCTGCAAAGGCTTTTGCTTCCTGTCCAAATTTTTCTGCCCTTTGCTGCACCCCTTTCATCTCTTCCACTACAGAGTTTTTAATGGAGTTCATGTCAACTTTTTCTCCTTTCATTTCCAGCTTTTCTGCCGTGGTGCCGGCTTCAGGAAATACCAGCCATAAAATGATATAGACAATTAAGGAGCCGGGGCTAAAACTGAAGCGGAAGAAATCAGGAAAGTCCGTAAAGCCCCAGCGACCTGCGTTGAAAACAAAAGACAGGAAAGGTAATAAGAATAATACCCTGGGAATCCAGGCGCTTATCCCAAAATAATTACCAATACCGCTGCATACACCGGCAATGATCTTGTCATCCGGGTCCCGGAATAATTTTTTACGAACGCCGCCAATTTCTGTTGTAGAGGTGCTGGGTACAGCTATCCATAAAATAATGTAAGCTAAAATACCGGTACCAAAGGCAAAGGCGACTACCGCAAAAATTACTCTTATGATTACCGGGTCGGTGCCAAAATAATTAGCCAGGCCACCACATACACCACCCAGCACTTTATTGTTTTCATCACGGTATAAGCGTTTGTGCGTTCCTGTTTGTGCAGCACTTGTACCGGCAGATGAATTACTTTTTTCATCAGCCCTTTCTCCCAGGGTATTGGCTGCTTTTTCTTCATCCCCGTCAAACTCTTCGGGCCTGCCCATACTTTCAATGATGGCATTTACATCATCATCGGTAATGCAGGTGGCGCCTTTTTTCAATCTTTCCTGGAAGAGTTCGCCAATGCGGCTTTCGATATCGTTGATGATCTCCTCTTTGCCGTCTTCGTTGGCAAAAAACCGGGACAGCGAGTCTGTATAATTTTTAAGTAAATCAAACGCAGATACTTCTATAGGAACTACTTGTCCGTGGAAGTTGATATTTATTACTTGTTTCATGGCTAAATGTGTTAGAATGTTTCGTTAGTTGGTTGAACCCACAAGAAAAATCATGGCTATACTTTTTTTATTGCGGTGCGTTGAAGTTGTTTTCCTGAACCGTTTCAGGGTTGTTATGAGAATGTTGTTGTTCAGCATCGGAAAGCGCCTGTACTGCATTGGCCAGTTCGTTCCAGGTAGCTTCCAGCTCCCTGTAAAAAGCTGCCCCTTTTTCTGTGAGGGAAAAATATTTGCGGGGGGGGCCGCTGTTACTTTCTATCCAACGATAGGTGAGAAACTCTGCGTTCTTTAAGCGGGTGAGCAGGGGGTAAAGCGTTCCTTCAAAAATGTTAAGATTGGCTGCCTTCATCTTGTCAATGATGTCTGATGGGTAGGCTTCCCCCTGTTTGATCACCGAAAGGATACAAAACTCCAACACTCCTTTCCGCATCTGGCTGGCGGTGTTTTCGATATTCATGGCTTCAATGTTTTAAAATAATTCATGGCTATACTTTTTTAGCTGGCGAATGAGGATAGTTTTTGCAAGAGCGAAATCAGGTCTTCTGTCTTAAATCCTCTCCTTTATCATCGTTTGCTTACACAAAGCTAAGACTTTATTTGGTACTATGCAACACATAATACCATTTATTTTTTAGTAGCTGGCGGTAAATGATAATAGGTTTTGTCTAAAAACCTTATTGGCACTTAGTTTTAGAGTAATTTGGCAGTTAAATTTTTTTTACTTGATTTGATGATCGGCAAAATAATGGTATGAATGGTGCAGTTGGGTTGAAGCCTGGAGCCACAATTTCAAAAGGTACAGTTTTCCAGGAAGTAATTTATTGCCTGCCAGTCTGTAATTATTGATATAACCTTGAGCGGAAAATTGCAGAAAAAGAATCAGGCATAACTCAAAGGCAGATCAACATCAGTTACTTAAACAGCTCATATACCCCCCAGCTCATTAAATAAGCCAGGCCGGTCATATATGCTAATTGTATGGAAGGCCATTTCCAGCTTCTTGTTTCTCTTTTTACTACGGCAAGGGTGCTCATGCATTGCATGGCCAGCACATAAAATATAAGGAGGGATAACCCGGTGGCAAGGTTATATACTTTTGAGCCATCGGGCCTCACTGCGGCGGCCATTTTCTGGCGCAGTGTATTGCTGTTATCTTCTGCATTTTCGCCAACGCTGTACAAGGTGGCCATAGTGCCTACAAATACTTCCCTTGCGGCAAAGGAGGTTATGAGTGCAATGCCGATTTTCCAATCATATCCCAGCGGACGAATAACGGGCTCTATTGCCTTGCCCAATGTGCCGGCAAAAGAACTTTGCAACAATTCGGTCTTTCGTCTTTTGTTCAGGCTGTCGGTTTGTGCCGGATTGATTTGTATTAATTGTTCGTATTTACTTTTAACTGCTGCCATTTTTTTTGGTGGGCCAAAAGTGCTCAATGCCCACAGCAGCAGGCTGATCACCATAATGACCTTACCGGCATCAAACACAAATATTTTTGCCTTTTCTATCATCGTGGCCAGGGCATTTTTCCACCTTGGGCTGCGATATACCGGCAGTTCTAAAATGAAAAAGCTTTTTTCTTTGATATTGATGAACCATTTCATTACCCAGGAAACAATCAATGCCATTACCGTACCCAATAAGTATAAACCCATCATCACCAAACCCTGCATACTTAAAAAACCAAAGTATAATTTTGAAGGGATTACCAATGCAATCAGGATGGTGTATACCGGTAACCTGGCGCTGCAACTCATTAATGGGGTGATCATGATAGTCAGCAAACGTTCTTTCCGGTTTTCAATATTCCTTGCACTCATAATGGCAGGTACCGCACAAGCAAAGCCGCTGATCATCGGCATTACACTCTTGCCATTTAAACCAACTTTTCGCATCAGTTTGTCGGTAAGAAAACTTATTCTTGCCATATAGCCGGTATCTTCCAGCAAGGTTATCAAACCAAATAAGATCATTATCTGCGGCACAAAAACCATTATCCCGCTCAGGCCCGCCAGCCCGCCATTGATCAATAGGTCTGCCCACCAGGTTTCCGGCAAAATGCTGCTAAAAAAACCACTCATTTTACTAAAGCTCCATTCAATGGCATCCATCGGGTACTGGGCTATCCAGAATACACATTGAAATAACAGGAACAATACAGCAAGTAAAATAAGATAACCCCATTTGCGATCCAGTAATACATTGTCGAGTTTTTCGGTAAATAATGCTTTTTGTAATGGGTCGGCTTCCACTACTGTCTGCTGCATGATTAGTTTTATCCTGGCATACCGTTGCATGATTTCTTCGGCCTGTGTTTTTGTGGGATTGAATTTGTTTTCGGCCTCGATTGCCTCGATATTATTTTGTACGGATACAGGCAATTTAAAATGTTCGTGATTGATAAGGAAATGCAATGCCTTATAATCACTGATCCCGGGTAATAATTTTTTTATAGCTTCTATTGGAATTTTGGCCAGCTCGCTGTTATTAATAAACGGCCTTGGCTTTATAAAATGACTGGTTGCTATTTGTTCAATTGTTTTTTTTAACTGGGTTACTCCTTTGTTTTTCCTTGGATTGGCAGTTATTACCGGCACCCCCAATTCCCTTTCCAATCCATTAATGTCTATCTGGATGCCTTTTTGATTAGCCAGGTCCGTCATGGTTAATACCACTGCTACCGGTATTTTAAGATCAATGATCTGTGTGCAGAATAACAAATTTCTCCTCAGGTTGCTGGCATCGGCCACCAGCAGCACCATATCAGGCTTAATGTCTTCATCCTGCTGCAGCAAAACTTTGTAGGCCACCCATTCATCTGCCCGCTTAGGATAAAGGCTGTAGGTACCTGGTAAATCAATTATAGTAGTGTTAAGTGATTCGGAAATTTTACAATGGCCTGTTTTTTTATCTACCGTTACACCCGGAAAATTTCCCACCTTTTGATTTAATCCCGTCAATAGGTTAAATAGGGAGCTTTTCCCGCTGTTGGGATTGCCAACCAATGCGATATTTATATTTTTTACCAAAGTAGAATGCCGGGAAGTAATTTTTTGATCTGTCAGGCGCAAAAATAACATTAGGCAATGGCATATCCTTACGAAATAAGAAAGATGGTTTGTATATTCCGGTGTTTTGCAATTCCATTGTTGATAAACGAATATGCTGAGATAGAACCTTCTTAACCATTTGCCTTAGACTATTGACTATGGACTATTAATCATTCCCCATTACCTTTGCCTTCTTCAACAAATCCTCAGTATGAAATATATTTTTTGGTTGCTTATTTTTTCTATCCAGGGTAGCCATGCCCAGAAAATAAAAAAGGCAGATAAGGCCACTCTTGCCAATTTGCAGGCGCATATCAGTTACCTGGCGTCTGATAAACTGGAAGGAAGAAGAACAGGAAGCAATGGTGAAAAATTAGCCTATGAATATATTATTGACGAGTTTACAAAGGCAGGCCTTTCTGCCAAAGGGGATAGTGGTACTTTTCTGCAGGCCTTTCCGGTAAATGATGGCAGGATGGTCAACCCTTCGTCTCATCTTATTATCAATGGCAATGATTTTGAATTGAACAAGGCGTATTTTCCTTTGCCATTTTGCCTGGATAAATCACTTGAAGCCATCACCGCCATTGCCTTGCAGGAAAATAAGGAACCCTGGTTTTTCGATATTAAAGATCTGCTGGAGGAAAATAAAAACAATCCTCATTTTGATTTGACTGATGCCCTGAAATCAAAAGCAGGGGAAGTGAAGAAAAGAGGGGCCACCGCATTGTTTATTTTCAACTCTTCTTCCATTAATGATGAATTAAAGTTTGAGCCAAAATCAAAAGCTGAACCGGTTGCCATTCCTGTTGTGTACATTACCAAAGCAGCGAAAGAAAAATACCTGAAAGATGAAACGGCCACGCTGGATATTAACTTAAAAATTTCGGTTGTAGAGAAAAAAAGATACGGCCACAATGTTATTGGGTTCATTGATAATAATGCTGCCAGTACGGTCATTTTAGGCGCACACTACGACCACTTGGGTTATGGCGAAGACCACAACTCCCTGTATACCGGAACAGAGCCGGCAATACACAATGGTGCCGATGATAATGCCAGCGGAACGGCTGCGGTAATAGAATTAGCTAAACAATTAAAAGCTGCAAAGTTTAAAAATAACAACTACCTCTTTATTTCTTTTTCCGGGGAAGAGCTGGGTTTGTTTGGATCTAAATACTTTACAGAACACCCTTCGGTGGATCTTGCTGCTGTTAACTATATGGTGAACCTGGATATGGTGGGCAGGTTGAATGACAGTACCCATGGATTATCAATAGGCGGCTATGGAACATCACCTGCATGGGGAGAAGTGCTCACCACAAAAGATAAATATTTTACCATTAAATTTGACAGCAGCGGCACAGGCCCCAGCGACCACACTTCTTTTTACAGGAAAGATATACCGGTATTATTTTTCTTTACCGGCCTTCATAGTGATTACCACAAACCCAGCGACGATGCAGGCAAAATAAACTATATGGGTGAATTGCAGGTAATAAAATTTATTTACAACCTGGTCGAAATAAATAATAAAAAAGGAAAATTGGCTTTTACCAAAACAAGGGAAGTGGCTATGAGCAGTAAAACCAGTTTTAAAGTTACCCTCGGTATAATGCCGGACTATACTTTCAGTGGACGTGGGGTAAGGGCCGATGGCATAGTGGATGGAAAAACTGCACAACGAGTGGGTATTAAAGCCGGCGATATATTGGTGCAATTGGGCGACCATACCTTTACCGATGTACAAACTTATATGGAAGCATTGAGTAATTTCAAAAAAGGAGATGCCACTAAAGTAAAAGTGAAGAGGGGGAATGAGGAGTTGGTTTTTGATGTTGTTTTTTAATGCAACCACTTTCCGTGAAAGTGGGCCGGAGTTTTCTGGCCTGACAGTTTAATGAAATCATAACACCCCAAATTTTAATAATCAAATTCTCCGCAGGTTGGCGGCGATAGAAGCATGAAACTTAAAATTGATAATGAAACTTTGGCCCGGGAATTTTTTGAAGATTCCATCCTGTTGGGTATTGTGGCTCCGGTAAAAGATTACCAGCTGAGCTGGCATTTAAACCAGGTGCTTGGTTTTGATTTCAGACTGAACAATGATTTTGAAATACAGCTCAACCGGAAAAACCGCACATACTTTTTTTCTATTTACGAATATAAGGTGCCTTCCGTTTCATTAACACATTATCTCTACAACAACCAGTTTGACGGCGAATATTTGTTGCCGGAATTTAAACACCTTGATTTTTTATGGTTGATAAAAGGCGAGCCGGTAACTGAAGAGGAACAAAAGAATTTGATGCAGTCAATTAAAGTATTAACAGGAGTGCAACTGGTAATTGAAATGACGAATGAAAAAATAAAGAATAAACAACACCTGATTTTTTAAGCCCCTTTCCCTGCTGGCCAAAGGGGGCATTAAACCAGGTAGTATTAAAATACCTGAACATTCTAAACACTTAAATTTATAATTATGTGGAAAGAAGAAAATAACAGCCTCTATCAAAAATATGAATTTAAAACTTTTTCTGAGGCTTTTGCCTTTATGACCAGAGTGGCACTGGCCGCAGAAAAAGTAGATCACCACCCACGCTGGACCAACGTATACAACAAGGTGGAGATTTGGTTAAACACTCATGATGCGGGTGATATTGTTACAGAAAAAGACAGGGCATTGGCGAAAGTAATTGACAGCATAATTGCAGAAAAAAGATAAGTTGCTGCCTGCTGCTGCATTGCTATCCTTCTACAGTGATCACGGCATGTTTACGGGATTGCAACCTTCCGATGGGGGTAACAAAATTACCCAGCCCATTCTGCAAAAAAATATTTTTCACTTCCTCTGCAGCACCTGGTGCTACCGCTACCAGCAACCCCCCGCTTGTTTGCGGATCGGCCAGTATTGCTTTTTGATAATCCGTAATGCTGCCAATTTTATCACCATAACTGTCCCAGTTTCTTGTTGTACCTCCGGGTATTGATTTTTGGTCAATATAATTTTTCAGGTCATCAATAATGGCAGGTACTTTATCAAAATAAATTACCGCACTCAATCCGCTGCCTTCGGCCATTTCCACCAAATGCCCCAGCAATGCAAAGCCGGTTACATCCGTCATGGCAGTTACGCCTTTTACGTTGCCTAACAATTCGCCCACTTTATTCAGTTGCATCATTTGCCTTGCGGCTACTCCCTTATGCTCCTCTTTTAAAATGCCTTTTTTTTCTGCCGTGGTTAAAATACCTACACCTATTGGTTTGGTTAAAAACAACAGGTCGCCTTCCTTTGCCGTATTATTCTGTTTGATATTTTCGATTGGGATAAAACCATTTACTGCTAAACCAAATATTGGCTCCGGCGAATCAATGCTATGCCCGCCTGCCAGAGGAATACCAGCTTCCAGGCAGATGCTCCTGCTGCCTTCAATTACTTTTTGGGCTACGGCGGGAGGCAGAATATTGATAGGCCATCCCAATATCGCAATAGCCAGCACGGGCTTACCACCCATTGCATACACATCACTGATAGCATTGGCAGAGGCAATACGGCCAAACTCGTAAGGATCATCCACAATGGGCATAAAAAAATCTGTAGTGGAAATTAATGCTGTTCCATTACCAATATCATATACAGCCGCATCATCTTTGCTGTGGTTGCCAACAATCAGTTTATCATTGTCGGGCATTGCCAAATTGCTTGATAAAATTTCATCTAATATTTTAGGGGAGATCTTACAACCACAACCGGCTCCATGCGAATATTTGGTAAGCAGTATTCTGTCCGTATTCAGATTTTTCATTTGTTTTATTCGTTCTTTTTTCTTCGTAAAATTATAGCTGCATTTGTTTGCAGGTCGGCACTAAAACGTACCTCATATCTTTTTTCCCCATCCATCACTATCAGCAAGCCGGTGTTGGGAGGAATTTCCCCCAGGTTTTCTGCATACATGATCAGTTTTACGGAGTCTAAATCTTTTGCTATGTAGATGGTTTTATTGTTTGCGGTAGTAGTGAGCATTTGTTTAGAAAAAATAACATTGCCATTCATTAATACCGTTACAACATCTCCATCCACTTCACCATTATCATAGAGTGTCAGCAACAAACTATCAGATTCAAAATAAACATCTTTCTCAGATTTGGTGTTGCGCTTATTTACATCTGCTGCACCCTGGGTAACCGAGGGCGCCACAAAAACAAGAGGTGGTGGCACTGGCTTTGGCGCTAAAGGCTCCGCTTTCTTTTCAATCACCGGCTCGATAGCAACAACCGGGTTTGGTTTTGGAGCCGGCTTTACCACTATAGGTTCTGGTTTCTTTTCTGCTGCCGGCTTTGGGGCAGTTATGGGAACTGTTTTTTTCTCTGGCTTGGGGGCTGCTATTGCAACCACAGGTTCTGGTTTTGCAACAACTGCCGGCGGCGGTACCGGCATTGGTTTAATAACCATAATTGTTATCAAATCCATCTGCATTTTCTTTTGCCTTGAAGGCGGTAAAATTTTAGCAACAGAAAGTTGCGGTCTTTTTCCAATGGGTATCAAGTTAATGGTAGACGCTTTTTCGACAACAGGTATAAATAAATCCGGCTCAGGTGCAGGCTCGGCAGGAGGTGGAACGATTGCGGGTTTTACCACAGGTGGGGGCGCCACTGCTACAGCCGGTGTAGTTATTTTTTGTGGTTGGGTAAAGGATAACTTCTCTGCAATCTTTAAGGTATCCAGCCTTTTAAATATGGCAGAAGATTTAAAATCAACCTTCCGTTTTAATACGGCTGTTCCTTTGGCAGGGATATATATTCGGGTGCGGTTTGTACTCCATGTTCCTTCTAAAATCATTTCGGTATCTGTTATGGTAAGGGTCAGTACCATTGTTTTTTTTACCCGCCTTGATGGGTTGATGGTAAAATCATGTTCAACAAAACCCTCATCTTCAACTACCAGTTCTTTTCCTTTCCATTTTAAAGCGATGCCCTGCATACCGGCTTCATCCTTTCCATTTACATGGAAGATGATACGGGAATAACCAATCAGTTTTCCTTTTTCTTCGCTTACCGCAATTTCATAAGGCAGGTGTACAATTTTATCTGCTGAGTCTGTTAATTGCAATTCACCGTTCCAGATACCCGTAACATCCTGTTGCTGCGCCATTGATGCTGCAGGCAATAGGCAGCATAACAATAAGGCTATCCCCGTACAATATTTTTTCATCCGGTTTCCTTTTTAAAGTGATAAGTCAGCAACACTTTTTTCGTTCAGCATTGCTGCAATTGTTTTTGCATTTACCTCACTACAAGGTATTTTAACCAGCAGGTCATTGATATTCTCCCTGTTGTAAAGCCCTTTGCTATACCACTTATCGTAATATTTAAGTAAAATGCTGAAACATGCTGTATGGTTATCTTCAAGTAAATAATTAACTGCCATTTTGGTATCCAGCCCTCCCAATCTTTTTTGAATCCTGATGATGGCATTTACTAATTTCTCTTTTTCAAACTTACCATATTCCCCGGTAAGATAACCAAGCCGTTTTTCAAACGGCACATCTGCAAAATATACCGGGCTGTTACGCATGGTATTCCAAAAAGGCATGGGGATTTGCAGGTTGCCTATACGCTGGCTTTCATCTTCAATCCAGAAGGCCAGGTTGCCTGCCGAGTGTTGGTTTTTGGTTGCCAGTGCTTGTGCCAGCAGGTTTTCAAACATCTCCTGTGTGGGCTGTGGCTTTTCACCCAGCGCACCAAAAGCGGAGCCTCTATGATTGGCCAATGCTTCCAGGTTGATAACAGGCAGCCCATTTTTTTGCAGCTCATCCAGCACCAGAGTTTTTCCTGAGCCAGTGTAGCCACCCAATACGGTGAGTTTATATTTTTTTTCAAACAGGTCCCTTACCCATTTTCTGTACGCTTTATATCCACCACACAAAGTATATACTTTAAATCCGTATAAGTCCAGCACCCAGGCCACCCCAGCACTGCGCATGCCGCCACGCCAGCAGTGAATAAGAATGTTGCCCGTTCCTTGCTGTCCGTTCTTCGAAAGCTTTTCATTAGTTGAGTTGCTGAACGGGAAACGGGAAACTATGGATTCAGTTTCCTCCACCATCCTTTTCATCTTTCCTCCAAAATAATCTAACCCAATTTTTATGGCTGTTTGCCGGCTTTGCTGTTTGTAAGCAGTACCCACCACTTTTCTTTCTTCATCTGTAAATAAGGGCAGGCTGAAGGCACCGGGTATATGTGCATGGCAAAATTCACCAGGGCTGCGCACATCCAGTACCGGGTGGCTTTTTGCCAGTTCCGTAAATTCAGTTATGGTAACTTTTTGTATTGCCATTTTATTTAATCTCGGCAGTAGTTAAACTCTAAGATACTAAAGAAGCGGTTTGGGTTATGTGTTTCCTTTCGATCATCTGTATCAGCAATTTCCAGGGTATACCACACCAGCAGGTAGTCCTGCCCGAATGAATTCGTTCATGCGGGGATTATGCAAAAATAAAACCGCTGGTTGTATAACCAGCGGTAAATAATGTATTGAAAATTACATCAGCATATTCAACTTATCCATTCATACTGGTCAAAAACTCTGCATTATCCTTTGTGCCTTTCATGTTTTTCAGCAAGGTATTCAGCGCTTCTTCGGGGTTCATATCGGCCATGTGCTTACGCAGTACCCACATCCGCTGGAAGGTTTCTTTATCCAGCAATAAGTCATCTCTGCGGGTACTGGATGCCACAATATCTATTGCAGGATAAATCCTGCGGTTGCTCAACCTTCTGTCCAGTTGCAACTCCATGTTACCGGTACCTTTAAATTCTTCAAAAATCACTTCATCCATTTTACTGCCGGTGTCAACCAGGGCAGTGGCAATGATTGTCAATGACCCGCCAAATTCTATTTTACGGGCAGCACCAAAAAATTGTTTTGGCTTTTGCATGGCATTGGCTTCCACACCACCACTTAATACTTTACCGCTTGACGGGGCAACAGTGTTGTGTGCCCTTGCCAATCGGGTGATACTGTCCAGCAGGATCACCACATCATGACCACATTCTACCAGGCGTTTGGCTTTTTGCAGTGCAATGGTACTCACCTTTACATGCTTTTCAGCCGGTTCATCAAAGGTAGAAGCGATTACTTCTGCTTTTACGCTGCGTTCCATATCTGTTACCTCTTCCGGCCTTTCATCCACCAGTACTATCATTAAGTAACATTCGGGATGGTTCTCTGCAATGGCATTAGCCAGTTCTTTCAACAACATGGTCTTACCCGTTTTGGGCTGCGCTACTATCAAACCACGCTGGCCCTTACCAATTGGAGTAAAGAGATCCATTATCCTGGTACTGTAATTATTCGATTGCGTGGTAAGATTTAATTTCTCAAAAGGGAATAAAGGGGTGAGGTAATCAAAAGGAACCCTGTCCCTTACTTCATCCGGGCTTTTGCCATTGATGGTTTCCACTTTTAATAAAGCAAAATATTTTTCCCCTTCTTTTGGCGGGCGAACGGATCCATATACCGTATCACCTGTCTTTAAACCAAACAGTTTTATTTGTGAGGGAGAAACATAGATATCATCGGGAGAAGACAAATAATTGTAATCGCTGCTTCTTAAAAAGCCGTATCCGTCCGGCATCATTTCCAGTACACCTTCACCCAGGATGATACCATCAAACTCAATATTGAAAACCTGGCTATCCCTGCGCTGCTGGTATTGTTTGGCAGGATACTGGCTGCTGCCTGACTGGCTGCCTTCAAAAGAGGACACTTCCGGTTGCTGTTGCTGTATTTCCATTTCATCTTCTTCCTGTAATAAGGAAGCTATGGCAGCAGGAATGGTACTTTGTTCATTTGTTATCGGCTGCAGCTCTTCTTCATCTTCTTCCTCTTCCTGCTCCACTTTTTTTACGGGCTTTCTTTTGTCGTGAACAGGTTCTGTTTTTTTAGCATGCCTGGTTTCATGCTTTGGCTCTGCCTTGGTTTCTTCCTGCTCCGGGCTTTTATTTTCTTTAACTTCTTCTGCAGGTTTAACCGCAGTTGCCGCTACAGTTTTTACAGCAGTACGCTTTCGCTTTGGTTTTTCTTCCGCATCCAGTTTGGAAGCAGCACCAGCCAATGCCTGCTTGTCTAAAATCCTGTACACAAGGTCTTGTTTTTCTAATTTCTTGAAGTTGGGTATAGCAAGCTGTTCAGCAATATCCTGCAACTCAGGAACGAGCATGTCGTTCAGTTGTAAAATGTCGTACATAAAAAAATGAAAATGAGTTTTTCAAAAATCGACTCTTAAAAATCTGAAAATTGTAATTGAGAATTTGTTTTGATAGAATGTGACCGTCTGATACAATAATGAATGATTGGAAAGACCTTATCAGCAATATTCTGGTACAATATTACGCTGTTTTTCTTAAAATGAAAATTTTTTGTTCACCGGCGATGATTTCCTGGCTTAAGTTCAGTGGCTGCCTTGATCCCTCACTTGTTTGGGGACTCCATTGAAAAGCAGCTATTTTTTTGCCTAAGAACAGCAAAAATGATGCTTGTATGCCTGTTGGTTTTTACACCACCAAATTTGTCAAAACTGTACCTGCCTCAAAAGCATCCACATTACCCAATGTTATTTGTGCAATTTGAGACAATGCCTCTTCTGTAAAAAAGCCCTGGTGGGAGGTAATCAATACATTTGGATAACTGAGCAGTTGCATCATCACATCATCCTGGATGATATTTTCAGATAAATCATTAAAAAAGAGTTTTTCTTCCTGTTCGTACACATCCAGCCCTAAATAGCCTATCCTTCCTGTTTTGAGGCCATTGATGGCATCGGGTGTTTCCACCAAAGCCCCACGGCTGGTATTGATCAGCATTACCCCTTCTTTCATCAGCGAAATGGTATGTTCGTTAATGAGGTGTTTTGTCTGTTCGTTCAGAGGGCAATGCAGTGAAATGATATCCGACTGCTGCAGCAGCTCTGTTAATGGCAAGTACTCCACTCCTTTTGCAGCGGTTGGCTGGTGTGCAACCAGGTCAAATGCCAGCACCCTGCAGCCAAACCCCAGCATGATATCACAAAAAACCTGTCCTATTTTCCCGGTGCCGATTACCCCAACGGTCTTTCCATACAGGTCAAAGCCAGTGAGCCTTTCTAAAGAAAAATTTCCCTCCCTTATCCTGTTGTAGGCTTTATGTGTTTTGCGGTTCAGGCTTAATATCAGGGCCACCGCATGTTCGGCTACTGCATGTGGTGAGTAGGCAGGTACCCTTACAACGCTGATACCGAAAAACTTTGCAGCATCTGTACTAACATTATTAAAGCCTGCGCAACGCAATGCGATGAGTTTGATCCCCAGTTTTTTTAATTCGGAAATGACTGTTTCATTCAGTTTATCATTTACAAAAACACAAACCGCAGTGCAGCCAGCTGCAAGGTTAACTGTTTGTTCATTCAACTGTGCTTCAAAATAAATTATTTCTTGTGTAGTAACATAGCGGTCAAAAAACTGGCGATCATATGATTTTGTGGAGAAGAAGGCGATTTTCATTTTGCAAAAATAGTTGTCTGAACGGGGATTTGGGAAGATTTAGGGGGATGGAATGATTTTTTATACCAAGACTTTTATGTTTTAAGCCGACTTAAAATGATTTGATGAATTATTGTCCTGCATTTACCGGGGTAATTAATTGATCAGTTTGATTAAACAAAGAAATCCTTTAATCCTTTCAATCCCCAAAATCCCCGTTCAGACAAAAATCCCCGTTATATTTGCAGCCACAAAAAACATGGGCATGTTTAACAAAAGAATTAAAATAAAGGAACTGCTTACAAGCGATAAGGCGAATTATGAGGCTACTGTAATGGGATGGGTGCGTACCTTCAGAAACAACCAGTTTATCGCATTGAACGATGGCAGCACCAATAATAACCTTCAGGTAGTGACAGAACTGGGCAAGTTTGAGGAGGCAGTTTTAAAACGCCTTACCACAGGGGCCTGCATCAGGGCTACAGGAGAAGTGATCGCTTCTTTGGGCAAGGGGCAAAAAGTAGAATTAAAAGCAACGGCAATAGAAATACTGGGCGATAGTGACGCAGAAAAATTTCCTTTGCAACCCAAAAAACACAGCCTTGAATTTTTGCGGGAGATAGCTCACCTGCGTTTCAGGACCAACACTTTCGGGGCTGTATTCAGGGTTCGCCATACACTGGCTTTTGCAGTGCATAAATTTTTCAACGATAAAGGGTTTATTTACCTCCACACCCCCATCATCACCGCAAGCGACGCAGAAGGTGCCGGTGAAACATTCAGGGTGACCACTTTGCCCATTGATGGTACCGCTCCAAAAAATGAGGATGGCAGCATTAATTTTAAAGAAGATTTTTTTGGCCGCACTACCAATCTTACCGTAAGCGGTCAACTGGAAGGCGAACTGGCCGCGATGGCATTCAGTGATATTTACACCTTCGGCCCCACTTTCAGGGCAGAGAATTCCAATACCACCAGGCACCTGGCGGAGTTCTGGATGATAGAGCCGGAAGTGGCCTTTAATGACCTGGAAGATAACGCCAACCTTGCCGAAGAATTTATCCGGTACATCATTAAATATGCCATGGACCATAACAGGGAAGACCTGGAATTTTTAGCACAGCGCCTTGCCGAAGAAGAAAAATTATTGCCATTGGAAAAGCGCAGTGAAATGGGGCTGATGGAGAAATTGGATTTTGTGGTAAGCAATGATTTTGAAAGGCTCACTTACACTGAGGCAATAGAAATTTTAAGAGAAAGCAACCATAATAAAAAGAAAAAATTTCAATACCTCATTGATAAATGGGGCATTGACCTGCAGAGTGAGCATGAAAGATACCTGGTAGAAAAGCATTTTAAAAAGCCGGTTATTCTCACCGATTATCCTGCTGAGATAAAAGCATTTTATATGCGGCAAAATGATAACTGCGAACCCGGAAGACAAACCGTGGCAGCAATGGATATCCTGGCACCGGGTATTGGCGAAATTGTGGGCGGCAGCCAGCGGGAAGAACGCCTGGACAAACTGGAACAACGCATGAAAGAAATGAATATCCCTGCCGAAGAATTGTGGTGGTACCTGGATACAAGAAAATTCGGCGCCTGCCCGCATGCCGGCTTTGGGCTTGGATTTGAGCGGCTGGTGCAGTTTGTGACAGGTATGGGAAATATCAGGGATGTGATTCCTTTTCCGAGGTATCCGAAGAGTGCGGAATTTTAACCACCCGGCATTCCGGGGCAATCAAAAATTATTCAACCGAAGTATTAAAGCTTCGGTTTTTTATTTTGTAATCAACATCGATGTAAATTGTCAATTTTATTGTCAAACTTTGTTTTATGCTCCAGTTTAATTTTCATCCCTTTCCAATCATTACCACCGAACGCCTTATTTTAAGGCAGATTACCAGTGATGATGCCAATGAAATATTATCCCTGCGCTCCAATGAAGAAGTAATGCAATACCTCGACAGGGATCCGTTAAAATCGAAGGAAGAAGCCATACAGTTCATTCAGAAAATAACTGATAGCCTCAACAGCAACGAAGGCATTACCTGGGGCATTTCATTAAAAACTGACCCTGTGTTAATTGGTACCATTGGGTTTTGGAAAACCGACAAAGAAAACCACAGGGCAGAAATCGGCTATATGCTCCATCCAGAACACCAGCGCAAAGGTATTGTACAGGAAGCCATGACAGTATTGCTGGAATTTGCTTTTAATACCATGAT
>JAYVUL010000388.1:0-22090 GCA_043787935.1 Chitinophagaceae bacterium | reverse complement strand
CATCAGCTCTGCCACTACATTATGGCCACCGCCGTTTTTTACACTGAATGATCCCACAAGCTTTTCAGTTTCTGTCGCACTGCTGGTTTCTTTTTCTATGAAATCATTTGTAGTAATGGCGGATAGTTGAATATTGTCAACTTTAAAAGAAGCCCCTGTCTTATCTTTTGGAATGGTAAAGGTTTCGTTACCAGTTTTTTTAGCGGGGTAGTCAGCAGGCTTTCCTTCATTGGCCAACTGTTTCAGTAAAGCATAAAGGCGTTCATTTTCTTTAGAAATTTCTGTGTTCTTATTTTTTAAAATATCAACCAATACCTGCAATTCATCAATTTTTATTTTGGCCAATGCTAAATCTGCATTAGGGCTTTTATCCTGCAGGATACTATTGATTTCATTCCGTAGCTTTTCAAAAGCAGCAATGGTATTCCCTTTATTGCTGTTTAAAGAATCAGGAAGATGATTAGGTGTATTTAAAGTGTTAACCTGGCTTAAAGGAAGTACAGGGTAAAATGAAGTGTCTGCATCATTAATGGCGGCAGAATATTTTTTTTCAAGTGAATCCCTGGTGTTGCCCAATAAAGTTGCAGAGGAACCATTTTTATTCTTTGAAGCAGTTATCAGTTCTGCCGGTTTCTTAATATACAGGTAGATGGTGATGGTCAACAAACCAAGTGATATTAATAAAAATACCGAGACTAACACCAGTAAAAAAGGTTTGGTTTCTTTCATTTTTTTCATTCAATAACCGGTAATCAAATGTAAAATATATACCTGGCATAAATAGTTTACTTTCCAACTTCCTGTGTTACATAAGCTGAAATCCAGCCAACCTGCCCGTTTTTTACCAGGTAAAATTCTTTACGTTCATATATGCCCTGAAATTGCCTCATAATCTTTAGTAACAAGCCGGTGCCGGCTAATAAAGATTTCTGATCAAAAACCTTTTGTACCGATTTGATTTCTTTAGAAATTTTATTTTTGTCAAAACTTTTGTCAGCAAGACTTTTTAAAAGTGACTCCTCAGAATAAGAAGTATATTTTTTATACAAATTATCGAAAAGCTTTTCTACCTCTTCATAAGTAACCGGCACCACCAAATTATCTACCAGTTCAGGGTACAACAAAATAGATACAGACCAGGCAATTCCCCCACTAAATGCAATATAATCGTTCATAGCATAGGCGCCGCTTTCATTTACAGCATACACAACATCACTGTTTACAGCACCAGCCAGGACACGGGTCAGCTGCTTTTGATAATTTTGCATTGTCTTGTCCTCTTCAATGCGTTTTTCAACTGCATTGTTGGTGCTTTTGGTGCCCCAGTTTAACTGGAACAATTTCAGGTCTGTTGTATTGCCATTAGGAAAATAACCACCCTTGCTGTTACCGCTTCCAATGTCGATTAAAAAAGTATTGTAGCGCCTTTCTTCAGGCACAATACCCAAATGGCTCAGCCTTGCCTCTTCCGACACATCAATTAAATTTACTTTACGGCTGGGTTCTGCGATCCTTTGCTTAAAAGAATCAGCTAAATTATTCACCCAGGTTATTTTATTTTCCTTTTCGGCCTGTGCCTTAACACCGCTGCTGATAACGGTGAAAATTTTCTCTGATGGGATTTCATATAGTTTCATGGCCTTATCAAATAAGGTTTGCATGGCATTTAGGGTGGCTAAAAAAGAGGGGACAGTAAAAGAAATAAAATCAGAGTTGATAGAGGTATCTTTTAACATTTGAAAACCGACACCCTTCTTATTTTTTTTATTTATTTCAATTACGGTCATTTTTACGCCCTTTGAACCCACCTCTATTCCTGCATAAGTTCTGGAATTGGTAAAGTTTAATTTTACCTCATTTTGTGCAGGCAGGATTATACTGCTAATCAATAACAGGAATAAAAAAAATATTTTTTGCTTTGGATAAATAATGGCCATGCTGTAAAATTATTTAACAGGCGCTGAAATAATATTGCAAAAAAATGCAGCGCCCAATTTATAAGTAAATGTAAAATCGGTTTTAAAAGAAGGTTTCGGCAACTGATGGCTTTTTATTTGAAAAAAGCAGTTAGTTCTTGTGTATTAAACAGGGTGCGGATACGCACACAAATCTAATTAACATTTAAGTATTTCCCGATGGTCCTGCCGCATGTAATTTTCAACAAAGAATACAGCAGGGAAACCTGGAGATGAGACAAAATAAAAAACCATTCCCGGAAGGAATGGCTTTTATACTTACTAACCCCTGAATTCTAATTTTTTATGCAGCCAGGTTCTCTGCAATCTTTGCCCTTATTTTAGCTTCAATTTCATTTGCCATTCCCGGGTTATCTAAAAACAATTGTTTTACAGAATCCCTTCCCTGGCCTAATTTATTGGCATCATAACTAAACCAGCTACCGCTTTTTTGAATAATACCCAGTTCAACACCCATATCAATGATTTCACCCACTTTGGAAATGCCTTCACCAAAAATAATATCAAACTCGGCGGTGCGGAAGGGAGGAGCCACTTTATTCTTTACTACTTTCACTTTTACCCTGTTTCCAATTGCATTGTCACCATCTTTTATTTGTGCCATGCGCCTGATATCCAGCCTTACAGAGGAATAAAATTTAAGCGCATTACCACCG
This sequence comes from Chitinophagaceae bacterium, assembly GCA_043787935.1. Classification (GTDB taxonomy): domain Bacteria; phylum Bacteroidota; class Bacteroidia; order Chitinophagales; family Chitinophagaceae; genus Ferruginibacter. The sequence goes on along the minus strand of JAYVUL010000388.1, from coordinate 19,458 downwards.
GTAGTTGTTTCGGGGTTACCAAACATCACCCCAATTTTTTCCCTTAGCTGGTTGATAAAAATGCAGCAGCAATTTGTTTTAGATATTGTGGCTGTTAACTTCCGCAAGGCCTGGCTCATCAATCTTGCCTGCAAGCCCATTTTGCTGTCTCCCATTTCGCCTTCCAACTCGCTTTTAGGCACCAATGCAGCCACGGAGTCAATCACTACCACATCCACCGCTCCGGAAAGGATCAGCCTGTCTGCAATTTCGAGCGCCTGCTCACCGTAATCCGGTTGAGAAATCAATAAATTATCAATATCAACCCCCAGCCTTTGTGCATAAGAACTGTCAAATGCGTGCTCTGCATCTATAAAGGCACACATCCCACCTTTTTTTTGTGATTCGGCAATCACATGAATGGCAATTGTTGTTTTACCACTGCTTTCCGGCCCATATATTTCTACTACTCTTCCTTTGGGCAAGCCGCCGATGCCAAGGGCAACATCCAGCCCAAGAGAACCTGTGGAAATCACTTCCTGTTCAATATGGGGCTTATCCCCCATTATCATTACCGACCCTTTGCCGAAATCCTTATCAATTTTGTCGATGGTTAATTTCAGTGCTTTTAATTTGTCTGCATTGCTCATAATTGTAATTTTTGTTGTGATGTATCTGGTTGTGCGTTGTAAAAATAAATTGGAAAACAAAGATAATAGCTTTCTTTTATTAACACTAATAAAATTAGTATTTATTTGATAAAAAATTTAGTGGCTGGTTTAAAATACCCTTTTCAGCAGCGTTGAAAAGGGTATCGGGCGAAAGAAAAAACTGTCAATTGGATTTCCAGATGGGGACCGTACGGATGAAAAAGGGCTGAAATTCAAAATAGATACTTGCGATAAGTGAGCCTCGCAATAGCTTATACAAATAGACAAAATCCTGCCCTGTTAAACAATACCCCAATAGTGGAATTTTGCGCTATGTAGCCGGGGATGCTTTTTTATATTAATAAACCTTAGCCTGATTAAGTTTAACGAATTCAGCACCTGCTATCCCCAGGGTGAAACGAATAAGAGAAGGCAGTATTAAATTATTGTTACCAATCATCAAGCCTGTTGCAAATCTTACAATAAGGGTCTAATTTTTACTATTAATGTTACAACTATGGAATGGGTATTGGTAAGTAATCAAAAATCAACGTTGCAGGAATACCATTTGATGGAAAACGAAACCTGCAAACTAGTGTTGAAATACAATCCCCTGCATCGCTCTGCCAGGATAAGTTGCGGAAACCAGCACCGCCTTTTTTTTATTGAAAGTACCGGCTCTATTACAGGAAAATATATTTTTAAAAATGAGTATGGGATGGAGATTGGCCATATGAGTCAGGATAAATGGTTTGGAAAAGATGGCCAGGTAATAATTGAATCAACCAAATATACCTATACCATTAAGCATAATCCGCAAGTTGAATTGACTGTTTATAATGGCACCTCCCATCAACATTTACTAAGTTGTGGATTCAGCAGTAATGCCTTCTCTGCAGGAATTTTACATTCCTCTCAAACCTCTGCTATTGACTATAATTGCCTTTTACTGAGCTTATGCTGGTATTTGTTTTTACCTGTGGCAAAAGAAGCCCTGGTGGAATATGCTGCCTGAAAAAAATACCGGCTTCATAATTTTCTTCAGCCCCGGTATCCTTTTTATAGATACTATATTATCACTGTATCGTAAGATTACCTGCAATCCTGAATTGTTTATCATTTTGAACAGTTATTTTACTTCCTGCTGAAATGGTTTGGGGAATGTTAAGCAAACATTCACCGGCAGCCACAGGCCTGATGACAATTTCTGAACCCGCAGGAAGTATGGCAGGTGGAATAGTTTTATTTGACCAGTTATCTGAAACATCCCAGTTGCCATTCCCGTTAAAGGTATATTGCAGTGATCCACTGGATACCACCCTGTACAGTGTACCGTTATTCAGGCAGGTAGCATACAATTCCCCGTCTTCGGTTTCTCCAAAGTTTGATATGCCCGTGGGGGTAAGGGTTTGAATGGTGGTGGTATGGGTATGGCCGATGGAATCGTAAAAAATGAGATAAAAATTGCCGGTATAATAGTCGGCCGAGACATAGTACCCCCTTAAGGCGATATAAGTTTCTCCCCTGTAAACAGTACCTCCCGTAATTGCCCCGGATGGGTTAGTGGTGGCATAAGTATAAACAGGAAAAGTATAATTGGAAATGTTGCTGCATCCCGATGTGTTGAATGTATTATTTCCCTCATAACAACGCCAGCCAAAATTTGTTCCTGTTGCAGAATCTGCAGGCCGATGATTGATCTCTTCAAATGAATCCTGGCCTACATCACCTATCCACAAATCATGGGTTACCCTGTCAAAGCTCCAGCGAAATGGGTTTCTTAAGCCGTATATAAAAACTTCATTGCCAAAAGGGTTGCCGGCAGGTACCGTGTAGTAGGGTGCGGTAGTGGATGTGTTGACTGAAAACCGTAAAATTTTACCCAGTAATACGGAAGTGTTTTGCGCATTTCCCGGCTGGTCTCCACTGCCGCCGCCATCACCGGTAGAAAGGTAGAGATAACCATCTGCTCCAAAATGTAACGTGCCGCCATTGTGGTTGGCATTGGTGGGGTGGGGTATCGTAATAACCACTACCTTAGAACTGACATCTGCCACATTATTGTTGGCGCTTACTTTAAACCTTGCCAGTTCAAGATCTCCGGCGCTATTGGTGTAATACACATAAAATAAACCATTATTGGTGTAATCAGGATGAAAAGCCATACTTAGTAAACCTCTTTCCCCGGAAGTGGTGATGCCGGTAAGGGTAAGAAAGGTACCCAGTAATGTATAAGACTTGCTATACACTTTTACAGTTCCGCCTTTTTGCACCACAAATATCCTGTTGGTGCTATCCCCTGCGTTAAGCACCTGCATGGGTAATGCCAGCCCTGTTATTACAGGTGATAAGGATAGTACGGGCTGGGCTTCAGCATAATTCAGGAGAAAGAATAAGAAGAGAAAGGCTGGGTGTAACATTCTTTTCATTTTTTCTTTTCATTTATGTTTGGAAAACTGTTATAAATAAGGATATGTAAAATACAACAAAATGGTTAAAGGAATAATTGCTTTTTAAGCTCCTGTACTTTCATGCATACCCAGGCAACTTGAAACGACCGGCAAACCTATTTGGTTGCCCCGGTGCGGAGTGAATACAGTTGTTATTTTCTTTATAAGACTACTGCTGTTGGAGAAGTTTTAATGAAGCTCAAAAAATCAAGCTATTCATCAGTGCCGGAAGGTTCAACTGCTATGGTCTGCTATGATCACCCACTTGTTTTTAATTTTACGCAACAGCAGGGTAAAACAGCCATAAATATTTCCAATGCTCCTGGATAAGAACCATTTTCCCACAACAAAATAGTTTTCGGCTGACAGCTTTTTACATTCAATCAATTCAAACCGCAGCTTTCCCATGGCGGCAGTATCAGGATAACCCTTTTTATAATTCTCCAGTGTATTTTCCCAGCCGTAGGTAATGCCGCTTTTACCAATGAACATCAGCGAATTGCTTTGCCAGTAGCCATTCATAAAGCCTTTTATATCTCCTTTGTTCCATGCAGCATCCTGGGTTGATAAAAGTTGGCGGATAGACAGTTCCTCTTTTGATTGTGCATGCACAGCTGCTGTAGTAATAAGTAAGGTTAACAATACAATTGCCCAACTTTTCATGATGATCATTTTTTAAATATAAGATAGTAAACTCTTTACTTTTTTATTAAAATAGCTGGTGTTGTCAGGCACTCCATAATCCTGAGAAAGCCAGCTAAAATAAATCAATGCTTATGGTGTGGCGAACTGCATTTACTCTGGTGGCACAAGCGGTAATTGTAATAATGTGCACTTATAATTAAAACCACTGCCGGCGCTAAAAACCAAAATTCAACGGGGTGAAAAAACTGTTTCAGCATCAGCAAAATAAAGCCGGCGGAAAAAATTAAGATGGGAGTAAAAGAACGGTGATGTTTTACAAATCCATGATACAAAGAATAGGAACCAACAAAAAATGCCAGGGCGATCATGCCCCACTCAAAAACAGCATTGTGAATAATATTGATCCCAAAAAGCGGCAGGCTGGTAAGGACTACCGGTAGCAGGGCACAGTGTATGGCACAGGCTATGGAAGTGGCTATCCCCATTGCATCCCAGTTTATTCTTGTTGACATAATAAGAGCGGCAAATATAGTATATTTGCAATGATGTTGCAACTATTTTGAGAAAGCCCTTCTCCTCAACATAATTGTTTTGCAGGCATCTTTACCAGTAGCTTTGTATAAAAATTGAATAATGAAAAATAAATGGGTTTGGTACGCAGGTTTTTTTGTGGTGCTTTTTGCAGGGTATTTCATTTTTGTTTTTTCCCAGACAGATATTTCCCAATCTACCCTGCCGGTAATTAATAATAATGTGCAACCCTTCTCTTTTACTGATCAAAACGGGAAAAACATAACCGAAAAATCAGTGGATGGAAAAGTATATGTTACAGAATATTTCTTCACCACCTGCAAAGGCATTTGCCCAAAAATGAATGCCAACATGCGGAGGGTATATGATGAGTTTAAAGGCGACAGTAATTTTATGATTATTTCTCACACCTGCATGCCGGAAACTGATTCGGTTCCCTTGCTGAAAAAATATGAAGCAAGAATGCTGAACGGGGACTTAAAAAAGAACGGGGACGGATCTTATAAAATTGAAAACGACAGCACAGAAAAAAAGGGAATGCCGGCCAATGCCAACTGGCATTTCGTAACCGGAGATAAGGCGCAGTTATACGCAATGGCAAGGCACAGCTACCTGATAGACAACAACAAAACGGATACCCTGGTCAATATTGCCGACCAGTTTATTCATACCCAATTTTTTGCTTTGGTAGACAGGCAAACAAGGGTGAGGGGAATTTATGATGGATTAAAAGAAGCTGAAATAGAGAAACTGTTCAGGGATATCAAAGCATTGTTGAAAGAAAAATACCAGAGCAGGAGTTTGAATAATTAGGTTGCAACGATTTAAAAGGTTCAGGGTTTAATACATAAATTTATTACTGCCATGGTGCTGGATATTTTAAAGAAAAATCAGCTCAGCGTAACTGAGGGACGAAAAAAAATACTGGAGTTGTTTATCCACAGCAACGGTGCCCTGGCTCATGCAGATATTGAAAAAAGTACCGGCGAAATTTTTGACCGGGTAACGGTGTACCGCACCCTGCAGACATTTGTTGAAAAAGGTATTATCCACCTGATACCCACTACCGATAATTCAATTTTATATGCCCTTTGCAAAGACAATTGCGAAGCAGGCCATCATCATGATAACCATGTGCATTTTATATGTAACGTGTGCAGTAAAACCATTTGCCTGGAAGAAGTAACCGTGCCGCAGGTTAAACTCCCAAAGGGATTTACCCCCGACCATGCAGCTATGGTGGTGAGTGGGGTTTGTGGGGATTGTAAATAAATTTTGAGGTGCAGGCGTATAAATTATTTTATGCGTATATTACAGTAAACTTACGGAAATGACAACTAAATTAAACCTTACAATTGAAGAAACAGTTGTATCACAGGTAAAAAAGTATGCCCGGAAGAAAAATGTATCCGTTTCTGAACTTACAGAAAATTATTACAAATCACTATTACAGGAGAAGTCTGCAAAAAAGGAATCATTTACAGAAAAGTATGCCGGTATTGTAAAAAATAACAAGTTGAACAACCTTAATAAAATAAGGGATGAAATCCTTAAAGAAAAGTATGGTCTTTAAAGTATTTCTTGATATCAATATTATTATTGATCTGTATAACGAAAACAGGCCTGGTTATAAAAGTGCAGTTCAAATATTCAAACTGGCTGAAAGTAATAACCTGGAAGGCTTTATTTCAGAAACAGTTATAACAACCGCTGCATACGTGTTAAGAAAATATGTTACGGTTGCTGAATTAAGTGGAATTATAACAGGACTAAACACACTATTCTCAGTATTGCCATGTGACAGCAAAATAATTACAAAGGCGCTTGGAAATAATATCAGGGATATTGAAGATGCCGTATTATACGAGATAGCTAAACAAAATAAGATGCATTATTTTATCTCTAACGATAAAAACGATTTTAAAAAAGCAAATGCTGACATACTCCCTGTATTAACATCCGAAAAATTTCTGAAACTATTTAACGAAAAATAGAAGTGAAAGGCCTATAACTTGTGAAGTTCATCTTTTACAAACTCCATCAACTCCCTGATTGTCTCAGAAGAAAAATCAAATTTTAGCCCGGCAGTTTTGTACAGTTCCGGTAAGGTAGCAGTGCCGCCCAATGCCAACGCATTACAATAATTATCCAGCGCCTGTTGCGGGTTATTTTTAAACTGCATCCACATTCCGATGGCGCCCAATTGTGCAATACCATATTCAATGTAATAAAACGGCACTTCAAACAGATGCAACTGGCGCAGCCATGCGTTGCTGCGGTAGTTTTCAAGCCCGGAATAATCCACCACGCCATCACTGTATTCTGCTAAAATTTCGAGCCACTTTGCAGTCCGCTCTTCATTGGAATGATTGCTGTTATCGTAAAGCCAATGTTGAAATTGGTCAATAACAGCAATCCATGGAAATAGGGTGATCACCCTTTCCAGCTGGTGTTCTTTTGCTCTTTTCAATTCTGCGGTATCAGCGAAAAATACATCCCAGTGATCCATACTGAAAAGCTCCATGGCCATACTGGCCACTTCAGCTATTTCCATGGGATATTCTTTAAAGCCAGTGAGGGGTAGCGGATGGGCTAAAAAAGAATGAACCGCATGCCCGCCTTCATGCACCATAGTGGTTACATCATTCATTTGCCCTGATGCATTCATAAAAATAAATGGCGCTCCGCTTTCGGGCAAAGGGCAGTTGTATCCACCGGGGGCTTTACCCACACGGCTTTCCAGGTCCAGGTGCTTGATGGCGTTCATCTTTTGCAGGCAATCACCAAAAAAAGGGCGCAACTTACCAAAGCAGTCAATCGTTTTCTCCACCAGTTCATTGCCAGTATTAAATGGGCGCAATGGTTTTACTCCCGGCAATTCAGCATCCAGGTCCCATGGCCTCAGCGTATCCAGGCCCAGCTTTGCTTTTTTCTTTTCGTAAATTAGTTTCACCAACGGTACCACATGCTCCTTTACGGCGGCATGAAAAGCATAGCAATCTTCTTTATTATAATCGAACCTTCCAAGCTCTTTAAAACGGTAATCCGTATAGTTGGAAAAGCCTGTATTTTTAGCAACTTCATTCCGCTTTGTCATCAGTTGATTAAACAATTCATTCAACGCATCTTTATCCTGCAATCTTCTTTCCTGGATTTTCCGGTAGGCATCTTCCCTCACTCCCCTGTCCTGGTTTTCTAAGAATTTTGCTGCCTGCTGTAATGTGTATTCATTGCCATTGATGGTAACGGTCATCTTGCCGCTGATAGCACCAAAATGTTGTTGCATCACTGCCAGCTCCGATTGTAGCGGAATATTTTCTTCCCGAAAAAGATCGATGTTTTTTTTGATGCTGCGCAGGTAGGTAAAATATTTTTTCTGATCCAGGGTATTTGTCAGCGGATGATTGATGAGTTTTTTATTCAATGCATCTGCATAGGGCTGAATATGGGGTTGTATTTCTGTACAGAAAAAATTAAATGATTCTTCCAGTGATTTATCAGTAGTGTCGCAGGTCATCTTAATCTGCCTCCAGCAGGCATCTTCGCTTACCACCGCTTCCACTTCACTCAGTTGCAGCAACCATTCTTCTAACTGCTCTTTGCTGGTAATTTCTTTCCCGTATAGCGTTTTAAAGAACGGTTCAATACTATGCCAATCTGTAACAATAAAATTTGACGGAACAAAATGACGCTGAAGTTTTTCAATGTTTGCGGTGTACATAATGATGTCCTTAAACTTTAGCCCCAACTCCTTGAGGGTTGGGGCTATTATAATGCAGAATTTTTTTAACAGAAAAAGATAAATACATTTCCGGGCCTTTGCCTTTGGCACAATTACCGGTTTTTTTTACGCCATTTTCCTTGGTGAATTGATTTTCTTTGGAGGGGCAGCTTTGGCAGTTACCTGCTTTGGTTCAGCTGCTTTTGCTTTTGGTGTAACCGTTTCGTGCGCTGTTCCATCATGCTCAGGATTTTCTGAAAGCTTAATCTCTACTTCATTTGCCAGCAACTGTGCATACCATTTAATAATTTTTTTCATGTCGCTGCCATATACTCTTTCAAAATCCATGTCCGGATATACTTTTTGAAAATAAGCCTTTACCGCTTTGGCATCATTGGCATCAGGTATTGCTTCGCTGCTGTTTTTGATAGCCGTAAATACTTCAACAAGGTTTACATTGTCTTTTACTGTAAAAATTTCCACGCTTTCAAGGTGAGAAAAACTATGCAAACGGGTGCTTACAAATTTGCTTGTTTTATCTTCCAGTGAACGCACTATGCCTCCATCTGCTTTTGAAGACAATAATTCAAATAAACCGCCTAAGCCAGTTATAGAAACGAGTTTGTTATAATCCATACTTTTAATTTTAGGGATGCAAGATAAATGTAATAAAGTAATAATGATGTGCCGTAAATATTTTAACGAAATTGAAATAAGCTAAGAAAAACCGGACCTGAATAATTTATTGGCGTTCCCACAGCATATTATTAGAAATAACTTCTAAACACCCGCAGCTGCTTTCGATTTTAAACACTATTTTTAAAAAACAAAAAGCTACGTACAATACTATGGCGGTACTTATCCGGCAGTGGACAGAAAATGATTTAGATAGCCTTGTCCTGAATGCCAACAACATTAATATCTGGAATAACCTGCGCAATTATTTCCCTTACCCTTACACTGCAGAAGCTGGCAAGCAATGGCTGGAAAAAACGATTGGTGCCACTCCCGTGGTAAATTTTGCTATAGATCTGGATGGCGAGGCTGTTGGCGGAATCGGTTTAATATTGAACAGTGATGTTTATGCCCATTCAGCAGAAATAGGCTATTGGGTTGGAGAAGCACAGTGGGGAAAAGGTATTGGCACGGAGGCCGTTCGCCAGATGGTGGAATACACTTTTTATTATTTCGACATCATAAGAATATATGCCGAAGTGTTTGAAACCAATAAGGCATCTATGAGGGTGCTGGAAAAAAATGGTTTTTACCTGGAAGGAGTAAGAAGAAAAGCAGTGTTGAAAAATGGTATATTGATGGATGATTATATATGGGTAAAATTGAGGGCCTGGTAAATTGATATTTTTTTTCAACTTCACCGAAGGGATTTATAATAAATGGCTTCTAAAATTTAAACCTTTACAACAACCAACTGTCCTAAAAAACTTATATGCGATTGAAAAAAAACATTGCCACCAGCGAATCAGGTTTCATCTTCCATCCCGGCACGGGAGATTCTTTTTCTGCTAACCCTATTGCTGCAGAAATCATATTACAACTGAAAGAGGGTTCAGCGCCTTCCGACATCAGGAAAAGCATCCTTGAAAAATATGATGTGGATGCCAGTATGCTGGAAAAAGACTGGGACGACTTTACTGCACAATTAAGAGAGGCTAACCTGCTGGAGATATAACAGGCTTCATTTTATTGAAAAAAAACAACTGAATGGATAAGGATAACCAACCGATTGTTATTGCCGTAACAGGCTTGAATGCGATTGACAGCCCCGGCCCGGGAGTAGCGGTGATTAGAGCTTTGAGAGATGGCTTGCCCAACGTGAGGATCATTGGCCTTGCGTATGAAACACTGGAACCAGGAATTTACCTGCATGAGGTGGTGGATAAAACCTACCAGATACCCTATCCAACTGCAGGCAGCGACGCATTAATGGCCAGGCTGCAATACATACACCAGAAAGAAAAAGTAAATGTGCTCATTCCTAATTTTGATGCAGAGTTGTACAACTTCATCAAACTCGGTCCGGCATTAAAAGGTATCGGTATACAGACATTTTTACCCACACAGGAACAGTTTGATGCAAGGGATAAAATTAACCTCTACCAGTTTGGATTGAAATATGGATTGATGGTTCCGATGGACAGGATAATCTACAGTGCGGAGGAGTTGTATGGATGTGCTGAAACAATGGGATATCCATTGGTAGTAAAAGGGAAGTTTTATGATGCCATAGTTTCTTATACACTGGAGCAGGCGCAAAAGGCATTTTACAAACTCACTGCCAAGTGGGGTTTCCCGATTATTGTACAACAATTTATTGCCGGCACTGAAATCAATATAGCAGTACTCGGTGATGGTAAAGGCAATGCCACCAGTATTGTACCAATGAGGAAATTATACATTACGGATAAGGGAAAAGCATGGGCAGGCATTACCCTGGAAGATGAAACACTGATAGCGTTAGCTAAAACTTTTGTACAAGCTACCAACTGGAAAGGGGGCTGCGAACTGGAAATTATGCGTACAGCAACCGGCGTACCTTACATTATGGAAATAAACCCCAGGTTTCCTGCATGGATTTATTTAACTGCCGGAGCCGGACAAAACCAGCCTGCAGCTCTTGCAAAAATGGCAATGGGAGATGAAGTAAAACCTTATGAAGGATATGCGGTGGGAAAAATGTTCATCCGCTATGCCTGGGACCATATTGCAGATGTGAGTGAGTTTCAGCAGATCAGTGGGTTGGGAGAATTGTAACATGTTTAAACAATACTATTTCACACAAAGAGACAATGAAAATAAAATACACAAAGAAAAATCAGCATTTTTTCCCTGGTCTTTCCTGGTACCCTTTGTGTAAAACTAATACTTAAATACAACTACTACACATGACCAAACTCCGTTATGAAAGGCCGCAAATCTTAAAAATGAATGCAGGCCTTATGAACAAATTCGGCACCCGTACCGAGTATGAACCCGTAAAGCATATTGATGGGATACCTGTAAAAACCCTTATTGAAAAATATGGTTCCCCGGTGTTTGTTATCAGCGAACGGACCATTCGTCAAACCTACCGCAGCACCTTACGCAGTTTTGCTACCCGCTATCCCAAAGTGCAAATGGCCTGGAGCTACAAAACAAATTATATCAATGCGGTGTGCAATGTTTTTCACCAGGAAGGCAGTTGGGGTGAAGTGGTAAGTGGTTTCGAGTACAGGAAAGCGTTAGGTAATGGTGTACCGGGCAATAAAATAATTTTCAATGGCCCCGAAAAAACAGATGAAGAACTGGAGCTGGCAATCAATAATGATTCCCTCATTCACATCGATCATTTTGATGAGTTGTACCAGCTGATAGGCATCAGCGACAGGATGAATAAGAAACCACGGGTAGCCATCCGGGTAAATATGGATACGGGCATTTATCCCATCTGGGACCGGTTTGGTTTCAATTATGAAAACGGAACGGCATGGAGTGCATTGACTAAAATAGTGGCTTCAGGCAAATTGAACCTGGTTGGATTGCATTGCCACATTGGTACTTACATGATGGTGACAACAGCTTATACCATTGCAGTAAACAAGCTTTGTGACCTGGCATGGAATTGCAAGACACAGCTCAACACCACGATACAATATATTGATATGGGGGGAGGTTTTCCAACAGCAAATGACCTTCGGGGCTCTTATCTCCCGGCCAAGGACACCATTCCTTCCATAGATGAATTTGCAGAAGCGATTACCGGTGCATTACTCAATTATGGCTTTAAAACAGAAGAGCTGCCATTACTTATTTTAGAAACCGGCAGGGCAATGATTGATGAGGCCGGTTATTTATTGGGTTCAGTACTGGCTAATAAAAGATTGAGTGATGGCCGCCGTGCCACCATCATGGATTTTGGTGTAAATATTTTATTTACCTCTTTCTGGTACGAACATAAGATCAGCCCTGCACAGGATTTTACCCAACATACTGAAGATTGTGTACTGTATGGCCCGCTTTGTATGAACATTGATGTGGTAAGGTCAGCCATCACATTGCCTTTGCTCAATCGTGGCGATCATGTAGTGGTGCATCGGGTAGGTGCCTATAATATGACACAATGGATGCAGTTTATTCAAATGAGGCCCAACGTGGTAATGATTGATGAAAGCGGTCAATCTCATTTAATCAGGCAGGCCGAAACGATGGAGTATATTGAAATACCGGAGAGAATGCCGGAACACTTGAAGTCTATTACTTTATAAAATATTTCCACACATAGAAACAACGAATACAAAGAGAACAAAGATTGATTTTAATTTCAAAGCCATATCTTTTTTGTGTTCTTTTCTTTCTTTGTCTACTTTGTGTGAAACCAAAATTTAAACTGACAATTTTCAAAGCCACATATTTTTTGTGCTCTTTGTTTTCTTTGTCTTCGTTGTGTGAAACTAAACCGCATCATATCATTCTTAAAATACCTTGCCGTAGCCATTCTTAACAGCTACGGCATGTTGTTCTTTTCCAGGAACAAAATATTTTCATTGCTTATCTTATCGGTCTCTTTCTTTACTCCCTTCACAGGAGCTTGTGGATTGGCTGCTTTGCTGGTGGCACTGATTGCTGCACATGCCCTTGGTTTTGGAAAAGAACAGATACAGAAAGGGCTGCTTACGTACAGTGTGGTTTTGTTCGGCCTGGGCTTTGGTACCAATTTTGAAATGGGAGTTGCGTTTACCATATTGCTGATTGTTGGAGCCCTGCTCACGTTATTTTTATCTGTTTCACTCAATGCCATCTTAAATAAAAAAGGGTTACCTGCATTGTCGCTGGCTTTTATCATCAGCACAGGTATCATCATTGTAGCTTCAAAAAGTTTTGAAGGTATCGGGCTTACCAACCGCCATATTTACTGGTTCAATGAAATGTATGCACTCGGAGGCAGCACATTGGTGAATGCCATTCAGCAAATTGAGAACTGGACGATGCCGGATTTTGTAGCGGGGTTTTTCCGGAGCATGAGCGCCATACTTTTCCAGGTAAATATAGCCTCTGGAATCATTCTTGCCATTGGTTTATTAATTTATTCAAGAATTGCCTTGTTGCTGATGGTATTCGGATTTTCGGTTGCAGTGGCATTCAACTTCGCCATGGGAGGCTTTCACCAAAGTGATATGACCTATTACAACATGGGTACCAATTTTATGCTGGTAGCAGTTGCCCTCGGTGGGTTTTATTTAATCCCTTCCATCCGTTCTTTTTTATGGATATTAATAACCGTTCCTATTGCCTATTTACTGGTGGTGGGAGTTGGAAGCATCACCTATAAAATAGGCGTTCCGGTATTTTCATTACCCTTTTGCCTGGTGGTAATTTTGTTTTTATACATGCTTCAATTAAGAAGCAAGGCAAGCAAATTGGTATTGACTCCCATTCAATATTACAGCCCTGAACAAAATCTTTATCGCTACCTCAATGGAAAGGAAAGGATGCTGAATAAATTTTATTTTCACCTGTACCTGCCTGTTATGGGAGAGTGGATGGTGAGCCAGGGGCATGACGGCAGCATGACACATCAAGGCGAATGGAGCAAGGCGCTCGATTTTGTGATATTGGACAGTGAGATGAAAACGTATGCCGAACCCGGCAATTTGCCAGAACATTTTTATTGCTACAATAAACCTGTAATGGCCCCCGCAGATGGTATTGTACAGGAGATAGTGGACCATATTGACGATAATGAAATCGGCAAAAACAATACTGCCCAAAACTGGGGCAACACCATTGTGATAAAACATGCAGAGGGTTTGTACACCAAATTGTCGCACCTGAAAAAACACAGTTTTAAAACCACCAAAGGGGCTTATATAAAACGGGGGGATATTGTGGCAAGCTGCGGAAATAGTGGCCGTTCGCCCGAGCCCCACTTACACATGCAGGTGCAGGCCACGCCCTATATTGGTTCCAAAACATTGAATTACCCCATTGCCTATTTTAACAGCAGGAAAGATAATTCAAGAATGCTCAAAAATTTCAGCATCCCTGAAGAGGGAAGTTTTGTGAGCAATATCGTTTCCAATACACAATTGCAACAGGCATTTAATTTTCAGCCGGGTTACTGCATCCTGGCCAGTTCTGATGGGTATGAAGCAGAAGAGTGGGAAACGGTCACCAGCTTTTACAATGAGCCTTACCTGTATTGCAAACAGCATGATGCCTATGCCTATTTTCTAAACAATGGTACCGTATTTTATTTTACCAATTACTTTGGCCCCCAAAATACCCTGCTCTATCAATTTTACCTCTGTGCGTACAAGGTGTTGCTAAGCAGTGATAAGGCTATTACAGTAAAAGACAATTACCCCATTGATGTGTTTGGGGTGAACCCCGCAAAATGGATCCAGGACCTGCTGTCGCCGTTTTACATTTTTATCAGGATGAAATATGAAGGGCAGGTGCAGGTATCGCAGGATATGCTGGGCAGTGGATCCATACATTGCAGCAGCAAACAGGTACAGCAACTTTTTGGATGGCCAAAAGAAAAGCGCAACTTTGAAATGGAAATCAGCAATGGGCAATTGCAATCTTTCTCCTCAACATCTAACAACAAAAAACTACAGGTAACATGCGTTGCAGAAAATTAACTCCATTCTTTGTCTTTCTTTTATTTTGCGGCAAAAGTTTTGCCCAGCAGGATACCAGCTACAATGAGGTTAATGTAAAGAGCTATGCCCTTTATGAAAAAGGAGACTGGAAAACTTTATTGCAGTATGGCAAAGATTATGTGGCTCTGTCACCTGATTTTATTTTGCTCCGGTTACGTATGGGCTATGCTGCTTTTATGCTTAACAACTTCAGCGAAGCATTAAAGCAATATGATGCGGTGCTTAAAAAGGACTCATACAATGAAACAGCCCACTATTACAGTTGGCTTTGCAGAAGATATTTGAACCAGCCGGAACTGGCAGATGTGCATGTGAAGTATTTTTCAAAGGAGCTGTTACAAAAAGAAAAACTATCGAAATTTGCTATAACGCAAATTGGTGCAGAGGTAAGTTATAAAAGTACCGGACTAAAGATAAGGGGAGAAGGGCTTTATGCAAGAGTAGACATAAAAACAAGATTACACCGGAACATTTATATGTATCATGCCGCCGCATTATACAACCAGACTATAGCAGAGCCTAAATTACTCTACGTTACCAGCAACAACAATATTGCCATCAACCAGAAAGAATATTACAATAAAACAGTTGTTAATATCAATAAACAATGGCAGGCAATTGGCGCTTATCATTACCTGTACACCCCTTTTAATAATTTTATTTACAACAATCACATCGGATTAATTGGTGTTAAATACAACAGCAGTTTTTTTGCCCTGCAGGCAGATGCAATTTTTGGAACCATGACAGATTCGAGCCTGCAGCAGTATAATGGAACGCTTTCCATTTATCCATTGGGCAATTTGAATGTATATAGCTTTTCTACGGCATCACTCAGTAACAGAAACAATCAAACTGCCTTTAATTTTAAGGAAGTACTGGGGGCAAAAGTTGCAAAATTTTTATGGATTGAAGGCAATGCAACTTTTGGAAAATTCAGCAATTTTTTTGAAAACGATGCGCTGTACGTATACAATGCCATTGATAAAAATTTAT
Organism: Chitinophagaceae bacterium; assembly: GCA_043787935.1. Lineage (GTDB taxonomy): Bacteria > Bacteroidota > Bacteroidia > Chitinophagales > Chitinophagaceae > Ferruginibacter. Next base: position 3,824 of record JAYVUL010000388.1, on the reverse strand, counting down.
TCAAAGCTGGTGCTACAGCCTATATCACCATCGGCCCAAAACTTATTGCACAGCTGGGGTATACGCTTGAACAACGGGAACTTTTTCAATCAATCAATACATTTAATCAACATTCAATAACAGGAGGTCTATCATGCAAATTCTAAAACAAACATTTATTGTGGCCATCATTGCCATACTGTCTTTCAATGCTGCTGCACAGAATGAGGCAGCACTGCAAAAAGCTTTCAGTGAAAGCTATACCCAGGAATATTACAAAAAATATCCGGAGGCTATTGCCACAATGAGCAAAGTAAGTGATGAGAACAATTATGAAACCAACCTCAGGCTGGGCTGGCTGAATTACCTGAACAAAAATTACACCCAGTCACAGGCGCATTACCAAAAAGCCATTGACTTAAAACCTTACTCAGTGGAAGCCAAATTGGGTATTGTAAAGCCCTTATCTGTGTTAGAAAGCTGGGATAAGGTGTTGCAGCAATATGAAGAAATTTTGAAGATTGATGCGCAAAACTATACGGCCAATTACTGGGCTGGAATTGTGTACTACAACCGCAAAAAGTACGATGGCTGCATTAAACTTTTTGAAAAGCTGGTAAACCTTTATCCCTTTGATTATGATGCTAACCATATGCTGGCATGGAGTTACCTGAACAGCGGCAGGAATAATGATGCAAAAATACTTTTCAACAAAGCCTTGCTGATAAAGCCTGCTGATGCTTCGAGTTTGGCCGGGCTGGGGAAAATAAAATAAGTTGTTATAAAATCTATCTTGCTGCAAATACAGTATATGCAGGGATAAAATATCTCCTGTATGGAAAGAATAATTTATAACCCCATTTAAAAAGACACAGTCACCTTTTTAAAAACAGCAGAAGATACCAAAGGAGAATATACTCTGGTGGAAGTAGAACTTGCTGATGGTGGCGGGGTAGGATTACATTATCACAAAACGTATTCAGAAAAGTTTACCTGCATTGATGGAGAAGTACAAGTACAGCTGGGTAAGGTGATTCATATCATTACCAAAGGAAAGGAAGCAACGGCACAACCTAACATTAATCATTTGTTCAGAAACAGGAGCGGAAAGCCTTGTAAATTTTTAGTGGAGTTAAGGCCAGCCAGCCGGGGTTTTGAGCAGTCGTTGCAAATCGGTTATGGCCTTGCTGGTGATGGATTGTGCAGGCCAAATGGTTTTCCAAAGGATAAACTGGCGTTGGCATGGCTGTTTGATATCAGTGAAAGTAACCTGCCGGGCTGGATGAGTATATTTGAATTCCTGCTTCGCAGGCAGGCAAAAAAAGCCAGGGCAAAAGGAACAGATCAAGAATTGTTGGAAAAATATGTGCGGTTTTAGTTTTACTTTGTGAAAAAAGACAGCCTACTTGACGCTACAAAAACTTACCCCGCAACAGGCACTTCCTAGGCTAAAACAATATTGTGCTTACCAGGAACGCTGCCACCAGGAAGTAAAGGAAAAACTATACAGTTACGGCATTTTTAATATTGATGCGGAAGAAATCATTGGTAAACTGATCGAAGAAAATTACCTGAATGAAGAACGTTTTGCCATACATTTTGCCGGGGGCAAATTCAGGATAAAGCAATGGGGCAAAGTGAAAATAAAATATGAACTGAAACAAAAAAATGTTAGTGATTACTGTATTCAAAAAGCATTGAAAGCCATCGACGATACTGACTATAAAAAAGTATTGTATAAAATGGCCAGCCAGAAATTAAAAACACTAAAAAGTGAAAAGAATATTTTCATTAAGAAAAGAAAACTACAGGACCACCTGTTAATGAAAGGCTTCGAAACAACTTTGGTAAGGTTGTTTGTTCAGGATATTTGACATTATGCCTGCATCAGTAATTTATCCACCGCTGCAATGGCCTTTTGTAAACGTTCATGATAATCCCCGCTGATATCCACCCAGGGTTCCTCCTGGTTTATCATAATATCTTTGTAATGATGGTACAGTTTTTCCCTGGTCACTAAATCGGGGTATTCTCTCAGTTCGTCTTTTACCCAGGGAGCATCAATATTGCCCAGCAGGTACATATCATATTTTCTATCCACGATCTGGTTCAGTATCCAGTTGTGGCATTTATCAAAAACAAATTCACACCATACTTTCAGTACGTACATATCGGTGTCTATGAAGATAGGTGAATGGGGTGTTGTCAATAAGGAATGTTTTTTGTTTTCTTCAGCAAGTGTCAATCCCTCCTCTTCCAAAGCCAATTGCCCCTGTGCTACCTCCAGCAGGTTTTCAAATGAATACTCAGTACCATAGGTTGATAAATATTCCCTGGCATATTCTTTTACCCAGGTGGTATGGTAATGCGCTGCCAGTTTTTCACACAAGGAGGTTTTACCGGTTGATTCGGGCCCCACAACTACGATTTTTTTCAGCATGATCTTATTTACTTTTCCAGGCAGGTTTAGCTTTTATTACTTTTTTAAATACCGGGCATCCTTCGTGATGTGCGCCCGGCAAATACCCGGTACTCATCAAAAATTCATTTACAATTTCCCCTCCTGTAAAGCGGAATGTTTTTTTAAATAACACCGTCCATTCGCTTTTTGTTTTTGGATGGTGATGATGGAGCCAGTTTTTAAAAGAGCTGTACTCTTTTTGCAATTGTACAATAGTTTTAGCATTTTCTATTGCTGCATTAATTTTTAACCGGTTGCGGATAATGCCCGGATCATTCAGCAGCCGCTCAACATCATTACCGGTATATGCCGCAACTTTTTTAAGGTTAAAATTGTCATATGCTTTTCTAAACCCTTCCTGTTTTTTTAAAATGGTGGTCCAGCTAAGGCCTGCCTGGTTAATTTCCAGGATGAGCCTGCAAAACAATTCATTGTCATCCTCAATGGGAAAACCATATTGGGTATCGTGATATATTTTGTGCACGTTCAGTTCATCGCTTTTCATAAAGCCAATTGCTTCACAATAAGTTGTTGGTTTATCCATTTATTACTTTGTATTTGCATTGGCTCTTTTCGCCCATTCTATTAATCCGAAAACAGCCATTATTAATAAGATTACATAAAACACGCTGGTAAAAACATAATGTTTTACAAAGTAAAGGGGAACAGAAGCAATGTTGGTAGCGATCCACCAATACCAGCTCTCTACTTTTTTCTTTGTCATCAGCCACATGCCTGTAAATGCGGTGGCAGAAGCAAATGCATCTGCCCAGGGAATAGCACCGGCAGCAAAATCTTTTTTCAGGTAGGTTAATACAAAAAATATGACGGTGTAAAAAACGGCAAAGAAACCAAGCTGTTGTATCCATTCTTTTTTTGAGGCAGTTGTTATCTGTAATACATGATGCTGCAGCTGATCTTTTTTAGCCCACATCACCCATCCATATATACTCATTACTGTGTAATAAAAATTTACACTGGCTTCTCCCAAAAGGGCCCCGTTAAAACTAAGATAGATATAGATAATGGTGTTTATCAACCCTGTGGGGTATACCCAGATATTTTCCAGCCGGCTAAACCATACGCTGGCTATGCCTGTAAAAACGGCCAGATATTCATACCAATGGGTGTGTTGCATATCTGTAAAAAACTGCCTGTAGATCTCCTGTAGGTTCATGTGTTGCAAAAATGCTGATTTTATAACAGTATCTTGAAAAATAAAATTAAGGAAATGGGAAAGCGAATCAGTTTAACAGTGATGACCCTGTTTTATTTTCTTGCGGGCATCAACCATTTTTTAACCCCCGGCTCTTATTATAAATTAATACCCGGCTATTTACCCTATCCTGTTGCCATCAATATTATTTCCGGGGGAATGGAAATT
>JAYVUL010000387.1:0-19160 GCA_043787935.1 Chitinophagaceae bacterium | reverse complement strand
ACAATGAGCAACTGGGTAATTTACGGATTGATAAAACCGTTCCCTGGGGAGTGGCAGAAAAAATTGACAATAGTTTTTTTAACCAGCGTACACTCTGGTCCACCCGGTTCAGAACACCCTTCTGGCTGTTGTTTATGGCCTATTCCATTGTGATTGGAGTTTGGGGAACGCTGATCTACCTCGTATTTCAAATGATCAAAATAAAAAAATTGGGAATAGCGGCGTCACAGCCTAAACCGTAGGGCAAATTAAAACTGCAGCTCCGGGATTTTCCTTGAAAATATTTTGCTCTCTGTAAGGGTGGCCTTCCTTTAAAAGAAAGGCCACCTTTTTAGTCAATTAAAATGAGCTTTTCTAATCCCGGTCACGCCATACATTATTTTTCCTGTTTACATCCGGCAATACATTTTCAGGATCAAGAACAATGCTATCAATTTTACTTGTGGAAGCATATTTAAAAGTCCAGCTGCCGCCGCGTTGCCAGATATCCACCGGCAGTTGGATGTTTCCTTTTTCGCCATTGGATTGAACAACTTTTATCATCACCGGCAGGATCATTTTGCCTTTGTTCACAATGCTTATCAATGCGCCTTTGGAGGGGTCATTGTCAACATATTTTACCGCAGTAATGGCCTGGTCCAGCGTCCAGGTGGTAAAGAACCATTCTTTCCAAAACCAGTTTAAATCTTCACCAGCAGCATTGTTAATGAAATGGAAGAAGTCGTAAGGCGTGGGATGTTTAAATGCCCATGCTTCGGTGTATTTTCTGAATGCATAATCAAACCTGTCTTTTCCCACTACTACATTGCGGAGAAGGTTTAATCCATAAGCTGTTTTACTGTAATACTGGGTAAATTCATTGAGGTCCATCGCTTCGGATACCACCATTAACGGGTCGTGCATGAAAGGCAGGGTGTCAACATAGAAAGCGGAAAAATAATTCCTGTCGTACAAGGCAGGGTCGTGAGCATATTCGCCTTTATTAAAAATACCTGTAGCATAATAGTTGATGTAACTATTAAACCCCTCATCCTGCCACATATATTTTCTTTCGTTGCTTCCTACGATCATCGGGTACCAGTTGTGCCCTATTTCGTGTGATACCAAAAACCATAGTGGGCCTTTCTTTTCCCGGTAATCATTAAATATCATCCCGGGATATTCCATACCGGTTACGGATGCCCCAATACTAACGGCACTGTTCCAGGGATATTCATAGAAATCCCTGGAGTATATCTCGATACTGTTTTTTAAATATTCCGTTGCTCTTGACCAGGCGGTATCGCCAAGGCTTTCAGCAACGTAGGCCGACATGGCAATGGCTTTACGCCCTGATGGGAGGTTTACTTTTGCCGCATCCCACACCAGTGCTTTGGAAGCCGCCCATGCCACATCCCTTGTATTCTTCATGGTAAAATGCCAGGTAAGATTCCCTTTTGCGGCAGGGCGCATTGCCGGACTGCCAATTTCATCTGCTTTTATGATGGTAACTGTCTTATCACTGCGGGCAGCCATTGCCAATCTTTTTATTTCTGTTGCAGTCAACACCTGTTGTGCATTCTGTAAATCACCGGAACCATAAACGATCATTTCTGCTGGTGCCGTGATGAAATAGTTATAATTGCCGTACTCACAATAAAACTCCCCAAGCCCCATATATGGCAGGGTGTTCCAGCCTTCCACATCGTCGTATACACACATGCGGGGATACCATTGCGCAATTTCATACACGGTACCTTTATCTGTATTCATTCTTCCCAAGCGGTCGGCACCATGAGGAGGTATGGCAAAACTATAGGTAATTTTTATGGCTAATTTATCCCCCTTTGGCAACAGGGCATTGTTAAGGCGAACCTGCATCCTCGTATCCGTTATTACCGGGGTAACCTTGTACGTTTTCCCATTCGAAGAAATTGATACTTCCCCAATATGATAGCCGCCAGCTTTAAAACCCTGTGCATTAAACCGGTCGTCGCCAATGGGCATGGAGGCCTCTCCTCTTGATCCGGGAGCGAATATATTCTGATCCAGTTGAAGCCATAGATATTCTAATTTATCTGGGCTGTTATTGGTATAAGTAATCGTTACATCACCAGTAATACTGGTATCTTTTTCACTAAGGGTGGCATGGATCAGGTAGTCGGCACTGTTTTGCCAATACAGCGGGCCGGGTGCTCCGTTGGAGGAACGGTATGGATTGCCTGCAGGTGAATTAAAACCGGATAAGAAAAAATCATGCGGGTTGTATTCTGCCGGATCATTGGCCGCAGGTTGGGCAATTAAAAAACTACAGTATATTAATTGCAGGCATAGGAATGATATTTTTTTCATGCTGTTAGTTTTGAAATAGAATAGATTTTTTAGCATTTAAATGTACTAACTAAAAAAGACAATTAAGGTACTACCTTTTGAATAGCAACCTGCCTTGGAGGCATATTCCTTCAGTTTATCCGGATACAAGGGCGAAAACTTACAGGAAGTGTTGGTGTGCAAATGCAATGCTCGTATTGCCGGAAGGTAATGCGGTTATCAATTTCTAAACGATAAAGTATGAAAAACCTGATGATTCTATTTACACTGCTGTCATTCTTTTACTGCACCAACCGGACGCCTGCCAAATCAAATAAGGAAAATGCGGCCAAAAGCAGATGTGAAAAACCTGCTGCTATCTCCAGCCCTAAGCAAGCTGCAACCATTCATTCTGTAAAGATTGGAACAGTGGTTCACTGGTACCCTATTACAACAATATCCCCTGCAAAAAAATATACGCAAAGGAAAAATAAATGACAAGCCCTGTTACATCTACAAGGGTGGCTACAAAGGGAGCGGAACTGACAGCAGGATCGGCGCCGAGCCTTTTTAAAAGAAGCGGCAGCATAGAACCGGTGAGCGTACCCCACAACACTACGCCAACAAGCGAAAAACCCACGGTGAAACCAATGAGCGTTTCGTGATGGCCATATACATCAGGCAAAATTTTTGACCAGATCATCACTCTCGCAAAACCAATGCAACCCAGCACAGTGCCCAGCATGAGCCCCTGGATAATTTCCCGGCGCATTACCCGCCACCAGTTGGCAATGGTGATCTCTCCAACTGCCATGGCCTGTATGATGAGAGTGGATGCCTGCGAGCCGGTATTGCCACCACTGGAAATAATGAGCGGGATAAAGAGCGCCAGCACCACCGCTTTTTGAATCTCGTCTTCAAAAAAACCCATTGCAGTGGCGGTGAACATTTCGCCGAGGAACAGCACCACCAGCCAGCCAATGCGTTTGCGGAATAATTTTACCAGGGGCATTTCCAAATACGGTTCGTCCAGCGCTTCGGTACCACCCATTTTCTGCATGTCTTCACTAAACTCTTCACTGGCCACCCACAGCACATCATCGATGGTAACAATGCCCAGCAGTTTGTTGCTGCTGCTCACTACGGGCAGGGCTACCCTATTATTCATTTTAAATGCCTCGTTGGCCACTTCCTGGTCATCTTCTGCATGCAGGGTGATGTACCGGCCGTCCATCAGTTCATTCACTTTCCTGTCTGGCGAGGCCATGATAAAATCTTTGATGCGGATATCATCCAGCAGTTCTCCTTTGTCGTTGATCACGTAGATTACATCAATAGTTTCGCTGTTCCGGGCATATTTCCGGATGGTGTTGAGCACCTCTTCCACCGTGTTGTGTTCATACACATAAATGTAGTCGGGCGTCATCAGCCTGCCCACGCTCCCTTCGGGGTAGCCGAGTAAGGACAACGTTATTTTTCTTTCTTCCGGAGTTAATGCTTTTACCAGTTCCCTCACGGCACTGCCCGGCAACTCACTTAAAAAGGAAGTACGGTCATCTGCGGGTAAGGCATTGAGTAACTCTGCAGTAGTGAAGGCAGGCAGGTTTTTGATGATCCTCTTTTGGGTGGGCAACTCCAGTATCTTAAACACGCTGGCGGCCCGGTGTATAGAAAGGTGGCTGATGATCTGCGTTTCAAAATCTTCATTGTCGTAAATGAGCTCCGCCACATCACTGATGTTCTGATCGTTTAAAAATTCTTTAATCTTCAGTTTATCTTCTGAAGCGATTACCTCTTCAAATTGAGCCTGCAGCGATATTTCTTCCAGTTCTAAAGACATTGCAAATGACGAATTATGAATGATGAATGACGAATGGGGCGTAAACGTTTTAAACTTGTTGAACCTTTTCAACGTTTTAAACCTTTCCTGCTAACTTGCAAATTACTTTAATTAGCTTTAATAAATTGTTATGCTGAAACCTTACCTTTTTGTGGCGGCTACAGAAAGAATGGGCCGGGGTGTTTTTACAGGCAAAAAAATTGCACCGGACACGGTTATTGAAGTAGCGCCCGTGATAGTAATGAAGCAGGAAGATAAACAACTGCTTGACAAAACCCTGCTGTACAATTACATTTTTGAATGGGGCAAAGAAAAAGACCGGTGTTGTATGGCGCTGGGCCTGGTGCCCATTTACAACCACAGTTACCAGAGCAATTGTGAATATTTTATGGATTTTGAGGAGGAAACCATTTTAATTAAAACGGTAAGGGATATCAGCAGCGGGGAAGAGTTAACCATTAACTATAATGGCGACTGGAATGACACAACTAAAGTATGGTTTGATACGGTGGAATAAGGTATTTCACGATGTTTCATTGTAAAAAAATGCTTTCCTATTTTTGACAAATAAAATTATGGGTATGCAAGAACTGTTTCACAATAACTATGTACAGATCGTCCTGCGTTGTATAGCAGTATATTTATTTGTCATCCTTGCCATCCGCATATTTGGAAAAAAAGAACTGGCACAGTTAACCGTGGTGGACCTGGTATTTATTTTACTCATCAGCAATTCGGTTCAAAATGCAATGGTAGGGCCGGATACATCCCTGGCAGGCGGCTTACTGGCGGCCGTTTCCCTGTTCATCATCAACTACATTTTAAAGTTGGTGCTCTATAAAAATAAAAGAGCCAGCGAACTGTTGCAGGGCAAGGCAGTACTGCTTATATACAAAGGTGAGGTGCAACTGGAAAACTTAGCCCATGCAGAAATTACAACTGATGAGTTAGCAGCCGCAATAAGAGAGCATGGGGTGGAAGAAGCAAGCCATGTGGACCTTGCCATGCTGGAAGTGGATGGCAGTATAAGCGTGATTTCGGATGATTTTAAAAATAAAAGTGTACACCCGCCCAGCCATAAAAGAAGGCACCGGCTGAAGGGGAAAATTAAATAACACCTGTAAGCCGATGCCTGGTAAAAATAAATTATTGAGCAGTTTTAAAAATCATACATCCGCTTAAACATATTCAGCCGGATGCCAGCGGTAAACAATGTATTGCTGGTATTGGTATTCAGCAAGTTTACTTTATACGTGCGGTGCTGCAAACTCAGATCAAAGTACAAATTTTCTCTCAGCTCATAGCTTACCTGCAGCAATGTATTAAGGCAGGTGGCTTTCATGCCGCCTCCTACTGTATACCCGTTCGCCCTTAGTACCAAAGGGTTTGAAGGATCCGGAGGGCGCCCTACATTATACAACTCAAAAGGACTGGAACCAAAATTGTACCCTGCACTATCCAGCCCCTGGTAATAATAAATAGCCCTTGCATTAATATACAATTTTGGAATAGGCTGATATTTAATGATGCCGATAAACTCCTGGAAATTGGCACCCAGCGGATGTGCCAACGGCTGATTGTAATGGGTATAGTTGGTTACAGAATCAGTGTGCGAATAGGTAAATGGCCTTACCCTGTTCGTCTCTGCCTGCAGGTCAAGATTGGGTATACCAAAGGCATCCACATATTTTACACCCAGTTGATAGCCGTATTTATTTACATTATTCGTAGGGTCATTTTTAAGTTTGCTCAGCACAAATTCATCCAGCAAAAATTGACCGTAAAACTGAAACTGGCGGGCAACATTTGCCTTAAAGTCAAGACCAGCCTTTGCTTTATCAGGGCTGCCCACGGAGCCTTCCACGTGGCGCAGGAAAATGATCGGGTTCAGGTACTGAAAATCAAAATGGTTTTTGCGGCCAAAAGTAACGGCCTCAAATACCCCAACATTGATGGATTTGGAAACATTGAAACTCAAATGATGCACCACCTGGTATTTCCGGTCTATTAGGTTATCGCCGGTTTTGATGAATTGAGGCATCAGTTCCATAAAGATATTCTGATAGTTAAGTTTCCAGATACGGGTATTGAGTTTTAAAAATAAATAACTGTTGCCCCAGTCGCTTAAAAATAAACTGCGGTAACCATTGCCGATAAAATTTTTGTCGTGCCCAAATTGCACATCAATGTATTTGGTCACGTTAAAAGTAATATACCCCCTGGCATCAAAATAATCAGCCCCGGTGCCTTTAAATGTTTTATAAAAACCAACCCCCGGCACCGCCCGCAGCGCATTAACCTTATCCATGAAAAATTGAGGGCCCCGTTCCTGGTTATCGCTAAGCGTGGTGGAGAAACCAATTTTTTTAGCGATCATGCCCCTGATGGTAACACCCCTGCTGTTAACAAAAATATTTTCTTTATTGCCCGATTCTTTGCCGTAAGTAACCTGCAGCATTGGGTTTATTACCAGGAAAAAATCTTTCACATTCACTTCAAACAGGTTAGGCGGCGTTTTATAAAATGTCTTCAATACCGGATGTTTACTGGCAAAGTTTTCGGCAGTTGCACCCGCCCATTCGCTGTTGTTCATGTAAAAGCTGCGCAGGTTATAGGCATCAATTTTACTCAGTTTAAGTGAGTCAGGCTTTCCTGCACTAATATTGGCCTTGCTGATACTGTCCAAAATCCCGGCCTCCCCCATCATCACTTTCCGGTTCAGGTATTTGATATTGGAGAAATTAAGATTGGCATTGGTCTGGGCTTTTATTTCCAACCTTTCCAGCAACTGGTAAGCCTTATCGCCCTGTTGCAGGTAAGTGGATTGTGCCGTTGCCATAAAGGGGCAAATAAAAATCAGTAGTTTGGTAAAGCTTTTAATAATTTGCATCAGTTTGTAATTAGTGGTAACTCTTCGTTAAGAAGTAAATTTTTTATGAGCCCGGCCTTTGAATCACTATTGAGCTTCATTGGTGCAGTTTTCACTGAGTAACGAAGTCCGCTCCTGCCCTGCTGGTAAGGCGGGCTTTTGCAGCCGTAATTTTATTGAGCAGCAAAAAGACAGCGTTACTCCATTCACTTTTTCAACGAAGAAATTAAATTTTAAACAGTTTCAAGATATGCAAAAATACCTCTTTAAGAACATACAGGTGGTAAACGAAGGAAAAATTCAGGTAGCTGATGTATTAACCAATGGCGAAAGGATCGAAAAAATAGCTTCATCCCTCACGGTTAACCATTCAGTGACCCTGGTTGACGGAGAAGGAAAATTTTTACTGCCCGGCGTAATTGACAACCATGTGCATTTCCGGGAGCCCGGCCTGGAATACAAAGGCACCATTTATTCCGAATCCAAAGCAGCCGTGGCAGGTGGTGTTACTTCCTTTATGGAAATGCCCAACACCATTCCACCCACTTTTACACAGGAGTTGCTGGAAGAAAAATTTTCGATTGCCGCTAAAACTGCTTTGGCCAATTACTCTTTTTACATGGGCACTTCCAATGACAATGCTGAAGAAGCCTTAAAAACAAATGCCAAAAAGAATGGGGTATGCGGCATTAAAATTTTCATGGGCTCCTCCACTGGTAATTTATTACTGGATAATCCTGTAACGATGAACCGGCTGTTCAGCGAAAGCGAATTGCTGATCGCCACGCATTGTGAAGATGAAAAAATAATGCAGCAAAATTATGCCAGGCTAAAGGCGGAAGGAAGAGAACTCACTGTGGCAGATCACCCCATTATAAAAGATGATATTGAATGTTTTGAATCTTCGCTGGTAGCTATCCAGTTAGCTAAAAAATATCGCAGCCGTTTACACATCCTGCACATTACATCGGAAAAAGAATTACAACTGTTCAGCAACATGCTGCCATTGGAAGAAAAATTAATCACGGCCGAAGCCTGTGTGCATCATCTTCATTTCACCAGCGATGATTATGCCTTACTGGGCAATAAAATAAAATGCAACCCGGCTATCAAAGCAGCTCACAACAAAGCCGCCCTTTGGAAGGCTGTGCTGGATGACAGGTTAGACAGCATCTCTACCGATCATGCCCCACATACCCTTGCTGAAAAAAATGTTCCTTACGAGCAGGCGCATGGCGGCGTTCCCTTTGTGCAGCACTCCTTATCCATGATGCTGCATTATGTAAAAGAAGGAATTATCAGTATGGAAAAAGTAGTGGAGAAAATGAGCCACTCCATTGCCACCATATATCAAATGAAAGACAGGGGATTTATCAGGGAGGGATATTTTGCCGACCTGGTGGTAGTTGATATGCAAACCCCGGTTACCGTTAGCAAAGAAAATATTTTATATAAATGTGGCTGGAGCCCTTTGGAAGCCTGCATGCCGGACAGGAAGGGTTTTACTTTCCCGGCAACGATTGAACGTACTTTTGTAAATGGCACCATGGTGTATGCCTGCCCGGCCGCAGGAGGGGACAACCTCATATGGAATGAATCTGTAAAGGGCCAGCGGATATTGTTTGACAGGTAGCACCTGAATCACTAAACAATCTAAACTAACTAAACCACCAGTCGGGAGCAATGGAAATAGATAACACCACCTTGGAAGACCTCTCCATATTGAATGCAGCAGAAGAGTATTCTGTATTCAATAAATTAAACTTCTGCATCACTGCAGGTGGCAGGCACAGGTTGTTTGATAACTTTTCCACCCCCCTTAAAACGATTGAACAGATACAGGGCGTACAGCAAACACTCCAAATCATCATACAAAAAGAACAGCACTGGCCGCAGCAGATCAGTAATGGCTCTGTAATGATGATAGAAAAATTTTATGGTGCCGCCATAGATGAAATTCCGGAGCAGCCCTCTGCCACAGGAGTATTGGCCTATAAAATTTTACATGGCCCGGATTACTCTTTCGTAAAATACTCAACGGAACATGCTTTCGATTTCATCAAAGGCATGCAGCAAATGGTCACTCATTTTTTTACTGCTGATGCCCCGGCACCAATAAAACAATTATTGGGCAATGCATCCCTAATAATTAACAAAGAGCAGTTTGACATCATCAGGCAATATAAAAAATCCACCACAATGCCAATGGCCAAACAACTGGCATTGGGACATTTCATCCGTTACCGTTACAAACAAAATATCCTTGACCTGCTCAACATGTATTATCAGCTGGATGCCTGGTATGGAATGGCGATGGCGGTAAAAAAATACCAGCTTGTATTTCCCACATTTACAAAAGAACGTAAGCCTTTACTGAAAGTAAAAGGCCTGTACCATATCTTACTGGCACAACCCACCGCTTATGCTATTGAACTGGAGCCGGAAAAAAATTTCCTCTTTCTTACCGGTGCCAACATGGCTGGCAAAAGCACTTTTATCAAATCTGTTGGCACAGCTGTATTTTTAGCCCATATCGGTATGGGGGTACCCGCCGATGCAATGGAACTGAGTGTATTTGATGGCCTGCTCAGCAATATCAATGTGATGGATAATATTGTAAAAGGCGAAAGTTATTTTTATAATGAAGTGCAACGCATCAAATCAACCATACAAAAAATATCCAATGGCAGAAACTGGCTGATACTGATAGATGAACTGTTTAAAGGTACCAATGTTCAGGATGCCATGAAATGCTCCACGGTGGTGATAGAAGGTTTTATAAAAATCAGGAACACCGCCTTTATCCTCTCTACCCATTTATATGAAATTGGCGAACCACTCCGCCGCCACCCGAATATCATCTTCAATTATTTTGAAACCACTGTTCAAAATGAGCAATTGGTTTTTAATTACCAGCTAAAAGAAGGCATCAGCAACGACCGGCTTGGCTACCTGATCTTAAAAAATGAAGGGGTGGTGGATATGCTACAAAAATTGTAAGCTGCACGATCATTTCAAATACTGCCAACATTTTTGAATAATGAACGTAAATTTGCTGTTATGCTGAAACTAAAAGGCAGCTGTAAACCATTGCATGAAGAATTTTCTGCGGATCTTTAAATACATACACATAAAAAAAAGCAAGCTCACCCTTTACGTTATCTTTTCTTTACTCACCATTATTTTTTCGGCTGCCAGTTTGGGAATGTTATCGCCTTTTATGCAGCTTATCATTAACAGCGATAATAAATTGCCGATAGATTCAAAAGCCGTAGGCGGCCTTGTTAATTATATCCAGCAATTGAGGGATACCCATAGCCCCCTTTATGCATTGGGTATGGTATGTGTTATTATCCTTTCCTGCAATTTGCTCAGTAATGTTTTCCGCTACCTCTCCTATTATATTTCCACGCCGGTAAGAAATGAGATTCTTTCGGGCTTCAGGATAAGGCTGTACGATAAAATACTTAAGCTGCCGCTCAGCTATTTCAGTGATCAAAAAAAAGGTGACCTGATGAGCAGGATGATTGGTGACATAAATGAAATACAATCCTCCATCATCAATGCAATGGAAGGGCTTATAAAAGATCCGCTTACCATCCTGTTCTACCTTGGATACATGATTTATCTGAGCCCGATGCTTTCGCTGGCATTATTGATATTGCTGCCCGTTACTGCACTGATCATTGGAAGGCTGAGTAAAAAATTGAAACACCAGAGTAATGCCTACAGTATTGCAAATGGTGAAAGCCTCAGCCACGTGGAAGAAACTTTGGGTGGCATAAAAGTGATAAAAGCATTTTCTGCCGAAAGCAGGATGATGAAAAAATTTACTGATGGCAATAAAAAAATTTTCACCGTTCTTAATGCCATGACGAGAAGAAGGGACCTTGCCAGTCCGCTGACCGAAGTGATGGGCGTTGGCGTACTTTGTGTTATTCTTTTTATCGGCGGCTACCTGGTATTTCATCAAAGCAATGACCTGCAAAGAGCCGATCTGTTTCCCTTTATTGCCGTCTTTGGAGTGTTGATCAATCCTGCCAAAAACTTATCCAACACCTTCAGTAATATCCAGCGCGGGCTTGGTGCCATCGCACGTGTGGAAGAAGTATTGAACGCACCCGAAAAAATTGAGAACAAACCTGATGCAATTGAATTGCCCGGCTTCAGGAAAACTATTGAGTTTAAAAAGGTAGCCTTCAGTTATGGGGAGCATGTCATACTAAAAAATATCAGTTTCAGCGTAGAGAAAGGAAAAACAATTGCCCTGGTGGGATCTTCGGGTGCAGGTAAATCTACCTTGGTAGACCTGGTGCCACGCTTTCATGATGTAAGTGAAGGGGAGATAATCATCGACGGAATAAATATTAAAGACTATACCATTCAATCGCTCCGGAAGCAGATGAGTTTTGTAACACAGGAGCCGGTTTTGTTTAATGATACCATTGCCAATAATATTGCACTGGGTAATATCAATGCCAGCATGGAAGAAATAGAACATGCTGCAAAAATTGCCAATGCCCATCACTTTATCCTCAAAAAAGAAAATGGCTACCATACCAATATTGGTGACAGGGGAATGAAGCTCAGTGGCGGCGAAAGGCAGCGCATCACCATTGCCAGGGCGGTGCTGCAAAACCCGCCCATACTCATACTTGATGAAGCCACTTCCTCTCTGGATACCGAAAGCGAAAGACTGGTACAGGATGCTATTGTAAACCTGATGCAGGACAGAACATCGCTGGTAATAGCCCACCGCCTCAGCACTATCCGCAATGCCGATGAAATAATCGTGATGCAACATGGTGAAATAATTGAAAGGGGTACACACGAAAGGCTGATTGCGGAAAATGGTTTTTATAAAAAACTGGTGGATATGCAGGAGATCAGTTAGGTATTGGTGATCCAATGCAGTTAATAAAAGGAAAACAAATCAATTTTAAATCACCAATGAAAGCTACAGGGCTAAATATATAGCATCCGCTAAAAGAAAGAACCAACTTTACTTTACTATCTCCAAATGATTGGGTATTTTCCATTATCAATTAACTAATGGTCAATTCAAAAACCTATGCTTGTAAAAACTTTTGGCAGTGCGGTGTATGGAGTAGAGGCAATTACCATTGCCGTAGAAGTGAATATCAATAACCAGGGTAAATCTGAAGCGGTCATTGTTGGCCTGCCAGACAGTGCGGTAAAGGAAAGTATGCTGAGGGTGGAAAGTGCCATTAAAGATAATGGCTACTATATGCCGCGTACAAGGTTGATCGTAAACTTAGCGCCAGCCGATATAAGGAAAAGCGGAACGGCATTTGACCTCCCCATTGCCATCGGTACATTGGCAGCCAGTGAACAAATAAACAATCCCGAAAAAATAGCGGAGTATGTAATAATGGGTGAGTTAAGTTTGAATGGAGAGGTAAGGCCGATCAAAGGTGCACTGCCCATCGCCATCCAGGCAAGAAAAGAAAACTTCAAAGGATTGATAGTACCAAAGCCAAATGCAAGAGAAGCGGCAATGGTAAATAACCTGAACGTATATGGGGTATCGCACCTGAACGAAGTGATATCATTTTTTAAAGATGAAAGTACACTGCACCCGGTGGTAGTAAATACAAGGGAAGAATTTGCCTTTGCACAAAGTGATTTTGAAATTGATTTTTGTGATGTAAAAGGCCAGGAAAATATTAAGCGGGCATTGGAGATTGCAGCCGCAGGCGGGCATAATGCCATTTTGATTGGCCCGCCCGGTGCCGGCAAAACCATGCTGGCAAAGCGTTTACCAACAATACTTCCCCCGCTTACCCTGAAGGAAGCTTTAGAAACCACCAAAATTCACAGCGTAGCCGGCAAACTACCGGAGAATGCAACACTCATTTCAAAAAGGCCATACCGTTCGCCTCACCATACTATCAGCGATGTGGCACTTGTTGGGGGCGGCGGCAATCCCCAGCCTGGTGAAATTTCACTGGCGCATAACGGGGTATTGTTTTTGGATGAGTTACCAGAATTTAAAAGAACCGTACTGGAAGTGATGCGGCAACCAATGGAAGAAAGAAAAGTAACCATCAGCAGGGCAAAGGTAGCATTGGAATTTCCTGCCAGCTTTATGCTGATCGCAAGCATGAACCCCTGCCCCTGCGGTTATTTCAACCATCCCGAAAAACAATGTACCTGCCCGCCGGGCGCAGTGCAAAAATATCTAAACAAAATATCAGGGCCGTTGCTTGACAGGATTGACCTGCATGTGGAAGTAACCCCCGTTGCATTCAGTGAACTATCCTCTGCCAAACAATTTGAAAAAAGCGATGCCATCAGGGAAAGAGTGATAAAAGCAAGAGAAATACAGGAAGAAAGATACAGGGATAAAGAGGGTGTATATGCCAATGCGCAAATGAGCAGTAAGATGCTGAAAGAAATATGTGTGATAAATACGGCTTGCCAGAATTTACTCAAAGTGGCCATGGAAAAATTAAATTTATCCGCCCGTGCGTACGACAGGATATTGAAAGTAAGCCGCACCATTGCCGACCTATCAGGCAGTGCTGATATCAGGGCGGAGCATTTGGCTGAAGCCATTCAATACAGGAGTTTGGACAGGGAAGGATGGGCAGGGTAATCGATTGCAGTCTTTTATTTGCTGTTACACAAACATATAACGTATACGCATACCATAAAAATTAAATACACCTTTACATAATGCCGGCAAATATTATAATTGATTGCGAAAGGATGAAATACCCGCACACCGGGTTGTATCACTATTGCAGGCAGTTAAGCCATTCCCTTATCAAACTGCAAACGAACACTCCTTCGTCATTTGCATTTTATGTGCCACCTGCAGAAAAAGGTTTTTTGGGAAACAGAACGGAGTACAGTATACAAAAATGGTGGCACAAACTATATAATCCGGCAGCATCCGGATACCAGTTGTGGCATGGAACTTACCAGGGTACCAATTATTATCCCACACAAAAAAAAGTAAAAAAAGTACTCACCATTCACGACCTTAATTTCTTATACGACAGCAATAAAAGCGAAGAGAAGAAAAATAAATACCTGCAAAAAGTGCAGGCACTTATTGACCGGTCCGATCATTTGACTGCTATCTCTGCGTTTACCCTGCAATGCGCCAAAGAACATTTGAGGATTGAAGGCATCCCGGCAGATATTATTTATAATGGATGCAATCAACCCGGATCCGATAGCGATTTTCAGCAACCGACAGGTATTACAACCGATACGCCCTACCTGTTTTCAATAGGCACCATAGCAGTAAAAAAGAATTTTCATACCCTTCCGGCACTCCTGGTGGGCAATGATTTTAAACTGGTGATAGCAGGTATTACGCAGGATAAAAATTACCAGGATAAAATAATGGAAGAAGCCAAAAGGCATGGGGTAAGCAACAGGCTGATCTTGCCCGGCGCCATTACAGAAAGTGAAAAATGGTGGCTGCTGCAACACATGCATGCATTCGTGTTTCCATCTATATCTGAAGGCTTTGGCCTGCCCGTAGTGGAAGCGATGAATTTCGGGAAACCCATCCTGCTTTCTACGGCCACCTGCCTGCCGGAAATAGGCGCAAATGCTGCTTATTATTTCAATTCTTTTGATGCGGAAGACATGCAGCAAACATTATACAAATCGTTGGCACATTTTTATCACAACCCGGGGCAATCACAGTTAACAAAAAACCGGGCTGCTTTTTTTAACTGGGATGAAGCGGCTAAAAAATATTGGGAAGTATACCGTTCTGCACTGGCACTGCCCTAATCATACTTCTGCCGGAAATTGATACCTTTAAAAAATGAAAGACGTTTTAATAATAGAACTCGGCGGCTCACACATGGAAAATATTTATTCGGTCATTGAATTGATGAATATAAAAAAATGCCCGGTTCATTTTATTGGGAATAAAAAATTAGTCCCCTTATTACCGGAGCCGGAAAAGATGGCCGGCATCACAGGGCTGGCCAATGAATTTTCTTTTTTTGAACAAATCAAGGCTTTTTTATTCATCAGGAAATACATTAAAAAACACCGGGTACAGGCAGTAATTATCGGCACCACTGAAATAACCATTATCCGGAACCTGAGTTTTTTTTTACCCCAGCTCAATTACACGGGAATAGTGCATAATGCCAAAAAACTTGAAGACAGTTATACTTTCTCAAAAATCCTTTCAAAAAAAATCAGGAAATTTTTAGTCTTCGGGAATTACCTGTTAAGTGAACTTAAACCAGACCCTGTATTTTCAATCTGTCCATTATATGCGGTGCATTTCCCCAAACCAAAAAGGATTAAATGTACAAAACCGGCAGGAGATTTCTGGGTCATCATTCCCGGGGAAGTATTAGCCGACAGAAGGGAATACACTGCGTTATTACAGGCAATGATAAAAATGCCGATCCTTCCGCAAATAAAAATAATTTTTTTAGGGTGTCTTAAAAACAGCCCGGAAATAACAGGCCTGGTAAATGAAAACCTAAGGCAGCAAAATTCAATCATAACTTTTGAGGAATACCTCGATTACGACAGCTTTCATTCTTACATGCCACATGCAGATTTCATTTTGCCCTTATTGAAATTTGATAATTCGGATTTTTACAGTAATAAAAGGATTTCCGGGTCTTTCAACCTTGGGCTGGGCTACAAAACCCCTTTCCTGTTGTCTTCCAACTACAGGCAAAATAATGACCTTGCCCCTTTTAGTATGTATTATGACACAATGGAAGAACTGATCACAACAATCAATAAAGTGGCCGGTGACCCTGCAGAAACCGAAAAGATAAAAGTATCCTATACCCAATGTAATTACTGCAGTATAGCGGCACAGGCAGATACCCTGTTCAATTTTATTATTTCCTGATTAAAAAAATACTCCCATCAACTCTACTGATCCCATACCAACCACAGCACTTGTAAGCATTATTATCAGCACCTTTAATGGAAGTACCTACCTGTCAGCGCAATTGGCATCCCTGGCAAATCAAACCTACCCTGCAATAGAATTTAT
Source organism: Chitinophagaceae bacterium (assembly GCA_043787935.1). GTDB lineage: Bacteria > Bacteroidota > Bacteroidia > Chitinophagales > Chitinophagaceae > Ferruginibacter. The sequence goes on along the minus strand of JAYVUL010000387.1, from coordinate 3,143 downwards.
TTGTACTGATAACAACAGTACTGATGGTACCCTTGAAATGCTGACGGGATGGTGCAGTGAGGGCGATAACAGAAAATTATTTATTTGCCCCGAAAAGGGGTTGAATAAAAACTTTTATAACGGCATACAACAGGCAACAGGGCAATATATTATTTTCTGCGACCAGGACGATTTATGGTTGAATGATAAAGTGGAAAAACTCATTTCCTTTCATGAACAAAACAAAGATGCATCCATGGTGTACTGCCTGTCAAAAAGATTTTCGGGCACAGCAAATCTTTCTGACACCAGGCCGGGAATCATCAATGTGCTTGAAGGAAGCGATATCAAAAAAACAATGCTGATCTCATTTACACTGGGGCACAACCTCTGTATAAAAAAAGAAATACTGAACCGCTTGCCAATACCAGCTAACGAAACTGTTGCCTTTGACTGGTGGATTACTGTTTCCTGTATGTGCATCGGCCCCATAAAATGCCTGCCGGAAATACTCACTTTCTGGAGGCAGCACCAATCGAATACAAGTACGGATATCAATTACGGGCTATTCTATCAAAACAGGATAGCCTATCTCAAACAGTTTCTTCAAAACCCACTAATTGATGCAGCAAACAAAGAATGGATAAAGCTGGCCATCAGCAAATTTGAATTGCTTGATCATAAACAATTTTCATGGGCGCTCTGCTGGTTTTTGTTTTGCAATGCAGAGAGTATATTTTTTTACAAAACAAAAACAAATCCTATCCTGAAAAAGATTTCATTTTTTAAATGGTCCATACGCCTCAGCAGGCGCTCGTATACAGTATAAACAGGCTTACCTGAAAAAACTAAAAAAGCTTTTTTTGGGTGGCGCCTGCTTAATAAAATGGGGGTATTGCTTCATCAGCTCCTGCAGGTAAACGGGGTAGGTTTCCAACCTGGCAACAATATATTTTACATCAGGGCGCTTTAGCACATCTTCTCCTTTTTCCAAAGCAGCAATGATATGTTTTTCATCAGTATAGGCAGGCTTGTTATATTCTGTATGTGCAAAGGAAAGCAACTTATGTCTTATTTTCTCATAACCGCCAAGGTAAGAAAAATGCCATCCCCCTTTTTTGATCCGCTTGTAATTGTTGCGGTTATCCCTGAACAATTGAGGACTGTTTTCTTTAAACTGTTTACCTGTGCATACCACACTGCCATTCCACCACCTTTCCTTCTTTTTATACTGGTAATTCATGTAGTAATTATGAAACAACATGGAAATGGAAAGCGGAAGTTGCCCGGGCCGGATATTTTTAAATATTGCCGGATCGGGTATTTCGTCCAGGTCGCCTACTATTACTATGTCATCGGCTGAAATTTTTTCAGCCGCCAGCGATAAGGAAGCCCTCTGGGAGGTTTCCAATTGCCAGGATCCATTGGATGGGTTGTGCTGTTGTTGCTCCGGATCAAATACCAGGCCTGCTGCAGATTGCTGTATGGGCAGGTAAATGATCTTATGGAGCCACCGGGAATACCGCTCTTTGTTCAATTCAAAATTATAAGGCTTGGCCATACCCGAATGCGTAAGATTGGATTCTGCAATTACAAAAAAATCAATTTGGCTATCAAGTAACTGAAGCCTGAATTCCAACAAATCGAGTTCATTAAAAAAAGTAAAACAATCAAAAATTTTCATGATCAGTATTTAGTCCGGGTAATAATTTGTGATTTAAACGGAGGTGAAAATCATCTTTTCAGCAACCGGTAATTCCTGAATTCAAAAAGGCGCTTGCCGGTTTTCTTTTCAAACCAGAATAAAAACTTTTCCTTCAATGAAAATTTTTTCCTGGTTATATCAAGTGGCGTTTCCCAGTTTTTATTTGCAATGCGCTGCGCCATCACTTTTGGGTGAGTGCCTGTAAACCTTGTTAAAGAATCAAAATCATCAAAGTCAAAAAAATCTCTTTCACTTTTGAATCTTTCTATCCCTTCATCATCACCGGAATAATACCGGATGATATTCTTCTGTTTATTCATCATCTGCTCCGGACTTTTTACCCAGCCATAATGATACACTACTGCATCGATCAATACCACATCCAGTTTCTTATTGCCCATTCTGAAGCCTTGTGCATCTTTATAAGAACGGATGCGTTGATCATTTTTAACCATCCTTATTTCGTGACTGTACCATTTTCTGCTATCGCCTACATAATCGTATGTGCCATAGAAATGCAGGTATTTGAACAGCAGCCCCTGCACCCTGGTATCGTGGCAATATTTTTTTGCAGCTTCAATGATGGCGGGATGGTATTTTTCATGAATGATCTCATCTGCCTGGATATAAAAAAGCCAATCCGTATCCGCAGACACCTGTTCCATCGCCTTGTTGGTTTCCACTGCATATACCTGTCCACCTTCCCTTAATGACATATCCCAATGGGAGTACACTATTTTTATTTTATCCGATACAATACTTTTTATCAATCCTTCTGTATTGTCCTCCCCCCTGTCAAGGCTTACAATCATTTCGTCTACCACCGGCAAAATAGACTTTATGGCTTCCACCACCGGGTAATCATTTTTTTCCGCATTCTTTACAATTGTGAATCCTGTAATTTTCATCAGCCCATTTTATGAATGCCAAAGAACCGATTTTTTTTGTACAATTATAACCTTACTTAAAAAACAAGGAATCAGGTTATGCCAATCTTTCTAAATAATAAGGTAATTAAACTTCAGCAGGAGGAAGCCGGGCTGGTAGTATTGATAGTATTCGATATATTATTTCTTATAACTTTGCGCCATGAAAATTTTACTGCAATATTTAAAACCCTATAAATGGCTGATCATACTGGCATTGGTGCTGGCGGCCATCAACCAGGTTTTTTCCATGCTGGATCCTTATTTTTTTGGTAAACTGGTGGATGGCTTTGCTGCTCATCCAAAACAAACGGGTTATTATGACAAGACTAAACTATTTCACGCCACCGGCACCAGGACACAAAGTGAATTTGTGTGGGGAGTGATCAAAATGCTGGGTATCCTTATCAGTGTGGCCATGGTATCGAGGATAGCAAAGGCTTTCCAGGATTATTTTGGCAATGTGATCGTTCAGAAATTTGGTGCCAAAATTTTTACAGATGGGTTACAGCATTCCATGAAACTGCCTTACC
>JAYVUL010000386.1:0-15558 GCA_043787935.1 Chitinophagaceae bacterium | reverse complement strand
AAACTGCAATGGGCTTATCAAAAAATAACGGGAAGCATGCATATATCCTTCGTCCCAGGTAGGATCGCAAAGCAGCCATTCCTTATCCACCTGCACCGCACACCAGCTATGCCCTGAACGGTTAACACGACCGGACATCCTGGTATAACCCGTTACAACAAAAGACGGCATACCGCATTTCAGCGCAAGGTTGGTAAACAATGTTGCATAGTCTTCACAAACGCCTTTTCTTGTTTTTAATACCGAAGTTAATTTGCGTTCAGGATCATCGCCCCAATACCGGTAATACATACTGTCTTTACTATAGCGGATGTTGGAGGTGATCCAGGTATAAATGGCACGCACCTTATCCTTATCATTCTTAAAATTTGCCTGTACATAATTTGCAATACCTGCGGTTGAATAAAATGAGGAGACTGGTATCTGCAGTGCTTTGCTGTCAACATAGGAGTAATCATTCACATCTTGTGATTTCACCACCGTTCCACAACAAATAAAAAGCCATATCCACAACAACCGTTTCATACTGTAAATTTATAACAAAGTAAGAAACAGGAAAAGATAAAAATCAGACACTGAAAAATTCATTCAACTGCGAAAGTGGAAGCACAAAAAATGCCCCACAACCGGAGGGGCATTCATAATAATAAATTGCAATAGCTCTTTAAATTGGAATTTTACTTCTCTCTTTTTGTTCTGGTTTTTTCTGCTCCTGCTGCAGCCGTGGTGGATTTTGTGGCGGTTGATTTTGTTGCTGTTCTATCCTTTGTTGCCTTATTTCATTTTGACGTTCTAGTCTCTGCCGCTCTGCTTCCTGCTGTTGCTCATTCTTTTGATTCGCAGTTTGCTGTTGCCTGATTTGGCGTTGTTTCCTTATCAATTCCTGTTCCTGTAATTCCAGCTGTCTTTGCTGGTCTTGAAGTTGGGCTGCCTGCTGCTGGTTCTTTTGATCCTGAAGCTGTTGTTGCTTTATCAATTCCTGCTGTTGCTGTATTTTTGGAGGTTTTACCGGTTCCTCCCGTTCTGTATTTGGCTGAATAACGGGGTGCTGTTTTTCAATTTCCACCTGAGGCAATGGCTGCTGGCGCATGGGCTGATCCCTTTGCACTTGTTGTGCTCTTTCTTCTTGCAGCCTTCGCCTGTCTGCTCCCTGTTGCAATTTTTGCTGATCTGTAAGCACTGGCCATGCGGGTTGCATAGGCTTTACTATGGCATCTTTCTGAATTGGATTTTGTAATGGAACAGCCTGTACATTTTCTTCTTTAGTGGCAGGTTTGTTATTTTCTGTACCCCCGGAGGCTTTACTATCAGGGCGATATATTTTCAATTCAGATTTTCCTGCCTGAGTATTCGGTACCGTTTCAATAAATACGATCTGTTTTGTTTCAATTTTTCTCCTGGTCACCCTTTCCACTTCTTCTCTTTTCGGCCCTGCACCGTAGGTAATATTATTAATTGCCTGGGTATTGTTGATCATGGTTACCTTGTTGTAAATATTGGCATTCCTTACGGGCCTTATAATGTGGCTGTGCACCTGGGGGCTGCTAATATATTGGTGCTGCACAAATCGCCACCTGTTTCCGGGAATACCGTTGAAGGAAATATTAAAGCCCATTCCCGGGCTTAATGGCGCCCAGCCATAGTAGCCATCATTCTGGCACCAGCTCACCCAGGCAGGGGCCCATTGGTAACCCGGTACCCATACCCATCCATAAGAAGTAAATGCCCAGCGTCCATAGTGAAATGGTGCCCATCCCCAGGGGTAATCAGATACCCATGTCCACCCATAACTGGTAAATTCCCATTGGCCATTATCATAGTAAGGTTCAAAACCTACCTGGTTGGTGATCCACACCTGGCCATATTCAGGGTAGTTGATCCATCGGCCATAAGGGCTTAGTTCATTGTAAAAGGTATTAAAACTTATACCTGGGGTTACCTGCGCCTGTGTTGAATTACCGGCACTAAAACTGATTGCTGCGATCAATACAATTAATATCTTTTTCATAATGTAAAGCTTTATGTTTTTTGTACAAATGATACAGGAGATACATACATATTCGTGCCGCAATTGATAAGCCCGTGAATTTTAGGAAAAAATGGGTTCAAATGTTAAGGGAGTGTTATACAAAAGTGGTCTTTCTGACAAAGCTGGTATTAAGATAAAACCACTTCTGCCACATTGTAAGGTAATCCTGGTCTACTATTTGGAACAGTAAATTATTACAGCGGTAACTGATTATTACTATTCATTCACTAATTTTAAAATTTACTCCACTAAAATGATTTATGAGAAAACTAATCCTCTTATTGCTGTTGATGGCCTTTACCTTCTTTCAATATGCCTTGCACGCCCAGGCAACATTCCCGGTGAATGATGTAGATAATCCCAAAGAAGGCTGCTATGCTTTTATTAATGCTACGGTGGTGAAAGATGCAACAACCACTTTGCAAAACGCTGCATTGGTCATCCGGAAAGGAAAGATTGAAATGGTTGGTACTCATGTTGCCATACCAAAAGACGCCATTGTGGTGGATTGTAAAGGCAAATATATTTACCCTTCTTTTATTGATATGTATTCGGATTATGGAATGAGTTCGGTGGTTACCAATCAAACAGGTTTTGGCAGGCAACAGTACCAGGTGGTTTCTAATACCAAAGGCCCTTATGGATGGAACCAGGCGATTCGTACTGAAAACGACAGCTATAAAAATTTTACGGTGAATGATGCAAAGGCAAAAGAAATGCGGGCTATAGGTTTTGGCACCGTGCTCACACACCAGATGGATGGCGTTGCAAGAGGCACGGGTGCAGTGGTAACACTGGCTAGTGAAAAGGAAAATAAAGTGATTGTAAAAGAAAAAGCCACTGCTCATTATTCTTTCAGTAAAGGCAGCAGCACACAGGACTATCCCAGTTCGCTGATGGGTTGCATTGCTTTGCTGCGACAAAATTTTTTAGATGCCCAATGGTACAAATCAAAACCGGAAACGGAAGGACTGAATGTATCCCTGCAGGCTTTTTTAGATAACCAAAACTTACCACAAATTTTTGAAAGCAATGACAAATGGAACGATCTGAGGGCGGATAAAATCGGTGATGAATTTGGTGTACAATACATCATCAAAGGAGGAGGTAATGAATACCAGCGGATTGCCGAAATAAAAGCTACCGCTGCGGCTTTTATTTTACCTGTAAACTTTCCCCAGGCTATGGATGTGGAAGATCCTACTGATGCCCGTTATGTTTCACTCGCCGACCTGAAGCACTGGGAAATGGCTCCTGCCAATCCCGGAGTATTTGAAAAAGCCAATATCAATTTTGCTTTAACCACAAATGGATTAAATGAAACCGCCAGCTTTACTGCAAATTTGCGCAAGGCCATTTCAAATGGACTTTCAACGCAAAAAGCAATAGAGGCATTAACAAAAATACCTGCGGTATTAATTGGCGTATACGATAAAGTGGGCAGCCTGGACGCAGGTAAATTAGCCAACTTCCTGATTGTTTCCGGGCCACTATTTGCAGAGAAAACAATACTATATCAAAACTGGGTACAGGGGAATAAATATGTGGTAAAAAATGATAACTGGACAGACATCCGTGGTAAATATAAGCTGACAGTAAACGATGAAAATTATATCCTTGAAGTCAGCGGAGATAGAAATAAGATAACTGCCGCAGTGATAGGAAATGATACGGCAAAAACAGGTATCAGTATCAACGATAAATTGGTGAAACTGAATTTTACATTTAAGAATGACAGCACTGCTTTTACAAGGCTTAGTGGCATTATCAGCGACAGCAACTGGTCTGGTACAGGTGAATCAAATACAGGGAAATGGGTCATTTGGTCAGCAGTAAAAACTGGTACAGTCAGCAGTACGGACAGTCTTAAAAATAATAAGATTGACTCCGGTAAAATAATGGCATCGGTAACTTATCCATTTGCTGGTTTTGGTAATTCGGAAATGCCAAAGCAACAAAACATATTGATAAAGAATGCCACTATCTGGACAAATGAAAAAGAAGGCCGGTTGGTCAATACCGATCTGCTGATAAAGAATGGAAAAATTGCGGCGGTAGGCAAAGGGCTTGCAGATGCTGCTGCCACAGTAATTGATGGTACAGGCAAACATATTTCAGCGGGTATCATAGACGAACATTCCCATATTGCTGTTACCGGCAGTGTGAATGAATGTTCGCAAAGTGTAACCTCCGAGACAAGGATTGCTGATGTGATTGACCCGGAAGACATTGACCTTTACCGTGACCTGAGTGGTGGTGTCACCTGCAGCCATATCCTGCATGGCAGTTGTAATACAATTGGCGGGCAAACACAATTATTGAAATTAAAATGGGGAGCCAATGCAGAGCAACTGAAATTTCCAAACTGGGATCCCTTTATCAAGTTTGCTTTGGGAGAAAATGTAAAACGAAGTTCAACGCAGGGAAATAACCGCTTCCCCGATACCAGGATGGGTGTGGAAGAAGTATTGACGGATGCATTTACAAGAGCAGTTGCCTATCAAAAATCAGGACGTGGTAATAGAAGAGATTTAAAAATGGAAGCACTAGTAGAAATATTGAATAAGAAACGTTTTATCACCTGCCATGCTTATGTACAAAGTGAAATTAACTCCCTGATAAAAGTGGCTGATAAGTTCCACTTCACAGTAAATACCTTCACCCATATTTTAGAGGGCTATAAAGTGGCTGATAAAATGAAGGCGCATGGCGCTGCTGCTTCTACCTTTAGTGACTGGTGGACATACAAAGTAGAAGTGATTGATGCCATACCACAAAATGCCTACATCATGCAACAGCTGGGCCTTACCGTAGCTATCAACAGTGATGATGCAGAGATGTCGACGAGGCTGAACCAGGAAGCTGCCAAGAGTGTGAAGTATGCGAATATGGATGAACAGGAAGCCCTGAAAATGGTAACGCTGAACCCCGCCATCATGCTACATATTGCTGATCGTACAGGGAGTATTAAGGTGGGTAAAGATGCTGATATTGTTTTGTGGAGCGATGATCCGTTGAGTATATATGCCAAAGCAGAAAAAACAATGGTGGATGGCGCTATTTATTTTGACAGGGAAAAAGATAAACTGCAGCGGGAAACCGTTGCAAAAGAAAGGTACAGGCTGATACAAAAAATGATCACTGCAAAAAAAGGTGGAGATAAAACCATTCCTGCTGTTCCTTCCTTCAGGCAAAGAAATCACTGTGAAGACGACCGGGAGGATGATAACAGTGTTTGGGGCAGGATACAGCAAAGGATGGGGAGCAGTGATCAGTGAAAATTGATCACTAAGGTAATTCACTATTACCCATTGTCCTTTGGTTGTTAACCCATTCACTACTAAAATATTTATATGAAAAAGATAGCATTTATAATAACCAGTTTTTTTACGATGGCTGCATCAGCACAGGAAAACATGCATCCTTCTCCGCCGCAAAAAGGGGTAATCGCCATTACCAATGCAGTCATTCATATTGGTAATGGACAAGTGATAGAAAATGGGATGATTGTTTTTGGGAATGGCAAAATACTGGATGTAGGACCGGCTGCAGCCATAGCAGATGTTAAACTAATTGATGCAAAAGGCAGGCATGTATATCCCGGTATTATTGCCAGCAATACCAATCTTGGTTTGGTAGAAGTAGGAGCAGTAAGGGCCTCCTCGGATTATTTTGAGTTAGGTGATATTAATCCAAACATTCACGCTTTGTTTGCGTACAATACGGATAGCAAAGTGATCAACACTTTGCGGAGTAATGGTATATTGCTGGCCAATATCGTGCCTTCCGGAGGCAGCATCAGTGGCTCCTCTTCGGTAGTTCAGCTGGATGCATGGAACTGGGAAGATGCGGCCTATAAAACGGATAACGGCATCCATTTTAACATGCCCTTGCTTAGCAGCAGGCCCAGTCAATTCAGGCGTGGCAATACCAGCCAGGAAGAATTGGTAAAGCAAGGTTTGGAAAGTGTTGAAGCTGCAAGAAGATTTTTCAGGGAGGCGAAGGCTTACCATAGTCAACCCATACTAAGTGCCGTAAATTTAAAGTATGAAGCAGTGAAAGGATTGTTTGACCGGTCACAAACATTATTTGTTCATTGCGACCTGGTGAAAGAGATGCTTGTGGCGATTGACCTTGCAAAAGAGTTCAGTTTTAAACTGGTAATCGTTGGGGGTACAGACAGCTGGATCATAGCGACCCTGCTAAAGCAAAATGAGGTAGCTGTTATTTTATCCCAGCCGCACAACCAGCCTGCCACAGATGATGATGATGTGGACCAATCTTATAAAACAGCTGCTGCCCTGCAAAAGGCAGGCGTGTTGTTTACTATTTATGATGATACTAACCGAGGTTTCTGGCGCCAGCGTAATCTGCCGTTCCAGGCGGGTACACTGGCCGCATATGGATTAACCAAAGAACAAGCGCTGGCTTCCATTACTTTAAATGCGGCTAAAATATTAGGCATTGATAACATTACCGGCTCATTAGAAAAAGGAAAAGATGCCAACCTTATAATAAGTGAAGGCGATATTTTAGATATGCGGACAAGTAAAGTAACGCAGGCCTTTATACAAGGCAGGGAAATTAATTTGGATAATAAGCATTCACAGCTGTTTGAAAGATATAAATACAAATACTCCATTAAATAATTGTGCGTATTGACAACAATACAGCTACCCTCCTCAGTTAGCGTATATATTAACGGGTTGGCCCAGGATATAATTTTTTATTGGCATAAAAAGTTCCGAATGGAACCAGCGATGCAATAAATGCCAGGGATATTTTTTTAAAAGTCCATTTATATTCTACGGAAACCTGTATTAATAAAACAATGTAGGATAAAAAAAGTACCCCATGGACCATACCAATAACATAGTTGGGCCGGGGAATATGAAACGTGTATTTCAATGGCATGGTGATGGCAAATAATAAAAAAGAACAGCCTTCAAAAAAGGCTACCAGCCTGAACCGGGATAAGGAATTGTTGACCATGGTTTGATTGAATACCGGCATGCGTGATCTTTAACAGGTTATTTAATGTGCCTGTTACATTAATGAACAGATTTTATGCAAAAGACAATTCCGTTTAAACAGCCGGTATCATTTTTACCCTTCTCCTCCGCCGGCCTGAACAAATAAAAAGCTAACGGGAAATATTAGCTTTTTATTTAAAGAAATCAGGTTTCTTTTTACAAGTCCTTTCCGTGACATTGTTTAAACTTTTTACCACTTCCACAAGGGCAGGGATCATTGCGTCCCGGAGCTTTTTCTACACGTATTGGTTCCTGTTTTACCGGTGCAGAGGGTTCATAGTAATCATTTTCCTGGCTCATATATTCGGGGCCGCCGGTGCTGCTGGTGGCTCCGGCAAATTCTTCCTTGCGCTGGCGCATTTTACTCATGTCTGTCTTTTCTTCCCGGCCTTCCCTTATTTTGCCTGCACTGGTTTGCTCCATGGGTATGGCACAGTGGCTGAGAAAACTCACAATATCTTTATTCACCTGGTCGTCCATCTGCTTAAAGGCGCTGAAAGCTTCTATCTTGTAAATGACCAACGGGTCCTTTTGTTCGTAGCCTGCCGTTTGCACACTGTGGCGCAAGTCATCCATTGCCCTTAAATGTTCTTTCCATGCATCATCAATTAAAGCGAGTGTGATGCTGCGTTCCAATGCGTTGGGCAATTCTGCCCCTTCACTGGCAATCGTTTTTTCGAGGTTAGCCAGCGCCTGTATTGCCTTTCGTCCATCAGAAAACGGTACAGCCACATTTACAATATGGTTGCCCTGTTCCTTTCGGATATTTTTAATGATCGGCAATGTTTGAGCTGCAATGGCGGCCACTTTTCGGTTATAATTTGCCTTGGCTTCTTCATATAATTTTTCAGCCACTACATTTACCACTCCCTTCTCCAGTTCCTCTGCAGTGATACCGGTGTCAATTCCAAAATTGATGATGACTGCCAGTTTAAATTCTTCATGATCATTGGTTTCTTTAAACGAATTCACCAATCCTTCTGCAACAGAATAAAAGGCATTATCCAGGTCCAATGCCAGCCTTTCTCCAAACAAAGCATGGTTACGTTTGCTGTACACCACATTACGCTGCTTATTCATCACATCATCATATTCCAGCAAGCGTTTGCGGATACCAAAGTTATTTTCTTCCACCTTCTTCTGCGCTCTTTCAATAGATTTAGAAATCATACTGTGCTGTATAACTTCACCTTCTTTATATCCCATTCTGTCCATCAAGGAAGCGATACGTTCGCTGCCGAACATGCGCATGAGGTCATCTTCAAGGCTCACAAAAAACTGAGTGCTGCCGGGATCTCCCTGCCTGCCGGCACGTCCACGAAGCTGCCTGTCTACGCGGCGGCTTTCATGCCTTTCCGTACCAACGATAGCTAATCCACCAGCTTCTTTCACACCGGGGCCGAGTTTGATATCCGTACCCCGACCGGCCATATTGGTGGCAATGGTAACGGCGCCGGATAGCCCGGCTTCTGCCACCACCTGTGCCTCCCTGGCATGTTGCTTTGCGTTCAATACATTATGGGGAATATTTTTTTGTTTTAACATGCGGCTCAGCAATTCACTGATCTCAACAGAGGTAGTACCTACAAGTGAGGGCCTGCCTGCATTGCGGAGCTTCTCTATCTCTTCAATAACGGCTTTGTATTTTTCCCTTTTGGTTTTATATACCAAATCCTGTTCATCTTTCCTGATGGCTTTTAAGTTAGTAGGGATGGTTACCACATCCAGTTTATAGATGTCCCACAACTCAGCTGCCTCTGTTTCTGCTGTACCAGTCATACCACAAAGCTTGTGGTACATACGGAAATAATTTTGCAGCGTAACAGTGGCGTAAGTTTGTGTACTGGCTTCGATCTTTACATTTTCCTTTGCTTCAATGGCCTGGTGCAATCCATCACTGTACCGTCTGCCATCAAGGATACGGCCTGTTTGTTCATCCACAATTTTTACCGCACCTTCCATTACCACATATTCCGTATCCTTATCAAACAAAGTATAGGCTTTCAGCAATTGCTGCACGGTGTGAATGCGGTCTGCTTTTAAGGAGTACTCATTTAACAATACTTCTTTCTGCCGCAGTTTATCATCAGCACCGGCATCACTTTTTTCTATGGCAGCCAGTTTGGTGGCAATATCAGGCAATATGAAAAATTCAGGATCTTCCCCGCTTTTGGTAATCAGGTTTATGCCTTTATCAGTTAAATCAACCTGGTTGTTTTTTTCATCAATGTGGAAGTACAGTTCTTCATCCACTTTAGGCATTTCCTTTTGCTGATCTGCTAAATAATAATTTTCGCTTTTCTGCAATTTTACCCTGATACCCGGCTCACTTAAAAATTTAATCAAGGCACTGTTCTTGGGTAAGCCCCTATGCGCCCTCATCAACGACAGGCCGCTATCCTTAGGGTCATCATTGCCCTCTCCAATTTTTTTCTTTGCTTCGATCAAATACTGATTCACTGCTTTCTTCTGTGCATCCACTAATTTTTCAATCCTTGGTTTCAGGTCAAAAAACTGTTGGGTATTATCACTGTGTCCTACCGGTCCGCTGATGATTAATGGCGTACGGGCATCATCTATCAGTACACTATCCACCTCATCCACCATAGCAAAATGATGTTTGCGCTGCACCATTTCATCGGGATTATGCACCATGTTATCCCTGAGGTAATCAAAACCAAATTCATTATTAGTGCCGTATGTGATGTCTGCATTGTAGGCTGCCCTTCTTGCATCACTGTTAGGTTCATGCTTGTCGATACAATCCACCGTAAGGCCGAGCCATTCAAAGAGGGGGCCGTTCCATTCACTATCCCGCCTTGCCAGGTAATCATTCACTGTTACAATATGAACACCTTCACCGGCCAGTGCATTAAGGTATGCAGGCAATGTACTTACCAATGTTTTACCTTCACCGGTAGCCATTTCGGAAATTTTACCACTGTGTAATACGGCGCCACCAATCAACTGCACATCATAATGCAGCATATTCCATGTTACTTCTCCACCAGCTGCTTTCCAGGAATTACTGAATATAGACTTATCTCCTGCGATGGTTATATGATCTTTTTTTGCCGCTAATATTTTATCCAGCCCGGTAACGGAACTTTCCAGTGCCGTATTTTCTTTAAAGCGGCGGGCTGTTTCTTTCACTGCGGCAAATGCTTCTGGTAAAATTTGAAGTAAGATATCTTCGATCTGTTTGTCTCTCTCTTTTTTCAGGGCATCTATTTCGTGGTAGATAGTATCCTTTTCATTGATATTTTCCACCGGCAATGCTTCTGCCGCCGCCTGTTTGCCTTTGATATCCTCATCAATGGCACTAAGGTGCTGTTGAATCCTGCTGCGGAACTCCTGTGTTTTTCCACGCAACTGGTCGTTGCTTAAGGATTGGTATTGACCAAAAAATTCGTTGATCCTTCCTACCTGCGGCGATATTTTTTTTACGTCCTTTTCACTTTTATTGCCTCCAAATATTTTCGATAAAAAGCCTGCCATAAAATTCCGTGTTATTGGGTATATGTTTAATGTATTGACTTAGGTCATCAGCCGTGTCAAATATGGTGCTGAAATAAAATCGTAGCCAAATTGACAGAACGGCAAAGGTAACAATTAGTTGAGAAGTTTAGCTAGTTTAGCGTTTGAGCTTTGATCCTGGCTCAAAGCTAACAGCAAAAAACTCACGGCCCAGTATTAAACTTTTGTTAACGAAACTTTTTTTCATTTCCGGCATTAACACAAAACCAATTTATATGACTGTCATTAAAGATTACCCGTTGCTAAGGTCCTTCCTTCTTTCCTTTGTAATTACGTCCTGCAGTAGTAGCGAAATAGGTAACAGCAAAGATGTGAACCAGGAAACCATTTACCAGGATTATAAAATTGAATACACCGAAACTGAAAAAGATGATATGGTGGTAGTATGGGCCCAGTTTAGGTTTGCAGGCGATAAAGGCACTACACTTGTATTAAACAACCCAAGCAAAATTGAGTTTGACGGCACTGCCATAAAAGTGGACAGTAATGATTACAGCGGCGCTTTTTACCAGCTCAACCTGCCTGCAAAAAACTTTTTCACCCGGCACCATTTTGAATTTATCAACATCAGCAATAAAAAATTTTACAATGATTTTTCTTTTGATGATTTCCGGTTGGTAATTGTACCTCCCACTGCTGCCACAACACAACCCTTGAATTTACAATTTGAAACAAAGCCGTTGCAGGGTGATGATTATATTGAAGTGGATGCCATAAATACGGATTCAAGCTTTACCATAAAGCATCTTGCTTCCGTTTCCGGCAATATCCTTACGATACCAGTCAATGAACTGCAGCGGCAAAAGGGGAAAGAGCTTTCCCTGTTAGCATCCATTTACAGAAAAATATCCCTGCAGCAACAAACAAAAGAAGGTGGACAAATAGTAACAGTACATATATTGAAACCTGTAACGGTAAGGCTTACAGACAATACAGAATATGCTGCTGTACACTGATTTTAATGAATAGGTACATTTACTTTTTTCTGGAAAAAATCTGGCCCAAGGTGTACAAATTTTGTAATTAAGTAACTGGCTGCATTGGCCAATACCGTAATGAAAACCGCTTTTGAAATATTGCGCCCCAAAAAGAACCAATAGGCTAACCCGTCCACTATCACCACTCCAATCTCAACCATGTCCAGGCTCCAGTCTGTGTTGAGCCGGATTATATTTACAATAGGCCAGGTAATCAGGTTAACAAGAAGGCCAACCAGCAAGGCCGCTTTTCGCTTTCTTTTTCTAAAAAAGAAAGCAATAATCGGTAATTCCACTAAAAGGGTAAGTAATAAGTTAAACGCTAAATCCATATATTAAAACCTCCTGGTGCTTTGTTTTAAACTGGTTTATCCCAACAATGGATAATATTACACAAAAAACTTTATTCCAGACCTTTTAGGGAGGATATTTTTATCTTTTCGGGTTCCGGCACCGTTGCCATTGATAATTTATATGCGGGTAAAATGATTTATGCCTTTACATTTACAAAGCCGGTATAAAAAATGAATTTAATTGAATGAAAAAAATTTTACTCTTCATATATATATTATCGATAGCCACTTCAGCAGCGGCTCAAATAACAGGCAGGATCACTGACTCTGCCACAGGCAAGCCAATAGAAAGGGCGGTGATCGGGCTTGTAGTAAAAAAAACGCCCGGGGATACGGCTTATTTTTTTACGGATGAAAAAGGAGAATTTACTATTGCGTTGTTGCCTGCCGGTAATTTTTCATTGATTTTTTCTGCTCTGGGTTATCAGTCGGCAGCCAAATCTTTTCCCGTTACCAAACCCGAAAAACAGATCGTTGCCGGGAATATTATTTTGGTAAGCCGGGCCACATTGCTGACTGAAGTTGTGATTGAAGGGCCGCCGATAGTGGTTAAAGAAGACACCATCGAATACCGGGCAAACGCTTTTAAAGTAAAAGAAAATGCCATGACGGAAGACCTGTTGAAAAAGCTGCCGGGCATTACCGTGGATAAGGATGGCAACGTAACGGCGCAGGGTAAGCAGGTAACAAAAGTGAGGGTGAATGGCAAGGATTTTTTTGGCGGCGATGTAAAAACAGCCACGAGGGAACTGCCTGCCAATATCATTGAAAAAGTGCAGGTGATTGATGACTATGGCGACCAGGCCACCGTTTCGGGCATTAAGGATGGCGACCCGGAAAAAATCATTAACCTGCAGATAAAAAAAGACAAGAACAAAGGATTTTTTGGAAGGGTTACGGCTGGAGGCGGCACACAAGACCGCTACCAGGCATCCATAAACGCAAATTATTTTAATAACAGGCAACAGGTCTCTATACTGGGTAGCAGTAATAACACCGGCCAGTCTATATTTAATTTTGGTAACGGAAATGGCAACAGGGGCATGGGCAATATGATGAAGATGGGTCAAAGTATGATGAGTGAAATGGGCGGTGGCAGCGGGTTGATGAATGCTTTTCAAAATGGCGACCAGGCTTTTATTACCGGGGGCCAGGGCAGCAACAATGGAATCACCACCAGTAATTCTTTTGGCATCAACTACAGGGATGAATGGAGCAAAAAAATAAATGTGTATGGCAGTTATAGTTACTCCCACAGAAATACCAAAGCGCAGCAAACCACCAGCACGCAGAATTTTTTCGAGAATGGCTCTTTTATCAACAACCAGTATAACAACACTGCTTCCAACGGGGATAACCACCGCTTTTATTTCAACCTGGAATACCAGGTGGATTCTGTCAATTATCTAAAAATAAACCCCACGGTTACATACGCCACCAGTTACAGCAACAGTAAAACAGTTTTTGATTATGCCACCCCTGGCGGTTCAAAAACAAGCAATGGGTACAATAATAATTTATCAGGTTCAAACAGCCCAAACATCAGCGGCAATATTTTATTCAACCACCGTTTTAAAAAGAGAGGCAGGAATTTTTCTGCCAACCTCAGCCTGGGCAATTCAGAGAGCAACAGTGATCAAAACACCCAAAATTCCACTGCAGTCTTTACAGCTCCTTCAGGTATCTTCAGCCAGTTTCAGTTTACCGGCCAGTACAACAGCAACCACAATTCCGGCATCCGGCTAACGTACTCAGAGCCTTTGAGCAAAACCCATAACCTCGATATTGCTGCATCACATCAACTCAATTATTCCGGCAATGATAAAAAAACTTACCAGGTGGATTCAGCTACCGGTGTACAAACATTGCTTCCCTATTTATCCAACAATTTTGAAAATGATTTTTACAATAACCGGGTAGGAATCTCTTTAAGAACTACCATGAAAAAATACACCTACACGCTGGGTGTAAGCATGCAGCCCGTGAGTTTGCAGGGCAGGTCATTAACAAAAGACAGTGCTTATACACCCATCAACAGGGTAACTATTTTTCCTATTGCAAGGTTTACCTATAATTTTTCAAAAATGAAAACCTTCAATGCCAATTACAGCGGAAACGCCACCCAGCCTACTTTCAGCCAGTTGCAGGAGGTGCTGGATGTCAGCAATCCGCAGGCAGTTACCAAAGGCAACCCGCTTCTTAAACCCTCCATCAACCACAACATCAATATCAGTTTTAACAACTTCAATATTGTGTCTGGTAGAATATTGTTTGCCAACATTACTGTCAGCACCATTCAAAACCAGATTGTAAACAATGTGGTCCGCCTCCGGCCAAATGATAGTTCAGGGGCTCAGTTAAGTATGCCTGAAAATATAAATGGCTATTATAATATCCTGGGATTTTACACTTTTTCCAAACCCTTTAAGAAAAGAAAATATGTGCTTACCCTTTCAGGGAATTTGAATTACAACCACAACATCAACCTGGTGGACAGCATTCGCAATACCGGCCGCAACTGGATTGCGTCTCAGGGCTTTATTTTTGAGTATAATTATAAAACCTGGCTGCAGTTTGGTGCCGGTGCCAGTTACAGCATCAATGATGTTACCTATACAAAACCCCGGGGCTCCTCCTTATCTTCGCTTCAAAATACCAGCAGCAGTGCCTTAACTGTCAGCAGCAATATTGATATGGATATTCCCGGCAATTGGGTATTGAAGTATGATTTTGATTACACGTTCAATTACGGCCTCAACGCATCAGTAAGCCGCAACCAGGCGATCCTTACCGCTTCAATAGAAAAGCAACTGTTAAAAAAGAAAAATGGAATTATCCGCCTGGCAGCCTTTGATATTTTTAATCAGAATGCCAATATCAGCCGGTCAGTTTCTTCCAATTCCATCGTGGATAGCAGGAGCAACCGGCTGGGCCGCTATTTCATGCTGACCTTTACCTACCGGTTGCAAAAATTCAAGGGGCAAAAGCCCAAAGGCCCGGATTTCAGGAACATGGGAAAGGAGAATAAGAATGCGGAGATCAAGGTTTTTTAGGAAGTCCATGGTCAATAGTCCATGGCTGGAGCCTTTTGTCAATAGCCACTTTTAATATCACAAAGTTTTACAATAGGAAGTCAATAGTCCATGGTCCATAGCCGATAGTTGTGCCTTTAGTCAGCGACTGCTATTAAATTTTCACAAGCTTACAAGTTTTGTACGCTACTATGGACTATCGACCATGGACTATGGACAAAATAGCTATGAACCATCAACTATGAACTTTACGGTTTTTTGCCCTACATTTGCACACCGAAATCAATAGCAATACATTATTAATTAGTCAGATATGTCAGGAGCATTAAAGGAAGTACGCAACAGGATAAAAAGTGTACAGAGCACCCAGCAGATTACCAAAGCCATGAAAATGGTGAGTGCCGCCAAACTTCGGCGGGCCCAGGATGCCATTACCCAGATGAGGCCTTATGCCCAAAAATTGCAGGAAATGCTCAGCAATATTGTAAGCACCAATGATGGTGAAGTAAGCATGTCATTGGCTGCAGAAAGGCAGGTAACAAAAGTACTGATCATTGTAGTAACCAGCGACAGGGGCTTGTGCGGTGGCTACAACAG
>JAYVUL010000385.1:0-6808 GCA_043787935.1 Chitinophagaceae bacterium | reverse complement strand
TTGAAATTATTAAAAAATGCAGAAATATTAACAGACACATGTTCTGTAGTAAACTCTGCGCCAGCATCAATTTGGGTACTCGTTTCGCTCTTTAAATTTTTATCGCCATATTCATAGCGGATGGTGCCTTCATGTGCACCATTACTTGCCAGCTCGGGTATACTGGGTGCCCTGAAACCCCTTGCCAGGTTCAATTTCAGGTTCACCAGGCCGGATACCTGTGCTGCAAGGCCCACACTGCCGGAAAAATTACCAAACGATTTTTTAAACCCCTCGGCTTTTATGTCGGCACCATCCAGTAAATGTTGCACATCCAGGTTCCTTGTATCATACCTTACACCACCACTCAGGGTAAACAGGTTAATGGTTTTCTGTGTGTACAAAAATCCACCGATATCAAACAGGTCATAGTTGGGTATCAGTTGTTTCAAACCCTTGTTGGTATTTTGCTGTTGCATGCCATTTATACCAATCGATGTTTTCCAGCCGGTCATTTCAGGCAAATGATATTGTGCCGTGTAGGTGATTGTCTTTAAATCAAAAAACAATACCCGCTCTTCCGGGTTATCCGGGTTGCCAAATTCTTCCCGTTGGTTTTGTTGAAAACCCAGGTTGAGTGACAAACGGCTCTTCCCAAATTTGAAGGAGTTGTCTGTAGCTATTTTAAAATGCCTGATATGCTGGTAAGGAATGAGTGCTGTAGTTGTATTAAAATCTGCATCCGTCACCTTTGCTGTTCCTCCCCCTGCAACCGGTTTGATAAAGTTGCCTGCGTCATCCCTTTCTCCTTCCACAAGGCCCGTTGTTAAATTAAAGCTGCTGAAAAGCAAATGGCTGTAACCCCAATTGCCATTGTACCCTGCATAGCCACCAAAATTGTGTTGATTAAATTTTGAATTGAAGACCCTGCTGTCAAATTTGTTGCGGTAATCCGCAGCAGCACTGGTAGATCCATAAAGATTCCAGTTAATTCCATTTACATTGCCGGCAATATTTGAATTCAGTAATCTCGACTTATTATTGGTTTGATAACTGCTTAAAATATTTGCTTTGATGGTATTATTTTCTACAGGCACATTGGTAATGATATTGATCACGCCTGCAATGGCATCACTTCCATATATAAGGGAGGCTGGCCCTTTCAACACTTCTACTTTGCTTACACTGGCTTCATCAATTTCAATTCCATGTTCATCTCCCCATTGCTGGCCTTCCTGCCTTACACCATCATTTACAGTAAGCACCCTGTTGTATCCAAGTCCACGTATAACGGGCTTTGAAATAGCAGGCCCTGTTGTTAAAGTAGAAACCCCGGGTGTTTTGGCTAAAGCCTCAATGATATTGGCAGCCGTGTTTTGAAGCAGATCCTCTCTGCGGAGCACTGATACCTGGAAAGGGGATTTTTTTAATTGGGTAGCGATGCCTGCCCCGGTAATGATCACTGCATTGTTTTCAACAATAGATGGCGCTAACAAATAGTCTTTGGTGGTTTGATTCTTTATTTCTACCTGCTCAGCAATTGTGGTATAGCCAATATGGGAAATTTCCACCAGGTGTTTTCCTTCCGGAATGTTATGAATACTAAACACACCGGCTTCATTGGTGGTGCCTCCTACCTTTAAATCAGCAAAAAAAACCGACACGCTTGCCAGTGGGGCATTTGTTTTAGCATCCTTTATGTGGCCTGTAAAACTACCCTGCAAAATATGGAGGCTGTCTTTTTCATTTCCGGCAACGGCAATATTTCCCAGCAGTAAAAAAAGAATAACTTTAAACATAAATTAGATTTCCGGAGATTGTTTTTCTATATTAATAATTGTAACAATGTTGCAAATGTAAAAACAATTTTTTCAAGCCCGTTAAAATAGTTTTCAAATTGGTTGTTAACGGGTTACTTTGATTTATGATTTCCTTTCGGATAGCGCATAAAAAAAGAGAATGGCTTCCCATTCTCCCTATAAAAAATATTAAAGTAATATTACCGCATTGCTCCCATTTTGGCTTCAATGCTCAAAGTGGCATGTGGCACAGCACGTAAACGGGCCTTATCAATTAATTTACCAGTTACCCGGCAGATGCCGTATGTTTTATTTTCAATACGCATCAATGCTTTTTCCAAATGATCAATAAAAGTGATCTGGCGGCTGGCCATCTGGCTGAGCTGCTCCCTTTCCATACTCAGGCTGCCATCTTCCATTGTCATGTAGCGGTTATCCCCTTCATCTCCACCCATTTCGTCTTTGCGTGTGATCAATCCCTGCAGGTAAGACAATTCCTTTTTGGCAGCTTCCAATTTGCGCTGAATCAGTTCCCTGAATTCTACCAATTCTCCATCGCTGTACCGCATCGAAGGAGCACCAGGATCTACCTGGGCTTTGTCTAACACCGATTTGGTAAAATCAGGCTGGTATTTGCGTACCGTTTTGGTAGATATTTTTGGTATCACAACAGGCTTTGGTGCCGGTACTTTGATGTCTTTAGCCTTTACCTCTGCAGCCGGTTTTGCTTTTACCACTTCAACAGGCTTTGCGGCCGGTTTCTTTACTTCTTCTTTTTTGGTCATGATTTTTGGTACTGGTTTTACTGCCACCTTCACATTCACTTTTGCCTGCACCGGAGTTTTCTTTAAAGAGGCGGATTTTTTTACTGGTGCTTTTGCTACCGGTTTAACTGCTTTTTTTGGAGCTACTCCCCCCTTTTTTACTGGGGCTTTAGCAATCTTTTTTACTGGCCTGGGAGCAGGCTTGATAACTTTGGCAACAACTTTTACGGCTACTTTCTTAATAGCTGCCTTTTTTACAGGAGCAGCTTTCACTATTTTTTTAGGGGCAGGTTTTGCCACTTTTACTGCTTTTTTCACAGCGGGCTTTGCTGTTTTAGCCGGTTTTACCGGTACTTGCTTCTTTGTTGCCATACTACTGTTCGTTTTTAAGTACGTTCACTTTTAAAATGGCATTATTCACGTCAATTTCGTTGCCGCTGTGTAAAACGGTCATAAAAGCAAGCGAATCTGCCAGAATTTCGGCGCAAATATAATCTTTATATTGAATTAATGAAGGTTGCAGTGCAGCATTTTCCAATACCTCCACTATTATTCGGTCTGTAAGGGCAAAACCACTTTCTTTTCTGATTGTCTGCACCTTATTTACAAATTCCCTTGCATCACCTTCTTTTTTCAATTCTTCAGTAAGCGTTATGTCTAAAGCTACCGTTAAACTTCCCTTATTAGCTACCTCATATCCGGGTATTTCATCGGTCGATACTTCAATGTCCTCGTAAGTAATTATTACCGGCTCCTCATTATTAGCCTGATAACCAGGGTTTAAAATAAATTCCGCTTCCAAAACCTTATCAATCGCGGCACTATCAAATTTTGCTATTTCCTCAGCCGCCCATTTCATTTTAGCCCCCAACCTTTTGCCCAGTGTTTTGAAATTTGCCTTTGCTTTCTTCTTAATAAAGTCATTTTCAGCGCCTAACAGGTCAATTTCTTTTACATTTGTTTCCGCTTTAATAATATCTTCCACTTTTTTTAATCTCACCCCCATGGTGGCATCCATAGCAGGGATAAATACCTTTTGAAGCGGCTGTCTCACTTTTATATTTACCTTTTTACGAACAGATAATATTAAAGAAGAAGTATCCTGTGCAAGCTGCATTCTTTTCTCCAGGTCGGTATCTATCACCGTGTCATCTGCTTTCGGAAAATCAGTATGGTGAACTGACACCGCAGAAAACCTGCCTGTTACTTCGTTAAGATTGGCAAATAACCAGTCAGCAAAGAAAGGTGCAACAGGCGCCATCAGTTTGCACAATGTTTCCAGGCATTCGTATAGCGTTTGGTAAGCACAGATTTTGTCGTGCTCATATTCGCCTTTCCAAAAACGGCGGCGGCAAAGACGAACATACCAGTTGCTGAGTAAGGAATCTGTAAATTCTTCAATGGCCCTTCCAGCCTGTGTGGGTTCATAATCATCAAAATTTTGCTCCACAATTTTTATCAATGAATTGAGGGAGGATAAAATCCACTGATCAATCTCCGGCCTTTCTTTTACTGGGATGGGGGCTTGGTTAAAAGCAAAACCATCAACATTGGCATATAAAGCAAAAAATTGGTAGGTATTGTACAAGGTGCCAAAAAACTTCCGTTGAACTTCCCTGATGCCTTCT
The DNA here is from genome assembly GCA_043787935.1 of Chitinophagaceae bacterium. GTDB lineage: Bacteria > Bacteroidota > Bacteroidia > Chitinophagales > Chitinophagaceae > Ferruginibacter. Next base: position 2,638 of record JAYVUL010000385.1, on the reverse strand, counting down.
TCATCAAATTTTAAACTATCCCAGGGGGAAGCATTGGTGATGAGGTACCAGCGGGTGGCATCTGCCCCAAAAGTATTAATGGTACCAAAGGGATCCACCACATTACCGAGGCGCTTGCTCATCTTGTTGCCGTTTTTATCCAGCACCAAACCATTGCTTACAACTGTTTTGTAGGCCACACTATCAAATAGCAAAACCCCCAAAGCATGTAAAGTATAAAACCATCCCCTTGTCTGGTCAACACCCTCGGCAATAAAATCTGCAGGGAAATTTTGCTTAAATGTTTCTTTATTTTCAAATGGAAAATGCCATTGGGCATAAGGCATGGCACCACTGTCGAACCAAACGTCAATCAGGTCAGGCACCCTTTGCATTGGCTTACCTGTTGAACTTACCAGGGTAATTTCATCTACGTAGGGTTTATGCAGGTCGAGGATGCCTTCGTGCAAATAATGCTTATTTGTTTCTTCACCCAGCACTTCGGCAGCTTTCCTGATTTCCTGATTTAATTCTTCGATGCTGCCTATACATTTTTCTTCCTCCCCATCTTCAGTTTTCCAGATAGGCAAAGGCGTTCCCCAAAACCGTGAACGGCTCAGGTTCCAATCCACCATATTTTCCAGCCAGTTGCCAAAACGGCCGGTGCCGGTAGCTGCCGGTTTCCAGTTGATAGTTTTATTCAGTTCCACCATTCTGTCTTTTACAGCGGTGGTTTTAATGAACCAGGCATCCAACGGGTAATACAAAATGGGTTTGTCTGTTCTCCAGCAATGAGGATAGGTATGTTCGTATCTTTCTTTTTTAAACAACTTACCTTCTTCCTGCAGCTTCAACACAATCCTGTCATCAACATTTAAATATTTTTTTAACTCTTTTATTTTTCCGTTAGCTTCTAAAATGTCTTTCTGCTTTTCAAATTCGGTTTTCTTTTCATCCTCTTTCAGGTAGTCTTCCTTTACGTATTCATTCCCATATAAAAATATCCCGTCCTTTACCCCGGTAAGAAACTTTCCCCTCTTATCAACCAGGGTTAATATCCCCAAATTATTTTTCTTGCCCACCCGGTAATCATCTGCACCAAAAGCAGGCGCAGTATGCACTATACCGGTTCCATCTTCTGTGGTAACAAAGTCTCCCAACACTACCTTGAACGGTTCAGCACCGGGGCTTATTTCGTCTATAGTTTTCAATGTATTCGCTTCAAAAGGAAGCAATTGTTCGTATTTGATGCCTTCCAGTTCAATGCCCTTAAATCCGGCAATAATTTCCCAGGGCACCAACTTAACCTCTGGGGTATAGTTTTCAAAATCGCCATTTTCTCCTTCCGGCCTAAAGTATTTACCAACCAAGGCTTTGGCAAGTATCACGCTGACAGGTAAATGGGAATATGGATTGAAAGTTTTTACCAGGACATAATCTATCGTTGGCCCAACAGTTAATCCCAGGTTAGAAGGCAATGTCCACGGGGTAGTTGTCCATGCCATGATGCCAATACCGGTATCCTTTGTGATATCGGTTGAATTCTTAAAGAGTGCATCAAGCAATTTTGTTACCAATGGGTGACTTTCATTTGTGCCCGCTGCACTCAATTTAAATATCACCGTTGCACTCGTATCCTTCACATCCTTATAGGTTCCGGGCTGGTTCAATTCATGCGAACTCAATCCGGTACCTGCCGCAGGGGAGTAAGGCTGTATACTCACACTCTCGTACAGGTAACCTTTCTTGTACAATTCACTCAGGCACCACCATAATGTTTCTACATAATTATTTTCAAAAGTTACATATGGATTATTAAGATCAACCCAATAGCCCATCTTTTTGGTGATATCGTCCCATTTATCTTTATACCGCATCACCACTTCGCGGCATTTTTTGTTATAGTCTTCTACGGAGATTTTTTTTCCAATGTCTTCTTTGGTGATGCCCAGCTCTTTTTCCACTCCCAGTTCAATGGGCAACCCATGGGTATCCCATCCGCCTTTGCGTTTTACCTGGAAACCCTGCATGGTTTTGTACCGGCAAACCAAATCTTTTAATGTTCGGCTGATTACGTGGTGAATACCCGGCATACCATTAGCGCTTGGCGGCCCTTCATAAAAAACAAAGGGTGGATGGCCTTCCCTCAAGGTTACACTTTTTTCAAATGCATTGGAGGCTTCCCACTTCACTAATATCTCTTCGCTTATTTTGGGTAAGTTCAGTTGCTGGTACTCTTTGTATTTGCCCGACATATTTTTTATTGCTATCTATCTTTTGTAAATGTTGGCAAAGGTAATAAAATAGGGGCTTGCAGCAGTATACAAAAAATGCCCCAAAATGTATTTCTTCCGGGAAGTTTTCCAAGTTTTCCACATTTTGACTCTTTGGCATAGTATTGGAAACTTTGCACGCAACCATTTGCAATACCAATCAATCATAAATGATCTTAAAGATATATTCAATGCAATATTTGCCGGGAATGATCTTTAAAATCAAAAATTAAAGAAATTTACAATCCTGATGATTTTCCAAGAAGCTTAACTGCTATTAACAAATGGTACTTTTTGAAAGCACCTGGTTAAGCTTTAAAATTTTTGCTGGTTTAAGGTTTTATTAGGGTAAGACGGGGGTAATCTTACTCCCGTCATTTTTTATC
>JAYVUL010000384.1:0-15691 GCA_043787935.1 Chitinophagaceae bacterium | reverse complement strand
ACCCGCCAGCATCATATCGTAGCTGTCAAAGTTGGCTGTTTCTTCCAATGCAGCTTCCCCGGCAAACACTTTGGTTTCCGTTTGGGATAAAGCCTCTTTCACTTTACTGTACAAGGTTTCATCACCTATAACTACGGCATTGGGCTTAAATTCCAGTGCCTGTTTTATCAACAGATCTGCGTTGGTTTGTGCTGTCAGTATTTCGGCTTCAAACAAATTGGTATTAGCTCTTATTACCTCGAGGGCCTGCGTGCCAATAGAACCGGTAGAACCAAATAGTGCAATGCGTTTTTTTTGAATGGCATCTGCCATAGGAAGTTATTTTACCACAAAAGTAACAGCCGTTATTTTTATTTTGAACCCGGCAGCAGTCTGTTATCAGCTTCATTGGCCCAATTTAACCTGGGTAACGAAGTGCACTCTTTGACTTTATCAATTTGATCCACCAGCCGTTCCAAAATCAAAAATGCGTCATGGATAACTGCACCAGCTACCCTATTCTTTTGTGAGTTGTTATTAGATGGGGGCAATTTACTGTAATAATTGCTGCAAAGCGCTATTGATCTTACCAAAATTAAACCGCTCTACTATTTTGTTCATATTGTGGCTGATCTGTTCATTGCATAAATTCCCAATGGAACCTTCGTGGGTGTGTTTGACGGTAGTATTGAACGTAAACTGATGTTGCTCTATGGCATTGCCGATTTTTTTATACGCATCCCGAAAAGGCATTCCCTCCAACACCAGCTTATTTACCTCCTCCACGCTGAACAGGAACTGGTATTTTTCATCCTCCAGGATATTTTCATTTACGCTGATATTGCGCAACATCAAACCTGTCATCTGCAGGCAGTCCTGTAAATTTTTAAAAGCTGGAATAATATGTTCTTTCAGCAATTGGAGGTCCCGGTGATAACCTGAAGGCAGGTTGGCGGTCATCAGCATAATTTCATTGGGCAATGCCTGGATACGGTTGCAATGAGAGCGTACCAGTTCAAATACATCAGGGTTCTTTTTATGCGGCATAATGCTGCTGCCGGTTGTTAACTCATCCGGAAAACTAATGAAGGCAAAGTTCTGGTTTAGGAACAGGCAGGCATCCATACCCAGCTTAGCCAATGTGGCAGCAATATTGGCCATGGCGGATGCTACGATCCGCTCTGTTTTTCCCCTGCCCATCTGCGCATACACCACATTGTAATTCAAATCCTCAAAGCCCAGTAATTCAGTAGTCATTTTCCGGTTAATGGGAAACGAAGACCCATAACCTGCTGCAGATCCCAATGGATTTTTATTTACCACCTCAAAAGCTGCCTGAAGTGTAACAAGATCATCCACTAAACTTTCCGCAAATGCGCCAAACCACAATCCGAAGGAGGAAGGCATGGCCAATTGCAAATGAGTATAGCCCGGCAACAAATCCTGTTTATACTTTTCACTCTGCTGAATTAATAAATCAAACAGGATTTTCACTTCACGGGTAAGGATTTCGATTTCACTTCTTAAAAATAATTTCAGGTCCAGCAGCACCTGGTCGTTCCGGCTTCTTGCACTGTGGATCTTCTTGCCAACATCGCCCAATTTTCGGGTAAGCATGAGTTCCACCTGTGAGTGAATGTCTTCAACGCCTTCATTTAAAGTAAAAACCCCGTCAGTTGAAATTATTTCTTTGTGGATGGCTTTCAATTCCTTTACCAGCAGATCCATTTCGTCTCTTTGCAACAACCCAACAGATTCCAGCATGATTACATGAGCGATTGAGCCCAGCACATCAAAGGGTGCTAAATACAGATCCAGTTCCCTGTCGTTTCCAACAGTAAATTTCTCCACTTCGCCCAGTGCTGTCTTGTCTTTTTGCCAGAGTTTCATCCTGATGCTTAATATTATTTTTCAAAATACTGATTGTACAAAAAGCAGGCGATATGCAGCTTACCATACTTTATTTGCATACCAATCCTGCTTTTATCAATATTAAGTTTGTAATAATTTTTTAAATGATTAATTAAAGTGATATTTTTTACTTCAACAGGCTTATCAACCACTTTAAGTTGTTGATAAACATTTCGGAATTGTATTTGAAATGATACCGGACACTTTTTAAATTGTTCCTTAAATAATTCTTCAATTACTATTTCCATCCCATTTCCTTTTCAAACTGGCCTGACGATATAAAATTCCCTTTGCTTGCTTCCTTTATTCGAAGCACATCCATATAATCCTGAATTTCTTCGTTTTCAATAATTGAAAGCAACTTCAATAATTCTTCTACTGACCAATTTCCTTTTTGTTTTTTCAGTGAAAAATTTGCCGGTTTCAAACCAATTTTTTGAGATAAATAATCGTTGCGGTATCCACTTAGATCTATTAACTGACCCATATTATTTACAATAAGCTGGTAGTTTTTTATGATACTGATAAGCATAATACATTGTTTTTAATTTAAAATTATTAAATTTAAAATTACATTAAATTTTTCAATTACACTATCTGGTCAATCAATTTAATATAAGTACTGATCCCATCCCCTATTTCTGAAAGGTAAATAAATTCATCTGCAGTATGGCTTCGGGCACTGTCTCCCGGCCCCATTTTTAATGTGGGGAAAGGCATTAATGCCTTATCAGAAGTGGTAGGCGAACCATAATAGCCTTTACCCAGTTTGATGCCTGCTTTTACCAAAGGATGATCCAAAGCAATAGAGGTCGGTTTCATCCGGGTGGTACGTGGCTTAAACTGGCTCTTTAAATTTGTCTTCAAGGCTTCCAAAATCTCTTCAAATGAATACAATTCATTTACCCGTACATCAATCACAAACTTACATTGAGCCGGTACCACATTGTGTTGTTTATTATCGGTATCAATAACGGTAACGGTGAGCCGGGATTCCCCCAGCAGTTCGCTCACCTTATCAAAATGGTAGCTTCTTATCCGGTTAATATCATCCAGTGCCTTGTACAGGGCGTTTTCGCCTTCATTACGGGCTGCATGGCCGGCTTTCCCGGTGGCGGTGCAATCTATTACCATCAGGCCGCGTTCAGCCACTGCCATTTCCAGTTTAGTAGGCTCACCCACAATGCCAAAATCAATTTCCCCGAGGTAGGGCAATACCAGCTCAATGCCATTTACCCCGCTGATCTCTTCCTCCGCACTGGCAGCAAACACCACATTGTGCGTTGTATTTTCCTTTTCATAAAAATGCAGGAAGGTGGCTATCAGTGAAACCAGGCATCCGCCGGCATCATTACTCCCCAATCCAAACAATTTGCCCTCTTTTTCAACCGGCGTAAAAGGATCCATTGTATACCCTTTATTGGGCAATACGGTATCGTGATGGCTGTTTAAAAGAATAGAAGGTTTATTTATGTCGTAGTGTTTATTCTTTGCATAGATATTATTACCGACCCTTGCAAACGACAACTGGTGCTGCTCAAAAAAACTGCAGATAATTTCAGCCGTATCGTTTTCTTCTTTGGAAAACGACGGGATGGCAATGAGTTGCTTCAACAGCGCCACCGCTTCCTCATAAAGTGTTTTGTTCATCTTATTGTATTAAAGTTCCTGCAGTATGTTCCGTTAAGTTTTGTAATAGGTCCTTTGCATCACCAATCAATACTTCCGCTACACCATTATCAATGGCAGCAAAGGCATTGTCTATTTTGGGCAGAATGCCATCAAACATTTTTTTGCTTTCCAGCAGTTCCCTGTATTTGGCTTTCGTAATTAAACGGAGGACGGAATTTTCATTGTCAATATTTTCAAGGATACCTTTCTTTTCAAAACAATAAATCAACCGTACTTCATAGTTTTTGGATAAAGCAACAGCTAGTGAAGAAGCTATCGTATCTGCATTCGTATTCAGTATTTGCCCTTTGCCATCATGCGTTAACGGTGCTATCACCGGACTAAGTCCCTGTTGCAGCAACACATCCAGCACCGCTGCATTTATATTTTCATTTTTTATGTCTCCAGCAAAGCCATAATCAATTTCATTCACCGGCCTTTTCACTGCAGGGATAATATTGGCATCTGCACCGGTTAGCCCAATTGCATTGCAATTAAGCGCCTGAAGTTTTGCAACAATTTGTTTGTTCACCAATCCTCCATATACCATTGTCACCAGGTCAATAGTCGCTTCGTCTGTTATCCTTCTTCCATTGATGTATTTTGATTCAATGCCTAACTGTTCTCCTATTTTGGTGGCAACTTTTCCGCCGCCATGAATCAAGATTTTCTTTGCCCGGGAAGAAGCAAAGTCTGCAAGAAAGCTTTGCAATGCTACATCGTTATCAATTACATTTCCCCCAATTTTTATTACAAATAGCTTTTCCATCAGGCGTTATTTAGTATTTCACTCAACACTGCCTGCGCTGCCCATACCCTGTTGGATGCCTGTTGTGTAACAATGCTGTTGCTGCTGTCAAGCACTTCATCACTCAATTCTACATTCCGCCTCACCGGCAGGCAGTGCATCACTTTGGCATTATTGGTTTGCTTTAATTTTTCCGTTGTCAGCATCCACGATGGATTATTGGTGTAGATCCTCCCGTAATCTTTGTAAGTACTCCAGTTTTTTACGTAGATAAAATCAGCATTTTTTAACGCTTCATCCTGGTTGTGCATGATGGTGGCTCCGTTTGTAAACTGTTCATCCAGTTCATACTCTTTGGGATGGGTGATCACAAAATGGGCTTCGCCCCAGGCATTGATCCATTGTGCGGTTGAATTGGGTACACATTGCGGCAACGGCTTGATATGCGGCGCCCAGGTAAGAACAATCTTTAATCTGCCTTCACCTTTTGCGGGTTGCTGCGATAAAGATTCTTTAATGGTGATGATATCTGTTAAAGATTGCAGCGGATGCAGCGTGGCACTTTCCAAACTAACAATGGGTACACCTGCATACTCAATAAATGATTTTATAACGAGTTCACTGTAATCATCCTGCTTGTTTTGTAAAGAAGGGAATGCCCGGATACAAAGTATATCAAAATAATTTCCTAAAACCGGGGCAGCATCTTTTACATGCTCTACGGTATTGCCACTCATGATGGCCCCATCTTCAAACTCCATCGCCCAGCCTTCCTTGTCCACATTAAACACAATGGCTTCCAGGCCAAGGTTTGCGGCGGCCACCTGTGTGCTTAACCTTGTGCGCAGGGATGGATTCAGGAATATTAATCCAACACGCTTGCCGGCACCAAGGGTTTTATCGGCAAATGGCCTGGCCTTGTATGCCAGCGCTTTTGCAACCAGTGCGTTAATATCCGCCACATCATTCACAGAAATAAAATTTTTCATCAGCCCAGTTCGATTTTAAGTGCATGTAAAAAAATATCCGCTTCTGTTTTGCTGATATTCAGGGCGGGCAACAATCTTATCACATTAGGTTTTGCTTCGCCGGTAAATATTTTATGTTTGAACAGTAAATTCTTCTTCACTTCCTTTAATTCTTCCGGCAATTCAATCCCAATCATTAATCCTTTGCCTCTAACCTCCTTGACATGGGGTATTTTTTTTAATTCAGTGATCAAATAATCGCCCACTTGTTTTGCATTATTTATCAAATCATCTTTTGCAATCACCTCCAATACCGCCAATGCAGCAGCACAGGCCAAATGATTACCGCCAAAGGTAGTGCCCAGCATAAAATGCTTAGGCTGTATTTTGGGCGCAATACTGATTGCCCCTACCGGGAATCCATTACCCATGCCTTTTGCCATACTGTAAATATCGGCATTCACCCCGGCAAAATCGTGCGCATAAAATTGGCCGCTCCGTCCATAACCACACTGTACCGAATCTGCTATGTACACCGCATTGTATTCATCACAAAGGCTTCTTATCTTTTGTAAAAAAGAATCCGCTGCCACATTGATGCCGCCAACTCCCTGTATACCCTCAATGATTACAGAAGAGATTTCATGTTGCTCAAAAGCCTGTTCCAGCGCCGCTTCATCGTTAAAGGGAAGAAACAGTACATTGTCTGTCTGGTTAACCGGTGCCACAATATTGGGATTGTCTGTAACAGCCACCGCCAGCGATGTTCTGCCATGAAAGGCTTTTTTAAAAGCAATGATCTTTTTTCTGCCGTTGTAAAAAGAGGCCAGCTTCAGGGCATTTTCATTGGCCTCTGCACCGGAGTTGCACAGGAACAACTGGTAATCCCTTTTACCGGAAACCTCACCTAATTTTTCTGCCAACTCCACCTGCATTGGGATTTTTACAGAGTTGGAATAAAAGCCTACTTTATATAACTGGTCTTCCAAACGCTGAATGTAATGCGGGTGGGTATGACCGATAGAGATCACTGCATGGCCACCGTACATATCCAGGTATTGTTGTCCTGCATCATCCCATACGTAAGCACCTGCAGCTTTTTCAATGGTAATGTCGTTGAGTGGATATACGTCGAATAGTTTCATGTGCCCTTTGTCCGCTAACCAGCGGAGAACTTAAATGGTTAGTTTATTAAATATAGTTAGCCTAAAAAAATTCAAAACAGAAAACTCCAGTTGCAGATGAAAATAAATGTGTCTCAACCATTGAACTCGAAAGTCTACGCTGGCTAGCGGAGACTTTGGGCATTTAAAAATAATTGGCTTTCAATTTTAATCCTGTAGTCTCCTCCAGTCCAAACATCAAATTCATATTCTGCACCGCCTGCCCGCTTGCCCCTTTTAATAAATTGTCTATAATAGAATGCACCACCAGCCGGTTCCCTTCCTTTTCCAATTGGATCATGCACTTGTTGGTATTAACCACCTGTTTTAAAAAGATGGGTTCTTTGCTGATATGTACAAATGGATGTCCAAAATAAAATTCTTCATACAGCCTGTTCAGATCCGTTAAACGCTCCGCACAGTTAATTTGAGAACTGATGAAGATGCCCCTTGTAAAATCTCCCCGCCAGGGAACAAAATTAAACCCCTCTTTTCCTAAAGGGGAATTGAATTGCAAAACGTTTATTGATTGTAAAATCTCCGCATTATGCTGATGCGTGAGCGTTTTGTAGGCTTGTATATTATTTGCCCGCCAGCTGAAATGCGAGGTGGCTGCCAGGCTCTGCCCTGCACCCGTACTGCCTGTAATGCCCGTTGTATATACTTCCTTCAATAGCCCGGCTTTTGCCAGTGGCAATAAACCCAGTTGAACAGCAGTTGCAAAGCATCCGGGATTGGCAATATTACCGGCTGATCTTATTTTTTCTTTTTGTAGTTCAGGTAAGCCGTAAACAAAATTTCTTGTGCCATGCTGTGCATCTTTTACCAACCGGAAATCATTGGCCAGGTCAATGATCTTTACAGCATCACTGATTGTATTAGCCGATAAAAATTGTTTTGAATCACCATGGCCAAGGCATAAAAACAATACGTCAATATTTCCGTTGGCCAGCGGGGTAACATCATCAGAAAAAAGCATCTCCGTCTCTCCCAATAAATCCTGGTGCACCTGGTAGAGATAATTACCGGCATTACTTTTACTGTGTACAAAAGCAATTTCTGCGGCGGGATGATTTAGCAGGATCCTGATCAATTCTCCACCCGTATAACCGGCACCGCCAGCGATGCCAACGTTTATTTTATTTGCCATCAGCATCGTTCTTTATAGAATGGTAAATGGCCACCTGGTTACCGAATATTTTTGTAAAGCCCCTCACATCATCTCCTGTCCAGCCATTGTTCATTTCTCCATATTTGCCAAATTTACTGCTCATTAAATCATAATCCGATTCAATACCCGTAACCTGGAAACGATAGGTATCCAGTTCTACAAATACTTTTCCGCTAACCTGTTGTTGAGAGTTAATAAAGAAGGCCTCAATATTCCTCATTACAGGATCCAGTATCTGGCCTTCATGCAGCCAGTTGCCATAAAATAAGGCCAGTTGATCTTTGCAGTGCAATTGCCATTTGGTAAGCACATGTTTTTCCAGCGCATGGTGTGCTTTTAATATGATCATCGGGGCTGCCGCTTCAAATCCTACCCGGCCTTTGATACCGATGATGGTGTCACCTACATGTATATCCCTGCCTATACCATAAGGGCCGGCAATGCTTTGCAGGTATTGGATGGCTTCCGTAGGGTGAGCAAATTTCTTATCATCCACTCCTGTCAGTTCTCCTTTTTCAAAAACCAGTTCCAGGTCGGTTGTGTTGAATTCGGTTACCGGTGTTGGCCAGGCTTCCTCCGGCAACATGCCTTTTGAATGCAGGGTTTCTTTACCGCCAACACTGCTACCCCATAATCCTTTATTGACCGAGTATTGTGATTTTTCAAAATTCATTTCCACACCTTTGCTTTCCAGGTAAGCAATCTCTTCTTCCCTGCTCAGTTTCATATCACGTATAGGGGTAATGATTTCCACACCGGGAATCATGATATTAAAAATCATATCAAACCTTACCTGGTCGTTGCCGGCTCCTGTACTGCCATGCACCACTGCTGTTGCGCCAACTTTCTTTACATGTTCTGCAATACACAAAGCCTGGCTTAATCTTTCTGCGCTTACACTTAACGGATAGGTATTATTCTTCAATACATTGCCGAAGATGAGGTACCGGATGATGTTGTCGTAATAACTTTTTACCGCATCAACGGTGGTATGCGATTGCACGCCCAATTGGTACGCATGTGCTTCAATATGCTTTAACTCCTCTTCACTAAAGCCCCCGGTATTTACAATGATGGAGTGAATCTGGTACCCTTTTTCTGCAGCTAAATACTTTGCACAAAACGAGGTGTCTAAACCGCCGCTGAAACCTAAAACTACTTTCTTGCTCATTATTTAATTAAACTTAGGTTTGAAAAATATTTATATACCATCTTCGCCAGGTTGCTGTCGTCGCCGTTTTGTTTTCGGTTAAAAAAACGAAGCAGCCTGCCTTGCCTGATCTCCATCAGGCGCTCATATATTTTGGAGTTGGTTTTAAAATCTTCCTTCGTTTCCTCCGGTTCCCGGTGATCGGCAGGATCATAAAGCATTGCGGTACACATGCAATTTTTCCTGTCTTTGCTCATCAGGATATCAAAGTTCACACAGCTTTTGCAGCCTGCCCAGAATTCTTCATCATCTGTTAACTCAGAATAGGTAACGGGTTCGTACCCCAACTCAGAATTGATCTTCATTACTGCAAGGCCGGTTGTCAATCCAAATATTTTTGCCTGCGGGTACTTTTCTTTCGACAAATCAAATATCCGCTTCTTGATCAGCCTGGCCACGCCACTCTTTCTGTAATCCGGCGCTACTATCAATCCGCTGTTGGCTACAAATTGCCCGTGACCCCATGCTTCGATGTAACAAAAGCCAACCCAGGAGCCATCCGGTGTAATGGCTATTACTGCTTTTCCTTCATTGATCTTTTTTTCAATGTAGTCCGGGCTGCGCCTGGCAATACCTGTACCTCTTGCCTTGGCAGAGTTTTCCATTTCATTGGTGATGGTGTTGGCGTAACGGGTATCGTTGCTGTTGGCAACCCTGATAATAATGTTATTGGTTTCCACTTGTTGTATAATAAAACTAAACTTGTTAGAAAAATTGTTAGAACCAGTTCGGGAGTTTTTTCACTGACAGGGGCAATTCAAAATGCTCGGCCTATCAGCAACGGGGATTGCGTCTGGGGCTGTTAGCCGGCACACTTACAAAAAGGCTGCTGCCCGGGAAAGCAGTGCATTTTGCATTGGAGATATGTAAGCAGTAATTATTCAATTTTGCTGTTATTCACTTTTACGGTACAAAAATATATTTTTTTCAATACAATGAGCAATTTTTTTTACTCCAGTAAATAGGTATACTATTTCCTGGCCAACGGGAATAAATAAGAATTAAATATCCGTTGTATTTCTTTGGTGGTGTGTTTGCCGGTGCCCGTGTAGGTTCCGACCAGAGAGCACACCAATGTTGACCAGGTTTACGCAATGGTAATTCACCCTGCAGGCAAACGGCTTCTACACATCATTTTTTTTTGTTTTCCCCCTTTGCAACCCTTTCCATATTTCGATCCAGCAAGTGCATACAATGCCTGCGAGCATACAAAGGCCAATGGATTTTATAGACAAGGAGGTAAGGCTGAACAGGCGCTGAATAAAAGGCACATACAATAATGCTGTAATGAAAAGAAGCGTAATGCCAATGATCAGCGGAACCATGTTATTTTTATACGCCAGTGTTTTAAAAAGGGAATAATGGAAAGACCGGTTGACCAGGGTAAGAAAAATATTACTGAACAAAAGGGTGATAAAAATAACCGTACGAACGCAGTCATCACTACTCCCCTGCTGAATATAATAATAGCCAAGGCCCAGGCAACCTGCAGTGATCATCAATCCCTGTACGATACTCAAAGCCAATTGCCTCAGTGATAGAAATGTAGCACCCATTTTTCTCGGAGGACGTTGCATGGTGCCCAATTCCATAGGTTCATTTTCATAAATAATAGAACAGGTTGGCCCCATAATAAGTTCTAAGAAAATGACATGTACCGGTGTAAAGATGCCGGTAAATTTCCATGCCAGTAATAACGGCAGTGTCACGATCAATATGATGGGGATATGAATAGATACGATATACTGAATGGCCTTTTTCAGGTTGTCATAAATTTTCCGGCCCAAAGCAACTGCATCAGTCATGTGGGCCAGGTCGTCATCAGTTATAATTAATGAGGCCGCACCTTTTGCCACTTCGCTTCCCCGCTGTCCCATGGCTATGCCAATATGGGCTGCTTTTAACGCAGGGCCATCATTTACACCATCACCTGTCATGGCAACAACTTCGCCATTTTCTTTCAATGCATCAATCACCTTAAGCTTTGCTTCCGGAAACATCCGGGCAAAAATATTTACCTGTTTTACTTTCTGCATCAAGGCTTCTTTTGACAGGTGCAGCACCTCCTGCCCCGTAAGCACTTCACTATTGTGATCCAATTGAATTTGGCCGGCAATGGCCAGTGCTGTTTCTGCATAATCACCGGTGATCATTTTTAACGGTATGCCGGCTTCCCGGAATGTTTTAATGGTCTGAATGATGTTTTCTTTGGGAGGATCCTGGAATGCGATCAACCCTAAAAAATCAAATTCAAATTCCTCCTGTGCTGCCGGCCATTTCTTTTCTTTCCAGTTTCCCCTGCCTACTCCCAATACCCGGTAACCTAATTTGGCGTAGGCAAGAGATTGCTCTTCGATATGTTTTAATGCAGCAATAGACAAATTACTTTGTCTTAAAATTGCTTCCGGTGCACCTTTGGCGGCAATGACCGTTTCCCCGGCACTACTTTTAAAAATATGCGTCATCATCGGGGGCTTACCTCCGATAGGATATTCATGTACCTGGTTAAACAGTTTTCTTTTATCAGCAGGGGCAGTTTTTTCATACAACTCATGTATTGCTTTTTCCATCGGGTCAAATGGATTGGTTTCACTGCTCCACATCGCATATTCAATTAATTTTTCAGGTAACGCTGCCTTGTCTAATATTTGGAGAGATATTTTTGTTTCGGCGTCATACAAATATTCAATACTCATTTTATTCTGCGTCAATGTGCCAGTCTTGTCAGCACAGATAACTGTTGCAGAGCCTAATGTTTCTACATACTGTGGTTGTTTTACAATAATCTTATTACGCAGCAAACGAAATGCACCCAATGCCTGGAATGTACTGAAGGCTACAGGAATCTCCTCAGGAAGAATACTCATGGCAAGGGTAAGGCCCTGCAAAAAAGACTGAATTAAATTTCCGGAATGATAAAAATTAAATCCTACTACAATTAAAAAAGCTGCGGCACCTGCCCAAACCATGTTGCGCACAAAGGAACGGATTTGCTGCTGCAATGGTGTTTTTACAATGGTAATCTCTTTGAGTGAAAGGCCAATTTTTCCAAACATGGTCTTTAATCCCACATCCGTAACTTTTATGGAGGCACTGCCGCTCGTTACCAGCGTACCTTTATACACACTATTTTTATTATCGGCTGATTTTGATACTGCAAAGGATTCCCCGGTAAGTATAGATTCATTGATGGAGAAATCATTGGCCGCTACTATCAATCCATCGGCTGCCACTACTTCACCTTCTTCCAGCAGCAATAAATCATTCACCACAATTTCTTCCGTGTTGATTTGAGTGGCTATGCCATTTCGGAGCACTTTAGCCTTTGCTGCAGATATTTTTTTTAATGCCTGTATGGCATTTTTACTCCTGTATTCCTGGAACAGGGAAATGCCTGCCACAATAAATATGGATACAAGCATTATGAACCCTTCCTTGTATTGCCCCACGGCAAAATAGATGATACAGGCAGCCAGCAATATAATGAACATTGGCTCCAGCACCACTTCCCTGAGCACCTGTAACAATACCCGGTCTTCCTGCATTTCAAGCGTATTGCTGCCATTTTGCGCACGGCTTTCCGTTACCTGCGCTGTTGTTAATCCTGCAGTATCTTTTGAAACAATCATAATAGATAAATTTACTTTTTTTACTGATAAAATTCACCGGTACACCAATGAGGGGATAAATTCAGGCCTGAAGATGCCTGCTGATACCACGGGCAAAAATTAATTCCTGCGTTCCGAAAACTTAATATAACAAACCAACAATTCACTTTAACTTTAGGAAAAATAAGTTTATGAACTGGCCAATAATAATTATTGCAGGAATTGCAGCTGTTGCCCTCATCATATTCCTGGTGGTGCGTAACCAAAAAGATGAAAAGGAATTTGAAAAACAGCTTAACAATGATTACCACAAAACAAAAGATGAAGAAGGTGATGTGGAGACTGAAGAAGTATTGAAGTAAATTCATCTTTCCGGTCTTTATTGGTGAATCATTGTTAACCTGCTGCTTTTGTATTTATTTTCCCGCTTTCCATTAACGTTCTTACTGTTGCTCCGTTTTATATTTGAACCGGTATTGTTTTTTCCGGTGAGCATTTAATTTTCCCATACTTACAACCAGTAATCTCTTTCATTAACAAAAATCTGCAACTTCCTCCACCAGGTATTCCGGCAGAAAAAAGGATATTCTTTCCTGTTGGAGCTGCCGGGTAATTAAACCTGCGCCCGGCAAAGAAATGATTTATTCGCCGGGCTTTTTATAACCAATATCATTTCTCCGGATGACCATAATCAACAGCAATAAGATTTGAATAAAATAATTTTGATGCAATATGTTTCGATCCATTATTACCGGCACGGGTTCATATATACCTCCTGTTGTGCAATCAAACAGTGATTTTGCACAGCATGTTTTTTATTCGGATAACCAGCAACCACTGTCAACACCGCCTGAGGAAGTGGTGGCTAAATTCAGGCAGATCACAGGGATAGAAGAGCGGCGCTATACTTCTGATGACCTCAACACATCAGACATTGGTGCCATTGCCGCGCAAAAAGCCATTGCCGACAGTAAAATAAACCCGGAAGAACTTGACCAGGTTATCGTTGCACACAACTTTGGCAATGTGCTCAAACACTGTATTCAAACCGATGCCGTTCCTTCATTAGCCTGCCGCATTAAACATCAGTTAGGGATACACAATCCCGCCTGTGTGGCCTACGATATATTATTTGGCTGCCCGGGATGGGTGCAGGGAATAATTCAGGCCGATGCTTTTTTTAAAGCAGGAATTGCCAAAAAAGCATTGGTGATCGGAGCTGAAACATTGTCAAGGGTGATTGACATCTATGACCGTGACAGCATGATCTTCAGCGACGGTGCAGGTGCTGCGGTGCTGGAATATAAGGAAACAACCAGGAATGGACCGGGCATGCTTGGGGCGGCTGTGCAAACCCATTCACTGGAAGAATTGGATTATATCAATATGGAAAAATCCTTTTTCCCGGGGAGTGATCCTCACATCCGTTTTATTAAAATGAAAGGACGCAAAGTGTATGAATACGCCATGAAATACGTGCCGGCTGCCATGAAAAATTGTTTAGATAAAAGCGGAGTGGGGATCAACGAGGTGAAAAAGATATTTATTCACCAGGCCAATGAAAAAATGGATGAAGGTATTATCAAAAGGCTGTACCAGTTGTATGGAATAGCACAACATCCTGAAGGGGTCATGCCCATGAGCATCCAATGGCTTGGCAACAGTTCCGTGGCAACCGTGCCTACCTTATTCGACCTGGTAAGAAAGGAACAGGTGGACGGCCAAAGGATCTTACCCGGCGAGGTGATCCTGTTTGCGTCGGTGGGTGCCGGCATGAACATCAATGCAGTTTGTTACCGGTATTAGCGTAAAATATCCACAGCCAAACGCTGCTGGCAAAAGGCAAGGGAAAAAGTGGTATCTTTGACAGCATCTGCCGAAAACACCCCGCTTTTTCCCCAGATTAGGAATTTCAATTGGTATTCTTTTTAATAACAACATTTATTTATTTAATAAACATTTATGGCAGAAACCTGGAACAAAAAAGAAAGAGAAAAGAAAAAAAATCAGAACAAAAGAGAAAAAGCAGAGAAGAAGCAGGAGCGGAAAGAAAACCCCAAATCAAAAAGTTTAGACGACATGCTGGCGTATGTTGATGAGAATGGTAATCTCTCTGCTACCCCGCCCGATCCAAAGAAGATGAAAAAGGTGCGGCAGGAGGATATTGAAATTGGTGTACCAAAGCAGCAGGATATTGACCCTGCAGACCTGATCAGGAAAGGTACAGTTACTTTCTTCAATGAAGCCAAAGGATATGGTTTTATTAAAGACCTGGAAACCCAGCAAAGTGTTTTCGTGCATGTAAATGGCTTAAGAGAAGCAATAAAAGAAAACAGTAAAGTAATTTTTGAAGTAGAAATGGGGCCTAAAGGAGCTAACGCCGTAAATGTTTCACTGGCTCCTCAAAACTAATTGCCGGTTTATTCCCATCATCTGCCTCCAGGATCGCCGGTACAATCAGCTTGTTGCCCTGCAAATATTCTTCAACCCTGCACCTCATAATGGTGTAATTGCGTCTATTGTACCTGCTTTGTATAAATACTGTGGTGAGTACAAATCTGCATTGCACTTTTATTTTTCAGGTAACAAAAAATCAGCTACATGGAGTTTATTGATTACTATAAAATTTTAGGGGTTGATAAAACTGCTTCAGAAGAAGATATCAAAAAAGCCTACCGCAAACTGGCCCGGAAACTTCATCCCGACCTCAACCCGAATGATAAAGATGCCCATAAAAAATTTCAGCAGGTAAATGAAGCCAATGAAGTACTGAGCGACCCTGAGAAGCGAAAAAAATATGACCAGTACGGCAAAGATTGGCAACATGCTGATCAGTTTGAGCAACAGCGGCAGTCGCAACGGCAGTCGCAATATTCTGGCGGGCAGCATTTTTCAGGCGATGCCGACAGCGATTTTTCTAATTTTTTTGAATCTATGTTTGGAGGATCAGGCCGCAGCAGGCAAACAAAATTCAGGGGGCAGGATTACAATGCCGAACTGAAACTCAGTTTATTGGATGCAATGGAAACACACCAGCAAACACTTGCCGTAAATGGCAAAAATATCCGCATCACCATTCCTGCCGGTATAGAAAATGGCCAGGTAATAAAACTAAAAGGCTACGGTGCAGCAGGTGTAAATGGTGGCCCGGCAGGTGACCTGTTCATTACTTTTTCTATTGCAGCCCATCCGCATTTTAAACGCTCCGGCAACGACCTCTTTACCACCGCAACTATAGATCTGTATACTGCTTTACTGGGTG